>DASWMP010000020.1:0-36034 GCA_036399695.1 Thermoanaerobaculia bacterium | reverse complement strand
CAGTTGCCGCTTTCCTATAGCCGCAGCGTCGAGCTGCGGCCTGCGTGGTGCACCGAAAGGGACGGCAGCTCGACGCTGCCGCTATGGGAAAGCGGTAGCTGATGAAGCGTCGCTGCCGCACTCCAAACTCGGCGCCACTGCTCTCGGTGAGGCTACAGCTCCACGATCACGGTGGCGCCTTCGCCGGGGGCGCCGGTCATGCGGATGCTGCCGCCGTGGAGGAGAACGATCTTCTTCGCCAGGGGGAGGCCGAGGCCGAAGCCGTGGGGCTTGCCGGACTGGAACGGTAAGAAGAAGCGGGCGGCGTCGTCCTGCGAGAGGCCTACACCGTTGTCGGCGATCGTGAGGGTGCGCGGATCGCGGGTGAGGGTGACGTCGATACGGCCGTCGGTGCCTTTTTCGCGCACGGCGTCGATGGCGTTGCGGAGGATGTTCTCGATCGCGCGGGCGAACAGGGGGCGGTCGGCGTCGAGGGTCACGCCGTCGCCTGTGACGTGGATCGGGACTTCCCCGGCGGTGGTCTCGAGACGGGTGACGACCTCGTCGACGAGCTCGCGGAGATCGACGGACTGCTTCTGCAGCGGCATCGGCCGGGCGAAGCTGAGCAGCGACTCGACTGCCGCCGACAACTGCGAGGCCTCGTCCTCCGCGCGGCGGATGCGGGTGACGGCGTCGTCGGGCATCGTCTGGCGCTGCGCGAGCTTGAGGTAGCCGAGGATCGTGGCCAGGGAGTTGCGGAACTCGTGGGCGATGCCGGCCGACATTTCGCCGAGATCGGCGAGCGTCTGCATGTCGCGCACGCGGTGCTCGAGCATGCGGATGGACGTGAGATCGGTGAAGAGCGCCAGGATGCCGAGGAAGTCGCCGGCCTCGCCGAGGAGCGGGACCGTCGTGACGCCGATGATCAGCGCGCCGATCGTCGTCTCGTGGCGCGAGAGGGGTGCGCGGTGGGTGACGGCGTCGCGGAGCACGTCGGCGAAAGGGCTGTTGCCGAGTGCTTCCTCGATCGAGACGCCGTTGAGATTGTGGTCGCGGAGGATGTCGCGCCCGGCCTGGTTCGCGTCCACGATCCTGCCCTCCGGGTCGAGGGCGAGCATGCCGGAGGTGAGGCCGCGCGTGAGGGCGGCGGTGATGCGCTCGAACTCGTCGGCGCGCGTCTTCTGCTGGTCGTGCAGCCGTTGCAGCTCCTCCTGTTGCGCCTTCATCGTGTCCAGCGACTTGCGGAACGTGTCGATGAGGAAGTCCTGCTCGTCGACGCCGGGGTCGCGGCTGCCCATCTGGACGGCGTGGTCGAGCATCTTCTCGATCGGGCCGGTGATGCGCGGGATGTAGAGGAGCAGCATGACGACGCCCGCGCCGGTAGCGAGCATGGTGATGAGCGCGGTGAGGAGGAACGTGCGCCGGAGCGCGTACAGATCGGAGGCGTCGAAGAAGAGCTCGAGCGAGCCGTAGGTGCCGCGCCGGGTGATGCTTTCGATGCCCTGGCCTTCGATGACGCTGCCGGAGTGGACGGTGTAGCCGCCCGGGCGCGTCAGCGTAGCGCCGGCGAGGCTGGGGTAGCGGACGCGCAGCGACGTGAGGACGACGCCGAGGTTTGCTTCCGTCGCTTTGTACAACTCGTTCTCGGCGGCGGAGGCGACGAGCTCGAACTGCTCCCACTTGGCGTCGCGGGCCTGTCCCAGCATCTGCTGCATGAGGATGAGCAGGACAGCGATGAGGACGGCGAAGAAGGCGACGAGCGCCGTCAGGAAGAGACGGATGTCGCGCCGGAAGCCGACCTTCGTCAGCGGAGCAGTAGCGAGAGATACCATTCGTACAACGGCGCCCCGAAGAACATCACGATGAAAAAGGCGAAGCCGAGAAAGACGCCGAACGGCAGCGCCACGCGGAAGCGCGCTTCACTGCGGAGCGCGACGACGACGCCGAAGATCGCGCCGGTGATGGAGGCGACGAAGAGCACGGGCAGCACCGGTTCCCAGCCGGTGACGGCGCCGATCATGGCCAGCATCTTCACGTCGCCGAGGCCCATCCCTTCGACTTTACGCAGCAACTGGTAGATGAGGGCAATGGCCCAGAGGATGCCGCCGCCGAGCAGCGCGCCGGTGAGGGAGTCGAAGAAGGTGTTGGCCAGGACCATGTCGGTCGTGGCGCCGAGGTGCAGCGCGCCGATCCCGAGTCCGATGGCGATGCCGGGCAGGTCGATGACGTCCGGGAGGATCTGGATGTCGGCGTCGATGAAGATGAGGCAGATGGTCATCGAGGCGATGGCGGCGAGGGGAACGAATCCCCAGGAGAGGCCGGTGCGCTGGAAGATGGCCAGGTAGAAGAGCGCGTTGGCCAGCTCGACGAGCGGATAGCGCGGCGAGATCGGCCCTCGGCAGGCGCGGCAACGTCCGAGGAGGATGAGCCAGCTCAGGACGGGGATGTTGTCCCACGGTTTGATGACGGTCTGGCAGTGAGGACAGTGGCTGGCGGGAAAGACGATCGACTCGCCGAGCGGGTAGCGGTGGATGACGACGTTGAGAAACGAGCCGACGATCGCCCCGAGGGCGGTGACGGTGATGAGGAAGAGCAGGGTCATCCGGCGGGGATTATGGCAGAGGGGCGGGGGGTGGGGGCGGGGGAGAGGCGTGGAGAACGCAGAACGCAGAACGCAGAATTCAGATAGTGGGGACGGGGAAATGTTGAATGTTGAATGGTGAATGTTGAATGCCGGGGCGGTGGCGGCGCGGAGCCTTTCTGCGTTCTGCGTTCTGACTTCTGCGTTCTGCGTTCGGGTCTCACCGTCAACGTGGGTGTGCGCATTCGACGTTGAACATTCAACATTCAACATTCCCCGCGGGGGATGTTATCGTTCGCGCTCACCTCCGCTGGAGGCGAATGGGGTCTGGTGGCCCCCGCGGTCTTCAAAACCGTTGTTTCGGCGCGGAAGCGTCGAAGGGTTGGTTCGATTCCGACACGCCTCCGCCACTTCCGCCGCCCGCCCGTTTTTGGTTGTCGGTTGTTGGTTGTTGGTTGGAACAAAAAACCAACAACAAACAACCAAAAACGGCCGGGCGGGGTGTCCTCCCTAAGGCTTCGGCGGATCCGTCAGAAAGCCTACCTTCCGTGCGCCGCCGGCGTGGATGGCGTCCATCGCCTGCACGGCTTGTTCGAAGGCGAGCTGGTCTTCGGAGTTGATGAAGACGATCCGTTCTTCGGTGGGGCGGGAGGTCATCTGGCGGGCGACGGCATCGCGGAGGGCGGTGACGTTCGCCATCTTGAGGGTGTTGAGGTAGACGCCGTCGCGTTTGATCGTGACGACGAGTTGTTCGGTGTCGCTGGGGTCGGGCTCGGCGAGCGTCTCCATCTTCGGCGGGACCTCGACGTCGAGTCCCATCTGCATGATCGGTGTCGCCACCATGAAGATGATGAGGAGCACGAGCACGACGTCCACGAGCGGCGTGATGTTGATCTCGGAGCGGACGCCGCTGCCGCCACTGCTGAACGACATTACTCGCCTCCCTTGGCCATCTCGCTGCCCGCCATCTGGTTCTCCGTGAGGATGGCTACGGACGTGAACTCCGCGTCGTTCGCCGCTTTCATGACGGTGCGGATGCGCCCGAAGCTGATGCGCTTGTCCGCTTTGAGCATGACGGCGCGGTTCGGATCTTTCTGGTGCTCGCTCTTGAGATATGTCGAGAGGTTCTTGTCCGGAATCCAGTCCTGGCCGACGAACACTGTGCCGTCCTGCTTGACCGAGATGATGAGATCGCCCGATTCACCCGGCTTCTTTTCCGCGTGACTCCCCTGCGGCAGGAGCACGTCGACGCCTGACTGCAGCATCGGCGTGACGACCATGAAGATGATGAGCAGCACGAGGCAGACGTCGACGAGCGGGGTGACGTTGATGTCTCCCTTCACTTCGTCCGGACTGCCTCCTCCGGCACCAAAGGCCATGGTTCCCTCCTACGCTTTCGCGCGAGCTTTCGCTTCGTTCTTGATGAAGTAGTCGATGAGCTGGGAGGAGGAGTTCGACATCTCCACCTGGAACCGGTCGACCTTGTTGAGGAAGTAGTTGTACATCCAGACCGCCGGGACGGCGACGAAGAGGCCGAAAGCGGTCGTCGCCAGCGCCTCGGCGATACCGGCCGACACGGCGCCGAGACCGCCGGACCCCGACAGGGCCATGCCGCGGAAGGCGTTGATGATGCCGATGACGGTGCCGAACAGACCGACGAACGGCGCGGTGGTCGAGATGGTGGCCAGGTTGCCGAGCCCCTTCTTCATTTCGGCGGTCGTCATGAGCGTTTCACGCTCGATGGCGCGCCGGCCGGAGTCGACGAGGTCGAAATCGGGTGGCAGAGGTTGCGAGGTCTCGTACTGGAACTCGGTGAGTCCGGCACTGAGGACACGCGCGAGATGGCTGTGGCGGTACTTCTTGTCCCTGGTGAGGTTGACGGCTTCGTCGAGACGGTGCTGCTTGAGGAGCGGCGTGACGGCCAGTGCGACCTGCAGCGATTCCTTCTTCGCCTTCTGGAAACGCCACAAACGTTCGATGGCGATGGTGAGCGACCAGATCGACATCAGCGCCAGGATGATGACGACGCTCTTGCCAGCCCACGTCATCGCCTCCCACATACCCGCGATTGTGAAACTTTGCCCTTCCATGAATACTTCTCCTTCGCTTCGTTATGCCTATTGCAGCCGGAACGTGATGGTGAGGTTGTAGTAGACCGGCACGGGCTGCCCATTGAGCGTTCCGGGCCTGAACTTCCATTGCCTGACCGCCCTCAAGGCTTCGTTGTCGAGCCCGAAGGGAAGTCCTTTGAGAATACGAGCTTCGGTGACGTTGCCATTGCGGTCGATGACCGCCTCGATGATGACGATGCCCTGAGTCTTCGCTTTGCGTGCCAGCTCCGTGTACATCGGCTCGACCCGGTGGATGGAGGCTGGAGGCTTGACGTCGCCGCCGACGCGCACCGGTTTGTCGCCGGTGCCTCCCAGCTCGCCGCCGAGCGTGCCGCCGAGGGTTCCGCCGACGACGCCGCCGAGCGTGCCGCCGACGACGCCGCCCACGACGCCACCGACGACTCCTCCGGGCACGCCGCCCGGCACTCCTCCTTCGACGGCCTCACTCGGATCGACGGCGGCTTCATCGACCTCCGGCACGTTCTGGGGAACATCGCGCGGCTGGACGAACTGGTCGCGTGGCGTCTGCGGCGTCTCGGTCTTCGGCTTCTTCGGCGTCTGGGGCGTCGAGGCGCTGGAGGCAGGAGGCGGCGGGGGAGGAGGCGGCGGTGGCGGCGCCGACTGCACGACGAACGCGGCGATCGGTTTCTCGATCACCTCCGGGTTCTCCTTCACGTAGTACCCGGCCGCAACGATGGCGCCGACGATGCCCAGATGCAGCACCGCGGAAATCAGAGCGGTGATCCAGCCACCTTTCTTCCGATCCTTACCGGCGGACTCGATCAACATATCGTCAAACATCAGAGCCGTCCTTCTGCGCTTGTGTGCGTCGTGGCGACCTGATGAGCTTCAGACTCGATGCCAAGTCGCCATTGCCCACGCGTTGATGTTGTTCTGCAGCCGGTTGGACACCGCACGTCGCGGAAGGCGAACAGGCCGAGGGTGAACTTTCGGTGTCGGGCGCGGTTTCCCGATTTCCGGAAAAGCGGGCGCGGCAAAGTGCAACCGCACTCCGAGATTCGCTCGACGCTTCGAGGAAGCTCGGACCACCGCGGTGCAACGTAGTGGTGGGAGGACGGACAATCTTGTCCGTGACGCGAGAAAGTAGCCACCGACGCGAATTCAATTCCGGGAACGTCCTGGTGCAGGTGTGCGGACGTGCAGCGTGGTCGCGCCATTTCTCGCGTGACGGACAGGATTGTCCGTCCTCCACTAACTGATCACTGACTGCGCTAGCGCGGTGCTCGGGCGCACCCCCCCCCCGAAGCGCCGCGGCCGGGTCGAACTGGCGGGATGGGTGGGTTCTCGGGGCGGCCGCGGCGGTGCTTCAGAGGAAACGTAGGTGGGTGCGCTTCACGAGGCGATCCGCGCGAGTGAGGGTGGTGTGTGACGCGCAGTGTCGCGGGTGGCCACCTCGCGCGACGGAACGGCGTCGTCGATGCGCCACTCCTTCGCCTGCGAGGGGCGGCCGTACCAGTAACCCTGCACGAGCTCGATCCCTAATTCATGTGCGGCAGCGGCGGTGGCGGCGGTCTCGATCCCTTCGAGAACCACGGACGAGCCGATGGCGTGCGCCAGGGCGACGACGCCGGCGAGCAGGCGCCCGGTCTTCGGGTCGCGCTCGAAATCGCTGCCGATTCGGCGGCTGATCTTCAGGAACTCCGGCTGGATGCCGGCGATCAGCGGAAAGTGTGAGTAGGCATCGCCGATGTCGTCGAACGCGATGGCCATGCCGCGGCCGCGCAACGTGGCCACGACGTCGCACGCGCACTCGTCGTCGGTGATGGCGAAGCTCTCGGAGATCTCGATGACGACGCGCGAGAGGTCGATCGGCGCGCGGTCGAAGAGGCCGGCGAAACCTCTGGCGCAGAGCGCCGGGGCGTCGACGTTGACGAAGACGCGGGTGTCGGGCGGCAGTTCCGCGGCGGCACGGAGAGCGGCGGCCACGCAGGCGCGATTCAGCTCGACGATCCGGCCGTGGCGCTGCGCGTAGGCGAAGAGCGCCTCGGGCGAGCCGAGGGCCCAGCCGCCTTCGATGCGCGCCAGCGCTTCGAAGCCGAACGTTTCGTGGGTGGCGGCGCTGACGATCGGTTGAAAGTAGGGGGTCACGCGGCTGATCAGGTCGTCGATGGCCGGGATGGTGATGAGCGTCCCGGCGTCGTCTTCTTCATTGCAGGGGAGGCCGAGAGCGTGGCGGAGCTGGTCGACGTCACAGGGTTTCTCGACGAAGGCCACGACGCCACGGGCGCTGGCCGCTTTGCGCAGCATGGAGGATGGGTAGCCGGTCAGTGTCACGACACGGGCGCCGGGGCGCAACGCGCGGATGCGGTCGAGCAGGCGGATCCCTTCAAAGCCGAGCGATTTCGAGAACTGGATGTCGGCGATGACGTGCGTGACGGGGAAGCGCTCGACCGCCAGTTCGGCGGCGTCGACGTCGTACGCCACGATCACCGTGCGGCCGGGCGCGCGCAGCATCGTGGCGATGGCGTCGGCGATGGACTGCTCGTCATCGACAACCAGCAGGGTGGTTCCGTTCTCGTTCTCTGACATCGGAGGTGATTCCTGTCCTGGCTGAGAGCGATGGGCGTGCCGGGCGTCGACAGCGGGTAAGTTTAGCGTGGTGAGTAGTTTGGCCGGATGCCGGGTTCGTGTGTCTGTTCAATAACAGACCATGCGTCCGGTATCTGGACGCCTGATACCTGTCATGCGCAGGCACTCCGCGACGCTTCAAATAACACGGCACGGGTTCTGCTCTTCAACCAGGCGGGAGACTGAACTCATGAAGACAAGACAAATGACTCTGGCAGGTCTCGCCGTCACGCTCCTTCTACTGGCCGCGGGTTGCGGCTCGGTGGGAGACATTCTGGGCGGTGGCGGTAACGATACTTCGGTCAATAACGGAACTCTTCGCGGCGTGGTCGATTACGTCGACCTCAACAACCGCAGCATCACCCTCACGAACGTCAGCGGCTACTCCTCGATGCTGTCGAACAGCGGCAGCGGCAACGGCAGCACGGTGCGCGTCTACTTCGATGCGCAGACGCCGGTCGAGTACAACGGGCAGACTTTCCGTCCGGAAGACCTCGAGCGGGGCGATGAAGTGCAGGTCGCGGTCAACGAATCGGGCTCGCAGCTCGTGGCTGACCGTGTAACGGTCCTGCGCGACGTGACGGCCAGCGGCTCGACGGGCAACGGCTCGTACGGCAGCTACAACCAGACGATCCGCGGCACGGTCCGTTCGGTCAACACCAGCCGCGGCACGATCGAGATCGATCGCGGGTACAACTCGACGACGGTCATGGAGTACGACACCCGCACGGCAGTCCTGGCCGGCGGCCGGACCTACGGCGTGCGCGACCTCGAGCAGGGCGATGAAGTCGAGATCCGCGCCACGGACCTCGGCAGCGGCCGCTGGCGCGCCGACGAGATCTCAGTCGTCCGCAGCGTGAGCGGCGGCACGACCGGGAACGACACCTACGGCAACCGCGCGGTCATCCGCGGCACGGTTCGCTCCGTCGACACCTATAACCGGACGCTGCAGCTCGAACAGGCGAGCTGGATCTCCGGCTTCAACACCAACGCCTCGACGATGACGGTGCAGTACGGCTCGAACGCCAACGTCATCTACGGCAACCAGTCGTATCCCATCACCAACCTCGAGCGCGGCGACCAGATCGAAGTCGAGGTCGACCGCAGCGGCTCCACCTACACGGCCAATCGCATCACGGTCGTGCGGGACGTGAATTCGCGCTAGCTTCGGGCAGCCGGGCGCAACGCGCCCGGCTGCGGTTGGTTTTTGGTTGTTGGTTTTTGGTTGTTGGTGAAGAACAGAGACGGTCACGCTGCGGATCGCCACCCAAAGCCGAAAACCAACAACCAACAACCAACAACCCGGTGCCCACCCCCTCGCCCCACTTGCCGGCCAGTCCCAATCGGAGCGTCCAAAATCCCTTTCGATCACTTTTCTCTTCCTGAATGAATCACCATTCAGTATTGTTTGAGCTCCTGAATACGGAGGCTCGATGCAATTCTTCAATTCTTTCCACGGGGCGTTCCTTCAATCATGGACGGCGCTCTGGGTCGTCGGTTCGCTCGTCGCCCTGCTGGCGATCGGTTTCCTCGGCGCTCCGCTGATCGTCTGGACGCTCCTCGGCGCGGCCATCCTCGTCGGCTTCGGCGCACCGCTCTGGCTGCTCGCCGTCTATGCCGCCGTGATGGCGATTTTCCTCATCACTCCAATCAGGCGCGCGCTCGTCTCGAGCGTCGTCATGAAGATCCTCGGACCGGCCATGCCCCCGATTTCGGAAACGGAACGGACGGCCATCGAATCCGGCACCGTCTGGGCCGAAGCCGAGCTCTTCTCCGGCAAGCCCGACTTCCGCAAGCTCATGGCCGAGTCGTATCCGTCGATGACGGCCGAGGAACAGGCGTTCCTCGACGGCCCGGTCGAAGAGCTCTGCGCTGTCGTAGACGACTGGGAAGTGTGGGAGAGCCGCGAGCTGCCTCGCGCCGCCTGGGAGATCATCAGGCGGGAGAAGTTCCTCGGGATGATCATTCCGAAGGAGTACGGCGGTCTCGGCTTCTCCGGCCTCGCCCACAGCGAAGTCATCATGAAGCTGGCGAGCCGTTCGATCCCGGTCTGCATCACCGTGATGGTGCCGAACTCCCTCGGGCCGGCCGAACTGCTGATGCACTACGGCACGCCGGAGCAGAAGCAGAAGCTGCTGCCGCGTCTCGCGGCCGGCGACGAGATCCCCGCGTTCGCACTGACGGAGCCGGGCGCCGGCTCAGACGCCGGCTCGATCACCTCGAGCGGCACCGTCTTCAAGGGCGAGGACGGCAAGCTCTACATCCGCCTGAACTGGAACAAGCGCTACATCACTCTCGCGGCGATCTCGACGCTGCTCGGGCTCGCGTTCAAGCTGCGCGATCCGGAGAACCTCCTCGGCAAGGGAGAGGATCTGGGCATCACCTGCGCGCTCGTGCCGACGTCCACGCCGGGCGTCGTCATCGGCCGCCGTCACGATCCGCTGGGCACGCCGTTCTACAACTGTCCGACGCAGGGCACGGACGTCGTGGTCCCGATCGACGCGGTCGTCGGCGGCATCGAGGGTTGCGGCAAGGGGTGGCGGATGCTCACCGAGTCGCTCGCGGCCGGCCGCGGCGTGTCGCTTCCGGCACAGAGCGTCGGCGGCACGAAGCTCGGCACGCGCGTCATCAGCGCCTACGCCTCGATCCGCAAGCAGTTCGGCCTGCCGATCGGGAAGTTCGAAGGGATCGAAGAACCGATCGCGCGCATCGCCGGCTTCAATTACTTGCTCGACGCGATGCGCAAGTACACGCTGGGCGCGATCGACCAGGGCATGAAGCCCGCGGTCGTCACGGCCATGGCCAAGTACAACGCGACGGAGATCGGCCGCAAGGTCATCAACGACGCCATGGACGTGGCCGGCGGCGCCGGCATCTCCCGCGGCCCGCGCAACCTGCTCGCGCACTACTACATCGCCACGCCGATCGGCATCACGGTCGAAGGGGCGAACATTCTGACGCGCACGCTCATCATCTTCGGGCAGGGTGCGCTGCGCGCGCATCCGTACGCGCTGAAGGAAGTGGAAGCGATCGCCGCGCGCGACCTCAAGGCGTTCGACGCCGCGTTCTGGGGCCACATCGGCCACGTCGTCCGCAACATGTCCCGCGCCATCGGCCTCTCGCTCACGCGCGGCCTGCTCGCCGGCAGCCCGGTCAGCGGCAAGACGGCGCGGTACTACCGCAAGCTGTCGTGGGCCTCGGCCACGTTTGCGATCATGGCCGACATCGCCATGGGCGCGCTCGGCGGCGCCCTCAAGCTGAAAGAGAAGCTGACGGGCCGTTACGCGGACGTCCTCTCCTGGATGTACATCGGGACGGCGGTCCTCCGCCGTTACGAGGCGGAAGGACGGCGCAAGGAAGACCTCCCGTTCGTCCACTTCGCCATGAATCACGCGCTGTACGAGATCCAGAAGGCGTTCGACGGCATCTTCCGCAACCTGCCGGTACCGGGTCTCTCCTGGTTCTTCAGCGGTCCGCTGCGGATGTGGTCGAACCTCAACGCCTTCGCGGGTGAGGCGAACGATCAGCACACGCACAAAATCGCCTCGCTCATCCTGTCGGACTCGGAGCAGCGCCGCCGTCACACGGAAGGGATCTACATCCCGAAGAACACGACGGAGCAGCTCGGGTTGCTCGAGGTGACGTTCAGCACCGTCAAGCGCGCCGAGGAGGCGGACCGGAAGATCCGTGCGGCGGTGAAGGCGAAGACGCTGCCGAAGGCGAAGGGCCCGGGATCGTACCAGGCTGCACTGGAGAAGGGCGTCATCAACGCCACCGAGCACGCCGACCTGCTGCGTTCGGACGAGCTGCGCGCCGAGGCCATTCAGGTGGATGACTTCTCGCAGGAGGAGTACCTGTCGCACGGACGCAACAACGAGGAAGGGGAGCGGGAGATGACGGAGAACGTCGCCTGAGCTGACCTCTGCGACGCAAGGACAGACACTCCGGTCTGTCGCTGCCGGATACACGGAACGATGAACATTCACGGCCCCGAGGGCAACCTCGGGGCTTTTTGTTTTTGTTGGCTCAACCGTTGCGGAAAGCGGGGGCAGCAGTTCATTGTCCTCGGAGGCCCAACATGAATAGATACAAGAAGTTGGCTTCACCCGTCGCGGCGGCACTGGCCCTCGCGACACTCGTCGGAACGTCCGCATTTGCGGACGATCGTCCCTCAATGGAGACACGGCGACGCGAATCGGCCCGCAGCAGCGAGGGGCGGATCCAGCGCGACGCCAGCCGCGGCTCTACGCGCGGCACGGCCCGCAGTGCCGAAGCGCGCAGCAACGGCGAGTCGCGCGGCGGCCGTACGTACGACCGCAGCCGCGCCAGCGAGACCCGCGAAGCAGCGCGCGTCGACCGCAGCCGCCGCGAAGAGGCCGTGCAGCAGCGCGCCGAGCCGGATCGCGGCTCATACGACCGGAACCGCGCCGGCTCCTCCGAGCGCAGTGGTGCCGTTGACCGCAACCGCGCCGGTTCCTCCGCGCGCGGTGGTTCTGTTGACCGCAACCGCGCTGGATCCTCCGAGCGCGGAGGTTCCGTTGACCGCAACCGCGCCGGTTCCTCCGAGCGTGGCGGGTCTTACGACCGCAACCGCGGCGGGTCGTCCGAGCGTGGCGGTTCCTACGACCGCAACCGCGGTGGTTCGTACGATCGCAACCGTGGCGGTTCCTATGACCGCAACCGTGGCGGTCATGGCTCGCGCCAGCCGTACCACACCCGTGGCCGCGTCTCGCGCTATGACTCGTGGAACGGCGGCTACCGCGTCTGGGTCCACGGCGCTCCCTATCCGTTCTTCGTCCCGCTGTCGCACTGGCGCCGCAGCCCGTTCCGTGTCGGCGTGGTGATCAACATCGGCGGCTACTACAACCCGCTCGGCTACTACGACTACTACGACGGGCCGGCCGTCACCACGGCCGCAATGCGCGGTGTGGTCGAGAGCGTCGACTACCGTCGTGACACGTTCGTCCTCCGCAATGAGGCCACCGGCAGCTTCGTGACCGTCCGCTCGCGCGGCGGCGACCGCGACCTCGAGCGCGTTCGTCCCGGCGACTACGTCGAGATCGACGGCGACTGGAGCCGCGGCGGCGTCTTCGAGGCCTACCGCCTCGAGTTCTTCGACAACGACCGTTACGACCGCTACTGATGTGATGCACCCGGGAGCGCCGGCACCCACGCCGGCGCTCCCGAATCACGCGACGCGGCGTAGAATCGTCCCGAGGAGAACCGCACCATGGCCAAAGGCAATAACGCGCGTAAAAAAGAAACGAAGAAACCGAAGAAGGACAAAGACAAGAAGTAGCGCCAGGGGGAACGGGAAGGCGTTTTTGGTTTTTGGTTCTTGGTTTTTGGTGCTGCGCTACGGCGTGATCTCCGCGTACCGGAGCACCGACAACCAAAAACCGAAAACCAAAAACACCTCTCGTCTCCCCTTCACACCACCGCCGCCTCATCCAGGCTCAGCGTCCCGGCATCCGCGTCCACGGTGGCCCGGACCCCCACCGGGAGCGTGAGCTTCTGCTCGATGTGGCCGAACGACAGGCCGGAGAGCGCCGGCTTTGCCAGACCGCCGAAGCGATCGCGCAGCACGTCCTCGAGGCTGAACATCGACGGGCGCACGCTGCACTCGGTGCAGCGGCCGAACACGAAGCCCGCCATGCGGTCGAGCTTCCCTCCCAGCGCGAGCTGCGTGAGCATCCGGTCGACGCGGTAGATGTCCTCGTTCGTATCCTCCGCGAAGAGGATTGCGCCGTCGGTGTCGACCTCGTAGGGCGTGCCCATGCCGGCGGCCAGCATCGTCAGATTGCCTCCGGCCAGACGGCCGCTGGCCCGGCCGGGCGCCAGCCTGATGACGCGGTTGGCGCGGTCGACGAGCAGGTTCGGCCTCTTCTCGGGCTGCGCGAGCACGCCCGCCGGCTCGGGCGTCATGACCACGCGGCGGAAGTTCTCGACGCTGTACGTCTCGAACGTCGACGACGCCACCGGTCCGTGAAACGTCACGAGGCCCGTGCGCTGCGTGATCGCGTTGAGCAGTGCCGTGATGTCGCTGAAGCCGATGAAGACCTTCGGCTTCTTGGCGATGAGGTCGTAGTCGAGATACGGCAGCACGCGCGGCGAGCCCCAGCCGCCGGTGTAGCAGACGATCCCGGCGATGCGGTCGTCGGCGAACATGCGGTTGATGTCGTCGGCGCGGTCGCGATCCCGCCCGGCGAAGTAGCCCCAGCGGTCGTACGCGTGCGGCGCGATCGCCACATTCAGCCCGAGGGCTTCGAGCTGCTCGCGGGCGAAGCTGATGCTGTCGGCTTCGAAGGCCGCCGACGCCGGCAGCACGAGTCCGACGGTATCGCCCGGCGCGAGCCGTCTCGGCTTGATGGTGCGCCGTGCCGCCGCGCGCACCGGTGGGGAGAGGGAGACGGCGGCGGTGGCGAGCGACAGCAGACGGGCGAAGCCGCGACGGTTGATCATCGCGGCGATTCTAAAGGCAGCTCGACGGTGAAGGCCGTCCCGCGATCTTCCCCCTCGCTCTCCGCGTGAATCGTCCCGCCGTGCGCCTCCACGATGTGCCGCGAGATCGTGAGGCCGAGTCCCAGCCCGCCGTAGGGCCTGGTGAACGACGAATCCCCCTGACGGAACGGCTCGAAGACGTGTGGCAGGAACTCGGCCGAGATGCCGATGCCGCTGTCCCGCACCGTGATGCAGAGGTGCGAATCCGAGTGCGCGACCGTGACGGTCACGCGGCCCTGTAGCGGCGTGAACTTGATCGCGTTCGACAGCAGGTTCCACAGCACCTGCAGCAGGCGTCCGGCATCGCCGCGGATCTGCACGTCGCTGCCCTCGCTCCGGATGTCGAGGGCGATCGACTTTTCGTCCGCGACGTGGCGCAGCGACTGGACGGCCGATCCGACGAGCGCGCGCGGCTCCAGCACTTTCATCTCGTAGTGCAGCTTGCCGGTGTGCAGCCGCGACATGTCGAGGAGGTCGTCGATGATGCGGGCCTGCGCCCGTGCGCTCTGCTCGAGCGCCATCAGGCCGCGCAGCGCTTCCGGGTCCGTGGACGTCATCCGCAGCAGCGTGGCCCACCCGAGCATTGCCGTGAGCGGCGTGCGCAGCTCGTGCGACACGGCAGCCAGGAACTCGTCCCTCACCTGGTTTGCCTCCTCGGCACGCGCGCGCAGCTCCCGCTCCCGCTCGAACGACGCCATCCGTTCGCTGATGTCGACCATCGCACCGCGCATCCGCAGCGCGTTACCGGCCGCATCGCGCTCGATCCGGCCGCGGACCGCCACCCAGCGCACGCCGTCGCCGGCCATGACCCGGTGCTCGACCATGTAATCCTGGGATCCGGCCACCGCCTGCGCGATCGTGTCGTGGACGAGTTGCCGGTCGTCGGCAGGGATGATGTCCATCAGCCGTTCGAGCGGGGCGCCTAGCCGGATCTCGTCCACGCTGATCCCGAAGAGCTCGGCGAACTTCTCGTCCGCCGTGACCGTGCTGTTGACGAAGTCGAGCTCCCAGGTGGCCACGCCGCCCGCCTCCATCGCCAGCCGGAGCCGCTCCTCGCTCTCGTGCAGGCGCCGGATGGCCCTCGCACGCTCGAGTGCCTCCCAGCAGCGCGACACCACCAGCTCCACGAGCTCGATCTCCTCGGCCGTCCAGTGCCGCGGTACCTTCTGGTGCACCGCCATTCCGGCCACGAACCGCCCCGCCTTCCGCAGCGGCACGGAAATGACGGCAGCGATGTCCGTCTGCCGGTAGGCGTCGAGCGACGTCACCCGCGGATCGTTGGCCGCATCGTCGACGACGTAGGGAACCCCCTCGAGGCTCAGCCGGTGAGCGTCCCCGCCGAACGCCGACATCGCGAACCGCCCGAGGATGCTGAACGTGTCGCGCGTGTAGTCGCCCGTGATGACGAAGTGATCCTGGTCCTCTTCGACCTCCGCATACGCGCACCGGTTGACGCCGAGCGTCTCGCCCAGGAGCCGCGCCGTGACCGACATGATCTCGTCCGGATTCGTGAGCGGCTGCACCGCCTGATTCAGCGCGACGAGAAACCGCAGCACCCGCGCACTCTGCCGCGGCTCGCAATCCTCGGTGGGAGGCGTACTCATTCGCTGCGGAGAAGTGCAAAAGACGGGCTAGTACCAGCGAGCGCGCTGCCCGCCCGCGGTGCTATGTCAGAAACGACTTAAGGGTGTAACTTGGATGCATGAAACAGCTCTGCATCGTGCTCCTGCTCGTCGTCGCGGCGGCGAACGACGCCCAGGATGTGCTGTATGGGCGGCTGGCGAACGGCGACAAGGTGATCTGGTTGCCGGCCAATGCAGCCGTCGATGCAGCCGGGAAGTTGCGCACCGACCGCTTTGACGAGTCAGCGCAACGTCGTTTCCGCGACCATCAGCAGCGGAACCGCGACTATTTGTCTGAGCATCCGGCGGCCGCGCCGCTTTGTTATGTGGAGCTGAACTCGTTGCACGCTCCGCCTACTGACCTCGGAACGCTCGTCGATCGTTCTCAGTCGGTGATCGTGGGTCGAATCGTGGAGCGAAGCGTCGGCTTTCTGTTTGACCGGCCCAGCGCGCTGCTGACCGTGCGCATCGATGATGAGCTGCGCGTCTCGCCCGACCTCCACCCGAACGGCGATCGCGTGCTGCTGGCCTACCCCGATGCGGAACTGCAGGTCGCAGGTGAGACCTTCTGCGCGGTTCCGTTCAGTCATCGCGCCCGCCCCCGAGTCGGCGATCGCGTCCTGATCTTCGCGGTGCAGCCACCGTCTGACAGCTCCGGCCGGTTGATCTACACGGATGCGAGCAAGCATCTCGTTTTCGAAACCGTGGACGGCGTGTTGATTCCTCCGGCGAACATGGCGCCGGAGCTGGCCAGGGATGGCATCGGCGATCTTGACGAGCTGGTCGCGGTCGTCAAAGCGCGGGCACAACGACGGTGAGATCGATCGTCGTGGGCGCCATCCTCCTGCTGGGAGGTCCGTTCTTACACGCTCAATGTACGCAGTACCACTACGCTCCGAACAGCGGCAGCTCGATCGGCGTTCATTGCAGTACCAACGTGTTGAACTGTTCCGGCCTCGTGTCTTACGCGATCGACGAGTGGAACGGCTGCAGCGAGGCCGGCGCCGGTTCTCCCATGCTGCGATCCGGCAACGACGGTGGGATGAACATTGCGGTCGAAGTAAACGATCAGGCGGCGCCGTTTGATGGCTGCGGCATTTTCGAGCACCAGCTCGAACCGGGAACGACGCGCGTCACCGGTGGCACGATCATTCTCTATACGCGGCGACAGGATGGCTCATCGTGTCTGCCACTGGACCGCACGCTCGCCCATGAACTCGGCCATGTTCTGGGTCTCGCCGATGCAAGCTGCTACGACGACCGGATCATGCAGCCCCGCGTCGCCCAGGGAGACAACCGGGAGGTCAAAGCCGACGAGTGCGCTGCCGTTGCTGCGCACTGGACGACGCCATCGGAGCAGGAGGGCGGCAATTGCGGCGTGAACTGCACCCTCGATCAGGACTGGTGCGCTGCCTTTCCGGAGCTCTGCGGCTGTCCGCTCATCCTCGATCTCGAAGGTGACGGCGTCCAGACCACCGATGCGTCGGCCCCGGTCTCTTTCGACATCGACGCGGACGGCGCCGCCGAACTGCTGACGTGGAGCGGCGATGCGTTCCTCTGGATCGATCTGGATGCGAATCATCGCGTCGATAGCGGCGGCGAGTTGTTCGGCATCGGTACGTCGCTGCCGAATGGTGAGCGTGCGACGAACGGCTTCGCTGCACTTGCCGCGTACGACGCTCCGGCTGCCGGCGGGAATGGCGACGGCCGGATTTCCGGCGACGATCGGGTGTGGGGCCGTTTGCGTCTCTGGGTCGACGCGAACCATGACGGCATGTCTCAGCCGACCGAAACCGGCCCGATCCACCGCTATGGCGTGCTCGAGCTACACCTCGCGTACGTCGTCGATGTGGTTCCGGACGCAGCCGGCAATCATCACCTCCTCCGCGGTTCCTTCATCCGCCGTACGCCCGGTGGCGAGCCGCGACTGCAGGCACTTGATGATGTCTTCTTCCGGCGGCTGGCCGCTCCACCGAAGTGATCACGGCGGATGGGCCGTTGGCGTAGACTTCGCGGCCGTGAAGCGTTTCCTTCTTTTGCTCGTTCTTCTTTTCGTCGCGGCCGAGGGGTTTGCGGCGGAGCCGTATGTTCGGTTCGGGCTGGCGCGGGAGAGCAGTCGTGATGCGGTCGTCGTCGATCGCGATTGTGCGTCGACCGAGCCGCCGGCGTTGTTCGGGTGCGGGTTCGGGGCGCGGGGGGAGTTTGGGGACGCGACGGCGTTCGAGCTGGCGGCGGGTGCCGAGGGGACGCGGGTGCGGGTCGAGCTGGCGGTGACGGAGCGTCGCGGTTTCCGGCTGCGGGCGAACGCCAACTTCACCGACGCGGGCGACGAGCAGCCGGTGCGTGCCGATGCCAGCTCGCGGGCGGCGATGCTCATTGCGTCGATCGACATCGCCCCTGATACCTGGCTGATCCGGCCCTTCGTCAGCATCGGCGCCGGGATGGCGCGCAACGAGCTCGACACGACGACGTACGAGTTCCCCGGCCTCTCGACCGGCGCCCTCACCATCGTACCCGGCGGGACGAACGACGCCTTCGCGTTCACCGCGGCAGCGGGTGCTTCGGTGCAGGTGGCGACGGGCCTTTACGTCGACCTGGAAGCCCGCTACAACGACCTCGGCGAGTTCCGCAGCGAGGCAGGGGAGGCGGTCATCGTCCGTGCAGATCGGACATTGAGGATTCCGATCGACGCCACGCGCGCTGACCTCCGGACCTCCGGCATCGCCCTCTCGATCCGGTGGCGGCTCGGAAAACCGTAACCGCGACCGGCGCGACTGTTGCGATAGGCTTCGCCGCGCCCCAGGAGGATGCATTGAAAAATCTGCTGCTTGCCGCCGCGGCCTTCGTGCTCGCGGCCTGCACCACCACGACTTCTATGCCCACCGAACCGACCACCGACACCCCCTCCACGACCACGACGACACCTTCGGCGACGCCGCCCGCCGCCACCGCGGCGACGAACGCCAACCCGCTGCTCGCCGAATGGACCGGACCGCACGGCGGCGTCCCGCCGTTCGACAGAGTGCGCGTCGCCGACTTCCAGTCCGCGCTCGAAGCCGGGATGGCCGAGGAGCTCGCGGAGATCGAGAAGATCGCGAACAACTCCGCGCCGCCGACCTTCGAGAACACCATCGTGGCGATGGAGCGCGCCGGCGATACGCTCGAGCGCGTGCAGACGATCTACAGCGTCTTCGGCTCGACGATGAACACGCCGGAGCTGCAGGCGGTGCAGCGTGAGATGGCGCCGCGCCTGGCCGCGTTCAGCGACCAGATCACGCAGAACGAGGCGCTGTTCCGCCGCATCGAGGCCGTCTACAACTCGCCCGAGAAGGAGCGTCTCGCTCCCGAGCAGCAGCGCCTGGTCTGGGACTACTACAACGATTTCGTCCGCTCCGGCGCCCGCCTGAACGGCCCGTCCAAGGAGCGCCTGTCGGCGATCAACCAGAAGCTCGCCGGCCTCTTCACCCGCTTCAACAACAACGTCCTGGCGGAGGAGACGGACCTCTATCTGGTCCTGGAGAACGAGGCCGATCTCGCGGGCCTGCCGCAGTCGCTGCGCGATTCGGCGGCGGCCGCGGCGCAGTCGAAGGGCCTGACCGGCAAGTGGGTGATCTCGAACACCCGCTCGTCGATCGATCCCTTCCTTACGTACTCCGACCGGCGCGACCTGCGCGAGAAAGCGTGGCGTCTCTTCGTCAACCGCGGCGACAACGGCGGCGAGAAGGACAACAACGCGATCATCAGCGACATCCTCCAGCTCCGCGCCGAGCGGGCCAAGCTGCTCGGCTTCCCGACGCACGCGCACTGGCGCCTCCAGAACACGATGGCCAAGACGCCGCAACGCGCCATCGAGCTGATGGAAGCGGTCTGGACGCCGGCCGTGGCCCGCGTCCGCGAAGAGGTCGCGGACATGCAGGCCGTCGCGAACCGCGAAGGCGCGAAGATCACGATCGAGCCGTGGGACTACCGCTATTACGCGGAGAAGGTGCGCAAGGAGCGCTACGACCTCGATCAGAACGAGGTCAAGCAGTACCTGCAGCTCGAGAAGCTGCGCGAAGGGATGTTCTGGGTGGCGGGGGAGCTGTTCGGCTTCGACTTCACGCCGCTCGCGAACGTCCCGGTCTACCACGAGGACGTACGCGTCTGGGAAGTGAAGGATCGCGCCAGCGGCCGTCATGTCGGCATCTGGTACTTCGATCCGTACGCCCGCGCCGGCAAGCGCTCGGGCGCCTGGATGAACGCCTACCGCGCGCAGTCGCGCTTCAACGGCAACGTCACGACGATCGTCTCGAACAACGCCAACTTCGTGAAGGGGGCGCCGGGTGAGCCGGTGCTGATCTCGTGGGATGACGCGGAGACGCTGTTCCACGAGTTCGGCCACGCGCTGCACGGCCTCTCGTCGAACGTGACGTATCCGTCGCTGTCCGGCACGGCCGTCGTGCGCGATTACGTCGAGTTCCCGTCGCAGCTCCTCGAGCACTGGCTCTCGACGCCGGAGGTGCTGCAGCGCTTCGCCGTCAACAAGGCCGGCCAGCCGATTCCGAAGGCGCTCGTCGAGCGTATCGAGCGCGCCTCGACGTTCAACGAAGGCTTCGCCACGGTGGAGTACCTGGCGAGCGCGATCATGGACATGCGCCTGCACCTCGCCGGCGACCGCCGCATCGATCCCGACGCCTTCGAGCGCGAGACGCTGGCCGCCCTCGGCATGCCGAAGGAGATCGTCATGCGCCACCGCACGCCGCAGTTCCTGCACGTGTTCGGCGGCGACTCCTACTCGGCCGGTTACTACAGCTATCTCTGGTCGGACGTCCTGACGGCCGACGCGGCCGAAGCGTTCGTCGAAGGGGGTGGCATGTACAGCCCCGCCGTCGCCCAGCGCCTCCGCCAGTACATCTTCTCGGTCGGCAACACCGTCGATCCCGCCGAAGGCTACCGCGCCTTCCGCGGCCGCGACCCGAAGATCGACGCGCTGATGCGGAAGAGAGGCTTTCCGATGGCGCGGTGAGGCCGCGCCATTAGTTGTTGGTCGTTGGTTTTCGGTTGTTGGTGCGGCGCCGGTTCGCCGAGCGCAGCACCAACAACCAACAACCGAAAACCAAAAACGCCGTGGTATTTTCCCCCAATGACCAACCGCTTCGACCTCCTCTCCAAGAGCCAGAGTGGCCTGACCTACGTCCGCGAGCGGCGGGGCGGGGTCGTGCGGGCGCTGACGGAGAGTGAGCTCGCGGACTTTGACGATCCGAAGCCGTGTCCCGAGTGCTCCGAGCAGTTCGGCTGCGAGCACTTCAACTCCGCCGCGGAGCCGATCCTCGTGGAAGCGGAGATCGAGGCCGAGGTGCCGGAGGAGTGGAAGACCCTCGCCCGTGAAGAAGGCCTCAGCAAGGGCGATCTGGAGCGGCTGCGCTCGATCGAGGTGCATGAAGGGGAGTACCGGCTGGCGGCTGGCGTCTCGCCCGACGTGCGCACCCTGGAGCTCGTGCTCCTGCTCAACGCGGAGCCATAGGTCCCATACGTCCTATCGGTCCCATAAGTCCCATCGTTTCCCAACCGACCACTAACCACGCCACAATGCGGCCGCAATTCGTGCAGACAACTTCCTTCAACTGACCACGCGCTTGCCGGATCGTGACTCCATCGTGGAGTCATGAGATTCGCAGCGCTTCTTCTTCTCCTTCTTGCCACCGTCGCGTCGGCGCAGGAGCCGGTCACGCTGGATCAGGTGCAGCATCCGGCCTTGCTGCTGAAGACGCAGGTGCCGGGCGTTTACCTCGAGGCGCCGACGGTCAGCACCGACATCGGCCTCAGCGTCCGCGGCATCGTCGCGCGCGGCGTCGTGAAACAGCGGTTCCAGAACACGACCGCACACTGCGTCGAAGCCATCTACGCCTTCCCGCTCGCCGAGAATGCCGCCGTCGACACCATGCGCATGCGCATCGGCGAGCGCGTCATCACCGGCGAGATCCGTGAGCGCGCAGAAGCGGCGAAGGTCTACGAGCAGGCCAGGAGCGAAGGACGGCAGGCCTCGCTGCTCGAGTTGCAGCGGCCGAACCTCTTCACCGTCTCCGTGGCCAGCCTCCCCGCAGGCGCGACGGCGACGATCGAGGTCGAGTACCAGCAGGTCGTCGGCTACGACGACGGCCACTTCTCGCTGCGCCTGCCGCTCGCCATTGCCCCGCGCTACAAGGGCACGGTGCCGATGGTGCATGCGATCGCGCGTGAAGACCGCAACCCCGTCACGCTGACGATCGACCTCGACGCCGGCATCGCCCTCGCCGACGTCGAGAGTCCGACGCACGACATGGAGCAGACCGTGCTCTCGGCCACGCGCATGCAGCTCGTGCCGCGCAACGTGCGCATCGCCTCCGATCGCGACTTCGAGCTGACCTGGACGCCGCAACTCGGCGCGCGCCCGCAGTCGGCGTCGTTCAGCGAAGTCTCCGGCGATCAGCGCTACACGCTCGTCATGCTCTTCCCGCCGGACGTGGCGGCGCGTCCCGCCGCCGTGCTGCCGCGCGAGACGATCTTCGTCCTCGACACCTCCGGCTCGATGTCGGGGCCGTCGTTAGTGCAGGCCAAGCAGGCGTTGCTCACGGCCGTCGGACGTCTCCGTTCCAGCGACCGCTTCAACATCATCGAGTTCAGCACCGGCGCGCGGCGCATCTTCCCGCGGGCACGCGTCGCGGACGCCGCCACGGTGAAGCAGGCGCTCGCCTGGGTGGCCGGCCTGGAGAGTACCGGCGGCACCGAGATCCTCGGCGCGCTGCAGCTCGCGCTCGAAGAGCAGCCGTCCGGCGACGCCATCAAGCAGATCATCTTCATCACCGACGGCCAGGTCGGCAACGAACAGGAGATCTTCGAGTTCCTCCGCGCCAACCTCGCCGAGTGGCGGATCTTCACGATCGGCATCGGCAACGCGCCGAACAGCTATTTCATGCGCAACGCCGCGCGCCTGGGCCGCGGCTCGTTCACCCACATCGGCGACATCAGCCAGGTCTCGGCCCGCATGACGGCGCTCCTGACGAAGCTCGAGTCGCCGGTGCTGAGCGACATCGCCCTCTCGGTTCCGAACGCCGAGATGTGGCCGGAGCGCGCCCCCGATCTCTACGCCGGTGAGCCGCTCGTCGTGACGATGCGCACCCCCGTCGCCGCGACGGCCAACGGCCGCATCGCCGCCGACGGCTGGAAGACCTCCTTCGAGCTGGCGCCGGGCGAAAGCGCCGGCATCGCCAGGCTCTGGGCGCAGCAGAAGCTCGAAGCCGTCCGCGACCGCGTCTTCACCGGCGGCAAACCCGACGACATTCGCCGCGAGATCGTCACCCTCGGCCTCGCGCACCACCTGGTGACGGAGCACACCAGCCTCGTGGCCGTCGACACGACGCCCGCGGGCGTCGATCCGCAAAGCTGCAAGTCCGAGCGCGTGCCGCTCAACCTCCCGGCGGGCTGGGGCGGCGTCGACGGCGCGCTCCCCGGGACGGCCACGAACGCCACGCTCTCGCTGCTCGCCGGCCTCGTGCTGCTGGTCGCGGCGTTCGCCGCACGGAGGTTCTGGTGAAACGGCTCGCCGTCGTGATGCTCGCGTCCCTCGGCCTGGCGATGATCGCGGACGCCGCCTGGATTCACGTGAAAGCGCGGCTCGCGCAGGTCCTCCTGCGCGCCGCGTGGGAGCGTGTGCTCGACGGCGCGGCCGCCGCCGAAGCGAAGCCCTGGCCCTCGGCCGATACGTATCCGGTGGCCCGCCTGACGATCGAACGTACGGGCGGCGATTACATCGTCCTGGCCGGCAGCAGCGGCCAGGCGTTCGCCTTCGCGCCCGGCCTGCTGGAGAACACCGCCAGGCCGGGCAGCGACGGCAACTGCGTGATCGCCGCCCACCGCGACACCCACTTTGCGGACCTGCGCGAGGTGCGCGACGGCGACACCCTCCGCGTGCAGCGCCCCGACGGCCGCTGGTTCGTCTATCGCGTGAAGGCCCGGCAGGTGGTGGACAGGCGCGAGACGCAAGTCACGCGGAGCACCGGCGCGCCGATGCTCACGCTGATCACCTGTTACCCGTTCGATGCCGTGGTGGCCGGCGGCAACCAGCGTTACGTGCTGACCGCCGCGCTGGAGTGACCTTGGAGTGCGGTGGCGAAAGCCGCCGCTCTGCTACACGTGTAAAAGAGCGGTGGCGTTCGTTCGCCACCGCACTCCAAGAGCTACCCCCGCCGCATCTCCCGTGATTCCATCACCCGCACACCGGCGCGATTCTCCCGAGCCGCCTCCACCAGCGCCCGCGCCACATCCCGCCCCTCGATGGGCCGGTACTTGGGCGGGAACAGCCATCCCAGCGGCTTCGCGATCTCCTCGCCGAGGCGCCGCTTCTGGCGGTCGCCGAGGAGCAGCGAAGGCTGGGCGATCGTCACGCTCGGGTAGCCGGTGGCGATGATGTCGCGCTCCGCTTCACCTTTCACGCGCGAGTAGAAAACGCGCGACTGCGCGCTCGCGCCGAGGGCGCTCACCAGCAGGTAATGCGTGGCGCCTTGTGCGCGGCCGAGCTTCGCCGCGTTCACCGGCATGTCGTAATCGACCACGCGGAACGCCGCCTGCGAGCCCGCGTCCTTGATCGTCGTGCCGAGGGCGCAGAAGATCTGGTCGACGGCGAAGAGATCCACGTGGCGCTCCATCTCCGTCAGCGGGAAGACGTGCTCGGACAGCTTGGCGTGCTGCATCCCGGACGGGCGGCGGACGATCGCCGTCACCCCCGCAACGCCCGGGTCGGCGAGGAGTTGCGACAGCAGTTCCCGTCCGACGAGGCCGGTGGAGCCGAGGAGCAGGACACGACGTGCATTCATGCGAAAGCCTCCGCGATCAATTCATAGGAGTGGCGGCGGGCGTCGTGATCGTGCGTGATCGAGACGATCATCACCTCGTCCGCTTCATATTCGGCGGCCACCTCTTCGATCCCTGCGCGCACCTTGTCCGGCGTGCCGAAGATCGCGCGCCGGTTCGGCAGCGTCTCCGGCGGCTCGGCGGCGAGGAACGCCAGCGCCGTCTCCACCGCCGGCACCGGCACCAGTTGTCCGCGATGCAGCAGCGCGAACATCATCCGCGCACTCGACGCCAGCCGCTGCGCTTCCTCGTCCGTCTCCGCCGCGATGGCCCAGAGCGCGACGATCACGTACGGCTTCTCGCGATGCGGCGACGGCGTGAACGACCGCCGGTACTGGCGCGCGACCCTCGATCCGGTGGCGCTGATGAAGTCGGCGAACGCGTAGGGGAGGCCCACTTCCGCTGCCCAGATGCCGCTCTGCGGCGAGCTGCCGAGGAGCCACAGATCCGGCACCTCGGGGCGCCCCGGCAGCGTCGTCAGCCGCCGGAACGGATGGTCGGCCGGCATCTCGTCGTCGAGATACGCGAGCAGCTCCGCGAGCTGCGACGGAAAGTCGTCCGGCGCCGCCTGCCGCCGGTCCCGCTGCAGCGCGAACGTCGTCGTCGGATCGGTCCCGGCCGCGCGGCCGACGGCGAGATCGATCCGCCCCGGATACAGCCCGCTGAGCATGCTGAACGTCTCCGCGACCTTCAGCGGACTGTAATGCGGCAGCATCACCCCGCCGCTGCCGGCGCGGATGCGCGACGTTGCCGCCGCGATCGGCCCGATCAGCGCCTCCGGGCTCGTGCACGCCAGCGCCGGCGTCCCGTGATGCTCGGCCACCCAGTAGCGGTGATAGCCGAGCCGGTCCGCCGCCCGCGCCAGATCGAGTGTGTTGTGGAGCGCCTGCGCCCCGGTGGAGCCTTCGGCGATGGGAGATTGGTCGAGGACGGAAAGGAGCATCGGTCGATAGTGTCGCACCGGCGCACGGACGTTTGTCTGTTTTCCGTTGTCCATTTGCCGTTGCCCGTTGTCCGTTCTCCGTGCTGCGCGGCACGGACGGTCACCGAGCGAAGCACGGACAACGGACAACGGAAAACGGACAACGTGAAAACCGACAACGTGAAAACCGACGACGCGTTCCCGCAGTAGACTCCGGCCGTACATGGCTGCCGTCACCCCGAAGCCGCACCTGCTCGGCCTGCTCCCGGAGGAGCTGGCGGCCTATCTCCGCGCCAACCGCGTGGAGACCCGCGATGCCGAGGCGCGGCGGATCGTCGCCCATGCGGTGGCCAACGGCAAAGATGGCTTTCCCCTGTCGCGCCCGGTGCCGCGCGCCGTTGAAGCGGCCGTCGACGTGCTCGTCGACCGGCAGCCGCTGGAGATCGTGGAGCGGGCCACCGATCCGTCGGACGGCTTCGTCAAGTACCTCTTCCGCCTGCCCGACGGGGCCGTGGCCGAAGCGGTGCGGATTCCGCTGGAAGTGGAGGGACGCTTCACCGTCTGTCTCTCCTCGCAGGCCGGCTGCGCCATGGGCTGCGACTTCTGTGCGACCGGCCGCCTTGGCCTGACCCGCAACCTCGAGCCATGGGAGATCATCGCCCAGTTCGTGGCCGTGCGCGACGAGGCGCCCGGCGTCGTCACCGGCGCGGTCTTCCAGGGACAGGGGGAGCCGCTGCACAACTACGCGAATGTCATGCGTGCCGCGGAGCTGCTGTCCCACCCCTGCGGCGGCCGCATCTCCGCGAAGGCCATCACCATCTCCACGGTCGGCCTGGTGCCGGCCATCCATCGTTTCGCGAGCGAGCGACGCCCGTACCGGTTGATCGTCTCGCTCACGTCCGCCATCGACGAGCGTCGCCGTTCGCTGCTCCCCGCCGCGGGAGCGTGGCCGGTCGCGCAACTCGCCGAGGCCGTACGCGCCTACCAGCACGCCGCCGGCGGACGCGTGACCATCGCCTGGGTAGTCCTCGGCGGGATCAACACCGGCCGCGATGAGGTCGAGGCGCTGCGCACCCTCTTCGACGGAGTCCCCCTCCGTCTCAACCTGATCGATGTCAACGACGCCCGCGAAGACGGCTACCGCCGCGCCGGCGACGCGGAGCTCAACACCTTCCGCGACGAGCTGCGCACGCTGGGCATCCCGGTGGTCCGCCGCTACTCCGGCGGCGCCGCCAGACACGCCGCCTGCGGGATGCTGGCCGCCATTGCCGCGGCGCCTCCGGAGCACGATGGGACCCATAGGACCCATGGGACCAATGCGAGAGCGGGTGAAACGGCCGCCAGGCCATAGGTCCCATAAGTCCCATAGGTCCTATCGGTGCCGGCTGGCACTCGCGCTCACCGCCGCCTGACCACCAACGGCACCCCATGCCGCGGCCGCAGCGTGATCCACGCCTGCGGCTCCACCCGCGCGATCGCGCTCAGCTCCAGCCGGCAGCGGCGCAGCACCGCCGGGATGATCGTGCGCGCCTCCATCATCGCGAACCCCGCCCCGATGCAGTGATGCGGCCCCGCTCCGAACGGCAGATAGCCCGGCGGCCGCGCGTCCTCCGCGAAGCGTTCCGGCCGGAAGGCCTCCGCATCCGGCCAGAACTCCTCGTGCCTGTGCAGGATGTACGGGCTCACGTACACGATCGAGTCCTCGGGGATGGCATAGCCACCGATCTCGTCCTCCTCGATCGCCCGCCGCTCCACGATCCAGATCGGCGGGTAAAGACGGATCGCCTCCAGGAACGCGCACACCGGATCGGCGTCCGCGCGATGCGTCGCCAGCAGATAGAACGTCCAGGCCAGCGCGTTGGCGGTCGTCTCATGACCGGCGAGCAGCAGCGCGACCGTCTCGTTGCGCAGCTCCTCGTCGTCCAGCGAATCGGCCATCCGCGCCAGCAGCGTCCCCTCCGGCTTCCGGGAGACGATCTCCTCGACGATCCGCCCCAGCTTCGTGCGCGCGTCGTCGAACGGCTTGTCCCGCACGAAGCGGTGCAGCGGAAAGATCGCCGTCGACCGGGCGTACGCCCCTGCCAGGATCGGCGGCAAGAGCCGCTCGAGCGCGATGACGTCCGACTGCAGGTCGGTCCCGAAGAACGCCTTCGCCACGATCGTGCAGGTGAGGTGCGACATCTCCGCCGCCACATCGACGATCCCGCCGCGCGCCAGCCACCGGTCCACCATCTCCTCCGTGGCCCGTTCAATCCCCTCGGCGAACGGCTCCACCTGATTGAACGCCGGCTGCATCAACAAACGATGCCGCCGCCACTCCTCGCCATCATTCGTCAGCAGCGACTCGCCGGTGACGAGGCGGATCGCGTCAGCACTGCGCGTCTGCCGGTCATAGTTCCCATGCCGCCTGCGCAACACATGATCCGCATGCTCAGGATGCCCGAGCAGATGCACCGTCAGATCGCCGGTTCCCAGCCGGACGACGTCCCCATACTCGCGATGCAGCTCCGCAATCACCTGCAGCGGCTCCCGCCGCAACCGCGAAAGCGCAGGAATCACCCCAAACCCCGGACCCGGCGCACGTTGCACGCCCGCGATTATGGTGGTTAGCCGCGAGGATGTAGTCTCCCTTCATTCAGCGCTTTCCGAGTGGAGGACGGACAATCTTGTCCGTCACGCGAGGAAGTACAGACGGAGAGGATCGTCGGTTCAGCGAAGAACAGCGCTGTTGTGGGTGTGCTGACACGAATGGTGTTCGCGCCATGTTTGGCGTGACGGACAAGATTGTCCGTCGTCCACTAATGGACGCACTCCGAGAAAGCCGCCGGGCGCATGGCGCGCCCGGCGGCTTCGGGGACAGGGGTTACTTGACGATCGGCGGGGTGGCCGGGGTCTCTTCCTTGGTGCGGCGGCGGGCGAAGCGGCTGGTGCGCTTCATGGAATCGATGTGGGGCTGCAGGGCGGCGTACTCCTTCTTCCGGGCGAGCTGGCGGCTGACCTGGTAGACCTGCAGGGCCGTCAGGCCGAGGCGGTGGCGGCGGGTGGCGATGGCTCCGACGATGCCGGCGCGCAGGCCGTCGATTTCATCGACGACCGCGGCCCAGCGCAACGTCAGCTCCAGCTCCACGCGCATTTGCTCGGGGGTCTGGCCGGCCGTCACCTGGAGCGGACTGGCCATGCTGGCGGCGCTGATCGAGGCGTGGACGAACTCCGGATCGAGGGTGGCGGCACTGGCAAGCCGGCTCGACTCGCCCGGCGAAAGGACGACGAATTCGGGAACGAGATCGCGCAGCGCGCGGAGCTGCTGCACGGCCTCTTCCGGAGTGAGCGCGAGGGTCGGAAGGGTATTGACGCTGGACATTTGTGAGACTCCAAGGTGCCCAAAGGGCGGTAAGGCCGTCAGCCACGCGCTGACGGCGGGGTGAATGAGAAGCCCGAGTCCGGACTCGGGGGCCACAAAGACAACGACAAAGACAAAGACAGAACGACTCGCCTGAGGCTTCGGGTACTGCGTCTCGTGGCACTCACTCACCAACGATGGGTCTCGGGCATTTCACCGGAGAAAACCGCGATCGGTTGGGCAGCTCTGTGCTGTAACTGACACTCTGCTGCACGGGATGAGCGTCCCCGCCCCGTGTAACGGGACTATATAGGGCAGCTCTCGTCGCCTGTCAGTACTTTACTTTGTCATCGTGGCCAGCGAGCACTCGCGAGTGGTTACCCCACCACCGGCGAGTGGTGATCCGACCTCTCGCGTGACCGGAGAACGCCCTGCGGTATCCTCCGAGCGTGCTCCGCCGTTTCGTCTGGCTACTCGCGATCCTCGTCGTGCTGTTCGTCGTCACCGAGATCGCGGGGGCGATGGGGTGGGTGGCGCACCTGCAGCCGGTGTCGTTCCACGGGCTGCTCGCCAACCCGCTGTTCGCCATTGGCTTCGGCGGACCGCTGCTCCTGCATCTCAGCTCATTGCCCCGCTGGAAGGAGCTGGCGATCACGGCCCTCCTCGGCATCGGGCTGTCGTTGCTGGTCGGGCAGTGGGTACTCGGCCTCGGGCTGGCCAGCACGGTCGTCCTGCTGGTGAAGTCGATCCGGGATGCCGAGGCGCGGCTCTTTCTGCTGCCGGCCCTCATCACCCTCTTCTTCACCCTCGAAGTGGCGATGTTCCTCGGCGTCGTCTCCCATATCGCGCCGCTCACCTATGACGGCATCGCCTTCGCCGGCGACGCCGCCTTCGGCGCCAATATCAGCTTCGAGGTTGGACGCCTCTTCGCCGCCGTCCCGTTCATCGCGGCCGTCTGCACCGCCATCTACCTCGCCCCGCCGCCCGGGCTGATCTTCGTCTACGCCCTGCAGGTCCGGGGGAAGCAGCGCCCGCCGGTCGACATCGTCACGACCCTCGTGGTCATGGGCATCACCGGCTACGCCCTCTACTTCCTCTTCCCCGTCTGCGGCCCGAAGTTCGCCTTCCCCTCGTTCCCGAACAACCCGCCCGACGCCGCGCGCCTCGCCGGCAACCTGCTCCCCGTCCCGCCCGCGCCGCGCAACGGCGTCCCCTCCCTGCACATGGCCTCCGCCCTCATCGCCTGGATCCACGCCCGCCGCTACGGCCGCATCGCCGGCGCGGTGGCCATGGTCTTCGTCATCGGCACCTTCCTGGCCACGATGGGCACCGGCGAGCACTACTTCATCGACCTGGCCGTAGCCGTCCCCTTCACCTTCGCGATGGAGTTTCTCCTCCAGCGGCGGCTCCGCGAGGCCATCGCGCCGGCGATGCTCTTCTTCGTCTGGCTTCTCACGCTGCGCTTCTATGGGCAGGTGAGCGTGGCCATGTGGGGGTTGCTGCTCGTCACGATCGCGCACGCGGCGTACGCGTTGTGGCGCGTCGATCGCCATGGGGGAGAGGACCACGTGGGGGTTCTGCCACTCCGTATTCAGTGACGAAGACCCCTGAGGAGTTGTACCTCGCGCTCGCGCCGCTGCTGCAGCACATCGCCGTGCGGAAGTTCGACGTGCCGGAGGATGAGGCGGAGGCGCTGGTGCACGACGTGGTGCTCACTTACCTGCGCCTCTCGCCGGGCGTGCTGGACCAGCGGAAGTGGTTCATCGGCGCGATCAGCCATGCCTGCCGCGCCTACTGGCGGAAGGCGGCCAAGGTGGCGGAGCTCGATGAGGTACCGCCGGGCTACTTTACGGTCGTGCCGTCGGTGGGGACGAAGGTGCTGGCGCGGGAGCTGATGGAGGCGCTGGCGCCGCGGGACCGGCGGATTCTCTGGTTGCGGTTCGCCGAGGGGTACACGGTGATGGAGGTGGCGCGGGCCATCGGGGTGTCGCACAGCCGGGCGGAGAAGCTGTTGCGGCGGTCGATCGAGCGGGCCAGGCGGGTGGCGGCGGCCGCGGCCCCGGACGCCGAGGAGTCGGATGAGACCCATCGCCGGCAGGGATGCGGGACCGCGCCTGGGACAGACACTTTTGCGACACGGGGTGGGGTTTCGGAGGGCGGTGGTGCCAGCCACCGCTCTGCTACCCGTGGAACCGGATGGTGGGTGCGCCACCGCACTCCGGAATCGGGGCGGACTCGTCCGCGAATGACATGTAATAAATGTAAGAATCTGGCCGAATCGGCCTGACGAGCGGCTTTCCATCTAGAATGTCTGGCGGTTCAATTCACCGATCGACAAGTTCCCGGAGGCTGTTGATGCTGAGAGGGCGAGCCCTGTCCGCTGTTGCGCTGTTGTCGTCGAAGTTTGAAAAGATCAAGAAGGCGGTGGCGCTCCTCTCGATCGTCGCGATGGTCACGGGGCCGCTGGCGCCCGTGGTGCAGGCAGGTTTCGGGGGCACCGATCTGGTGCTGCCGGCGGTCGGCCGCGTCGATGGCGTGGGCGGCAGCCGCTTCTTCACGACGATCTGGATCACGAATCCGTCGACGACCGAAGCCGCCACCTTCACCATCGGCTTCCTCCGCTCGGGGCAGAGCAACCCGGTGCCGGCTTCGTTCACCGACTCGATCGCGCCCGGCGCGACGAAGGTCTACGAGAACGCCGCGGAGACGCTCTTCGGCGCGAAGAACGTCCTCGGCGCGGCCCGCGTGCAGTCGTCGAAGACGCTGCTCGTCTCTTCCCGCATCTACAACCAGGGGGACGGCCAGACGGACGGCGCGACGCAGGGGCTCTTCAGCTCCGGCATCCCGACGAACTTCGGCATCCGCAACGGGGAGACGGGCGTGCTGCAGGGCGTCCGGCAGTCGGGTGACTTCCGCTACAACCTCTTCCTCGTGGAGACGGGCGGCGAGCCGATCGGCGTCGAGCTGACGCTCATCGACGAAGCGGGCGTGGCCCGCGGCTCGACGACCGTCGCGCTGCAGCCGTGGGAGCACCGCACGCTCAGCGCCTCGCAGATCGTCAGCGGCAACGTGCCGGACGGCACGCTCCGCGTCAGCGCGATCAGCGGCGAAGGGCGCGCCCTCGTGCTCGGCTCGCAGATCGCGAACGAGAGCCAGGACGCCTCCGGCTTCGAGATGGCGTTCCGCCAGGAGCTGCTCACCGGCGCTTCCGCCGGCACCGGCGCGACCGGGCCGACCGGTCCGACCGGACCGCGCGGCGCGACCGGCCCGCAGGGGCCGCAGGGCGTCCAGGGTCCGCAGGGCGTGACCGGCGCCACGGGGCAGAACGGTCAGAACGGCGCGATCGGCATCCACTGGCTCGGCCCCTGGAGCCCGGCTACGACGTACGCGGCGCGCGACGCGGTGAGCTACGACGGTTCGTCGTACATCGCCGTGGCCCCGAATACCAATGAGATTCCTTCCTCCAGCGCGAGCTGGAACCTCCTGGCGCAGGAAGGGGCCACCGGCCCGACCGGCGCCACCGGGGCAACGGGTGCCACGGGCGCGACCGGAGCCACCGGAGCAACTGGAGCGACCGGCGATCTCGGTCCGGCCGGCGCCACGGGCGCCACCGGCGCAACCGGGGCCACGGGCGACACCGGCATCCAGGGTCCGACCGGAGCGACCGGGACGACCGGCGCCATCGGTGCGACCGGAGCCACGGGCGCGACCGGCGCGACGGGCGACACCGGCCTCCAGGGCCCGACCGGAGCCACCGGAGCCACGGGCGACATCGGTCTGACGGGCGCCACGGGTGCGACCGGTGCGACCGGCGATACCGGCGCGCAGGGACTGACCGGCGCGACCGGTGCGACGGGTGGCACCGGCGCGACCGGCGCCACGGGAGCAACCGGCGCCACCGGCTTCACCGGAGCCACGGGCGCGACCGGCCCGACGGGTGACACCGGGGCCACGGGCGCGACTGGCGCAACCGGAGCCACGGGTGTCACCGGAGCAACCGGAGCCACCGGCTTCACGGGTGCGACCGGAGCCACGGGCGCAACCGGTACCACCGGCGACACCGGACTCACGGGCGCTACGGGAGCCACCGGCGCGACCGGCGCGACTGGTGCCACCGGAGCAACCGGAGCCACTGGCGCAACCGGCGCCACGGGTGCGACCGGGGCCACGGGCGACGTCAGCGGCTATCCGGCCGGCGGCGATCTGACCGGCACGTATCCCAACCCCAGCATCGCCACCACCGCTGCCGCCGGCGCCAACATCGCCGCGGCCGTGAATGCCAGCAGCGCCTCCATCGACACGGATCACGTCGACGGCGACGTCGAGCTGCTCCCGGCGGCCACGCAGACGGCAACCGCGCCCTCCGGCGACAGCCGCGATCTGGTGAACGTGAAGCTCCTCGGAACCGACAACCTCGGCACCAGCGGCAACAACGATCTCCTGTCGCTGTCGGCGAGCGGCACCTACAAGTTCTACACCGGCGCTACGCCGGAGGCGCGCGACCAGGAGCGGTTCCGGATCGACAACACCGGCGGCTTCGGTGCCTTCGGCGACATCGACATCGGCTCCATCCCCGCCGAGGGCGCCGGCACCCGCTTCATGTGGCTGCCGTACAAGGCCGCCATCCGTGGCGGTTATGTCGACGGTACCCAGTGGGACGATGCCAACATCGGCTACTTCTCGACGGCCTTCGGCCACAACGCCCGCGCCTCGGGCGACTACGGCTTCGCGGTCGGCCAGAACGTCGTCGCCGCCAACAGTTGGTCGGTGGCAATGGGGCAGTACAACACCGCCAGCGGCGCCGCCTCCGTAGCCCTCGGCTACTACGCCCACACCAACGCCCGTCAGGGGTCGTTCGTCTTCTCCGACCGCTCCGTCCTCGACGACGGCAACTTCGTCACCGACGAGTCGTTCAAGGCCTCGGTCAATCACAGCTTCAACGCGCGTGCGGTCGGCGGCTACTGGCTCTTCACGAACTCCAGCATCACCACCGGTCTCCGCTTGAGTCACTTCCTGGCTACGAACACAGCCTATGGCAGCTTCGTCTGGTCCGACCGGTCGAGCGATACCGCGGTCAATCCGACGGCGCAGAACCAGACCATCTTCCGCTCCAGCGGCGGCTACTGGCTGTATTCGGACAGCGGCCTCACCGCCGGCGTGACGCTGGCGCCGGGCGCCGGCTCGTGGACGACCATCTCCGACCGGAACAAGAAAGAGAACTTCTTCGACGTCGACGGTGAGGACGTGCTCCGCCGCCTCCGCGGCGTCCCGGTCACGACCTGGAACTACAAGGCGCAGGACGCGAAGGTCCGCCACATGGGCCCGATGGCGCAGGACTTCTACGCCGCCTTCGGGCTCGACACGACGGACAAGGGGATCAACACCGTCGACATGGACGGCGTGGTGCTGGCGGGCGTGAAGGCGCTCGACGAGCGCACCGGCTCCATGCAGGACGTGATCGCCTCACAGCAGCAGGAGATCGAAGCGCTGAAGGCAGCGAACCGTAAAATGGAAGAGCGGCTGCAGAAGCTCGAGAGGCTGCTGGAGAAAGATTGATTCGATTTGCACTGGCGTGCGCCGCCGCGATCGTCCTGATCGTGGCGGCGTACGCCAACTCCCTCGACAATTCGTTCCACTTCGATGACAGCCACGTCATCGAGTCCAACCTCTACCTCCGCAGCCTGGCGAATGTTCCGCGGTTCTTCACCGACGCGAACACGTTCAGCAGCCTGCCGCAGAACGCCACCTACCGGCCGCTGGTGACGCTGTCCCTGGCCCTGGACTACGCCCGGGGCGGCGGCCTGGCGCCCCGCGCTTTCCACACGACGCAGCTCGCGCTGCTGCTGATTCTCGGCGGCATGCTGGTGGCGTTCTTCGTCCCGGTCACCGGCCGCTGGCCGGCGCTGTTCGCCGCGACGCTGTTCTGCGTGCACACCGCGAATACGGAGACGCTGAACCTGATCTCGGCCCGGTCGGAGCTGCTGTCGACGATCGGGCTGCTCGGGTCGTTCCTGCTGTATCAGCGGTCGCCGTTCGCGCGGCGGACGTTCCTCTATCTGCTGCCGCTGGCGATCGGGGCGCTGGCCAAGGCGCCGCTGGTCGTCTTTGCGCCGCTGCTGTTCTTCTACGCCGTGTACGTCGAGGGGGAGACGCCGAAGCGGGCGGCGCGCATCGCCCTGCCGTCGCTCGTGCTCGGGATCGCGCTGCTGCTCTTCCTCAACTCGATGAACTCGCCGCAGTGGACGTCGGGCGGCGGGAACGCCTGGCACTACATCACGACGCAGCCGTTCGTCTGGCTGCACTACGCGCGGCTGTTCTTCCTGCCCGTCGGGCTCACGGCCGATACGGACCTGCAGCCGTTCGTGCACTGGTACGACACGCGCGCGATGGCCGGTTACGCGTTCGTGGCGCTGCTGGTGGTGGCGATCCGTAAGGCCCCGAAGCCGGTGGCGTTCGGGCTGGTCTGGTTCGTCATCGCCCTGGTGCCGACGAGCATGTTCCCGCTGGCCGAGGTGGCGAACGAGCACCGCATCTTCTTCGCGTACATCGGCGCGGTGCTGGCGTTCACGGTCTTTGCGACACGCCACGCGCGGCAGGGCACGGCCTACGCCGCCGTCGCGCTGCTGCTGGCGCACGGCGCCGGTACGCACGAGCGCAACAAGGACTGGAAGAACGCGGAGACGCTCTGGACGGACGTCGTGGCCAAGTCGCCCGGGAACGGCCGCGCGTGGATGAACTTCGGCCTGACGCAGATGGCGCGCGGCGCCTTCACGGACGCGAAGCAGAGCTTCGACCGCGCCGCCGCCTTCACGCCGAATTACTGGACCCTGGAGATCAACCAGGGGGTCGTCGACGCCGCCCTCGGCGACCAGCTCTCGGCCGAGCGCCACTTCCGCCGCGCCCTCGAACTGAGCCCGGACCACAACTCGCACTATTTCTTCGCCCGCTGGCTCGTCGACCGCGGACGCGGCCCCGAGGCGCTGCCGCACCTGCGGGAGTCGGTGCGCCTCAGCCCCGCCGCGCCGGCACCGCGCGCACTGCTGATGCGGCTGCTCGCCGCCCTCGGCACCGGCGACGAACTGCTCGCGGAAACGCGCCGTCTCGATCCCAGCGATCCGACCGTCGTCGCGCTCGCGCGCACCTGGCCGTCGTACGACGCCGCGTTCCGGGCAGGGCTGAAGGCGAACGGCCAGCGGGACTGGCTCGGCGCCGCCCACGCCTGCCGCGACGCCCTCCGCCACGACCCCCGCAGCGCCGACGCCTTGAACAACCTCGGCTGGAGCCTCGCCCAGCTCGGATTCCGCGAGGAAGCCGTGCGCGCCTACGAGCAGGCGCTGGCGCTGGCGCCCGGTCACGAACGGGCGCGGAACAACCTGGCGCTGTTGCGGTAAGGGAGGGCCGGCGCTCGGCATGTAGTAGTGGAGGACGGACAATCCTGTCCGTCACGCGAGAAATGGGGCGCGAGCACGCATTCTCTTCGTTGCTACTTCTCGCGTGACGGACAAGATTGTCCGTCCTCCA
>DASWMP010000019.1:0-2646 GCA_036399695.1 Thermoanaerobaculia bacterium | reverse complement strand
ACGCCACCGCACTCCAAGATCTGTTTCCACTCCGTGGCCTCTTCTCGCGGCCGGCGCGGCTAGACTGTAATAATGATCCGCCGCCTGCTCCCCCTTCTCGCAGCGCTGCCCCTGGCGTGCGCCCACCAGCCGGTCGAGCCTCCCCGTTTCGATGAGCCGGGCGCTGCCCAGCGGTTCTATGAGATGAAGCGTCAGGGGACCGTCGATCCCCAGGCCGCCTACGCGAAAGCGCGGGCGCAGATACGGGAGCGGGAGCGGAACCGGCGCATTCAGACCGAAGCCCAGGAGCTCCAGGAGTGGGACTACCTCGGGCCGGGCAACATCGGCGGGCGCACCCGCGTCCTGGTCATCGACCCGAACGACACCAACGTCATGTACGCCGGGGCGGTCTCCGGCGGCATCTTCAAGACGACGAATGGCGGCGCCAACTGGACCGCGATCGGCGACGATCTGGCCAACCTCACGGTCAACTCGCTGGCGATGAGTCCTTCGGATTCGCGCGTCCTCTTCGCCGGCACCGGCGAAGGCTTCTTCCGCGAAGAGCAGCGCGGCACAGGCCTCCCGCTGCGCGGCAACGGCATGTACGTCACGCGCGACGCCGGTGCCACCTGGACGCACCTCGACTCCACCAGCACCGACGACTTCCACTGGGTCAATGACCTCATCGTCAGCAGGCACGATCCGCGGCGCATCTACGCCGCCACCCGCAGCGGCGTCTGGCGCTCCGGCGACGAAGGGGCGAGCTGGACACACGTCCTGCCGACGACCGTCAAAGGCGGCTGCCTCGATCTCGCCGCCCGCACCGACCAGAGCGAGGACTACCTCTTCGCCTCCTGCGGCACGTTCCAGCAGGCCACGATCTATCGGACCACGAACGGCCAGACCTGGACGCCGGTGCACACCGAGCAGACCATGGGGCGGACGTCGCTGGCCATCGCGCCGTCGAATCAGTCGATCATCTACGCCCTCTCGGCCAGCAATCAGCCGGGCACGTTCAACCAGGGATTGCTCGCGGTCTACCGCTCCGACCAGAACGGCGATCCCGGCACCTGGACGGCGCGCGTCCGCAACACCGACCCGAACCTCGTCAACTCGACGCTCCTCACCAACCCCCTCGGCGCCACCCGTACGCTCTGCGGCTACCCGAGCAACAACTTCACGACGATGGGCTGGTACTGCAACACCATCGCGGTCGATCCGGCCGACCCGGACAAGGTCTGGGCCGCGGGGGTCGATCTCTTCCGCTCCGACGACGGCGGGCGGAACTGGGGCGTCGGTTCGTACTGGTGGGCGCCTGAGGACAATCCCAACTGGGTGCATGCGGACCAGCACTCCATCGTCTTCCATCCGCAATACGACGGCACGGCCAACAAGACGATGTTCGTCACGAACGACGGCGGCGTGGCGCGCACGCTGGACGCCCGCGCCGGCGTAGCCACCGGCTCCAAGGCCACCTGCGGAACGAACGCGGACATGAGCTGGGAGAGCCTGAACCACGACTACGGCGCCACTCAGTTCTACCACGGCGCCGTCTTCCCGAATGGCCGCCGCTTCCTCGGCGGCGCGCAGGACAACGGCACGATCTTCGGCAGCGTCGACAGTGGTCCGAACCGCTGGACCCGCCAGCTCGGCGGCGACGGCTCGTACGCGGCCATCGACTTCGAGAACCCGAACATCATCTACGCGCAGTCGCAGGTCGGAACCCTCTATCAGTCGTTCGACGGCGGCCAGGTCTTCAACTACGTCGGCAACGCGCTGACGGGCGACCAATACCTCTTCATCGCGCCGCTGCAGATGGACCCCAACACCTCGCGCCGCGTCTGGATCGGCGGCCGTCACCTCTGGCGCACCGACAACAAGGCCGAGACCTGGACCGTCTCGAGCCCTCTGGTCGACGGCCTCGTCTCCGCCATCGGCATCGCCCCCGGCCGCTCGGATCGGGTCGTCGCCGGGACGAACACCGGCGCCCTCGTGCGCACCGACAACGCCACCACCGCCACCTTCCAGACGGCCTGGACCGCGACCAAGCCGCGCAACGGCTTCGTCTCCTGGATCGCCTTCGACCCGACGAACGTGGACGTGGTCTACGCCACCTACGCCGGCTTCGGCGGCCAGCATCTGTACAAGTCCGTCGACGGCGGCGTGACCTGGGGGGAGCTCCAGAACGACCTGCCGGACATCCCGGTGCACTCGATGGTCGTCGACCCCACCCGCCCGCAGCGCCTCTTCCTCGGCACGGACCTGGGTGTGTTCGTCTCGACGAACGGCGGCACGAACTGGCAGGTGGAGAACACCGGCTTTGCGGCCGTGGTCACGGAAGCGCTGATCCTCGGGCAGGGAGAGTGGGGGCCGGCGGTCTACGCCTTCACGCACGGCCGCGGCGCCTGGAAGACCGAGCTCACCCCGATGCCGACCGCCCCGCGGCGCAGACGAGCGTCGTGAGAAGCTGATCTCGGAGTGCGGTGGCGTTCGGAGGGTGTCTCAAATCCATAGTCCGCCGAAAAACCATTTTTTTACGGACGTCGACAGCCACGCGGATCGCTTGGACGAGCTCTGGTGAAGGAGCGGAAGTTGGTTGACGAGCGAGCGAAGTCGCCCAGAGGCGGGTGAAACGGGCCTCAGAATCGAGCGAAGCGGCGGTTCAGG
>DASWMP010000018.1:0-11484 GCA_036399695.1 Thermoanaerobaculia bacterium | reverse complement strand
ACATTCAGATTCCGCCGAATATCGGGCATCCGCGGGCCCGCTGGCATTCAATGTGGGACAGACACTCTTGTCTGTCTGCGCCCGCAGGCGCCGGTTTCTAGGCCATCAGAGTGTGTGCGCTCCGTTTTGAGACACCCTCCGAACGCCACCGCTCTTCTACACGTGTACCAGGGCGGTAGGTGTACCAGAGCGGTGGCGTCCGCCACCGCACTCCGAGATGCCACCCCGACTCCCCCCACCGCCACCCGGTTGTGGCATGCTGCACGGTGATGCCGCGTTTCCTCGCCGCCGTGCTGCTCGCCGCCATCGCCGCCCTCGCCACCACCGCCGTGGCGGCGCCGCCGTCCACCTGTCAGCTCGACGGCCCGTACGAACAGGCGCTCTGCGCATACCAGAAGCGGGAGTTCGCGCGGGCGGAGACCGGGTTCCGGGCGATCGTCGATGCCGGCGTCGCCGAGCCGCAGACTCTCCGGTCGATGTACTTCCTCGCACGGACCCTCATGAAAACGGGACGTTACGATGACGCCGCCACGCTCCTGATCAGAATCTACTCACTGGACAAGGCGTTCTACAACTCGTGGTCGTGTGACTTTCTCCTCGGCGAGTGCCGGCGCGCCACAGGTAAAGGATGAAAACCGTGAACGCAGAACGCAGAACGCGGAACGCAGAATGAAGAGCTCTCTCATATCGTCGTTCTGCGTTCTGCCTTCTGCCTTCATCTGACGGAGCACACGCTTGCCGACCCCCTCCACCTTCGAGCTCCGCCGCAAGCTCCTCCAGCTCGAGGCGCTGTACGACGTCGGCCGTGCGCTCAACACCCTCCGGCCTGAAGACGAGCTGCTCGAAGAGCTGATGCACCGGGCCATCGCCGTCCTCGACGCCATGGTCGGCTTCGTCTTCACCCTCGACGACAAGCTCAACATCCAGCAGATCTTCACCTTCGAGCTGGACGGCGTCGCCCCTGACGCCTTCCTCCTCGAACCGCCCATCCGCCAGGTCATGGCCTCCCGCGAGCCGATGATGGTCACGGTGTCGCGCTTTCTCGGCGGCGACGGCAGCGATCTCCTGATCGCCCCGATGATCGCCGGCGAGACGATCGTCGGCATCATCGGCGTCGGCGGCAAGGAAGTACGCGGCGAGAAGAGCGGCAGCTTCGCTCCCGACGATCTCCGCTTCCTCGCTTCGCTCGCCTCCATCGGCGGCGCGGCCGTCGACAACACCCGCCGCTTCCATCGCCTCGACCTCGTGCGCGAGACCCTCGAGGACGAGAACCGCGCCCTCAAGCAGCGCATGCTCCGCGAGTACTCCGACCGTCTCATGGTCGGCGACTCGGCCAAGATGCAGCGCGTCATCGACATCGTGGCCCGCGTCGCCGACAGCCAGGCCAGCGTCATCATCCGCGGCGAGTCCGGCACCGGCAAAGAGATGGTGGCCCGCCTGATCCACGGCAACTCGCCGCGCAAGGACGGCCCGTTCGTGGCCATCAACTGCGCCGCGCTCCCGGAGACACTCCTCGAATCGGAGCTCTTCGGCATCGAGCGGGGCGTCGCCACCGGCGTCGAAGCGCGCCCTGGCCGCTTCGAGCTGGCCAAGGGGGGGACGATCTTCCTCGACGAGATCGGCGACATCCCCCTGACCCTCCAGGCCAAGCTGCTGCGCGTCCTCCAGGAGCGGGAGATCGAAAAGCTCGGCGGCCGCCGCCGTATCCCCATCGACGTGCGCATCCTCTCCGCAACACACCGCGGCCTCGAGGAGATGATCGAGAAGGGGGAGTTCCGCCAGGACCTCTATTACCGCCTCAAGGTCGTCGAGGTCGTGATTCCGCCGCTCCGCGAGCGCAAGGACGACATCCCCAAGCTCGTCCGCTTCTTCCTCGACAAGTACGGCAAACGCGAAGGGCTGCACGACGTCCGCATCACCCAGGAAGCGCTGCAGAAGCTGATGCGCTATCCCTTCCCCGGAAACGTGCGCGAGCTCGAGAACCTCATCGAAGGAGCGCTGGCGCTGACGACCGATCCGGTCATCGATCCGGCCGACCTGCTGCTGCCGGAATCGGCGGGCGTCGCCAACGACCTTGGCCTCATGGACGACCTGCCAACGCTGGAAGGTCTGATCTCCCGCTACGTGGCCAAAGTGCTGGCCTATACGAAGGGAAACATGTCCCAGGCGTCGAAGATCCTCGACATCGACCGCAAGACGCTCTACCGCAAGCGTGACGAGATGTCCCAGAATGGGGCACGTGTGGACCGTTGGGACATTCACTAGTAAAGCGCTCATGAAGAACGACTTGCGAGCAGCGAAATTTAGTGAAACTCGAATGTGTGGAGAAATGCCACACAGGCACTTTTTGCTTGGACAAGCGCCGGTCTCGTGTAAACTACGCGGCATCAGCAGGTTAGGAGGGTTTGCACTGATCCGGCACCTCTGGCAGTCAGGTTGCGAAAGGGTGGTCCCGAACAACGGAGGGGACAACCACCATGAACGACCTCGCACAGACCCGCACCACCACCAAGCTCGAGTCGCTGCTCTCGGCCAATTACCTGCTGCCGACGATGCTCGCGGTGAATACCTGCGCTCTGGTGGCGCTCGATCGCGTCGGCGGCATCCCCGACTGGGTGAAGACCGCCGCGGCTCTGTTCCTCGCTTTCTGATCCCGCTCAGGACCTCTTCACGATGACGGCTACAGCGGAGCGGCAGATGGAGCTCACACTCCCAATGGTCCCGGATATCGAGATCGCTGCCGCGCGTGCGGCCGGTAATCTCGCCCGGGAGCTGGGCATGAGCACCGAGGCGATCGATGAGATGGCGCATGCCATCATCGAGGCCTGCATCAACGCCCGCGAGCACTCCGGTAGCGCCGATAAACGCATCTATGTAAGATGCGTCGGCACCTCGGCGGGCGAAGGTACACCCCGCATCGACCTCTGGATCAGCGATCGTGGCACCGGATTCGATCCCGGCGAAGCACGCAACCGCCGCCAGAAGCTCGGTCCCGCTCACAAGCGTGGCTGGGGATTGCAGATCATCGAGGCGCACATGGATGAAGTCGACATTACGACCAGCCCCGATGGCACCACCATTCACATGGTGAAAATCGAGAAGAAATCATGACGGACGAATTGAGAGTGTCGGTCGAGCGCCGGCCGAATGGCGCCATCCTCTACACGCGCGGCTACATCAACAACGTAGGCGGCGAAGAGATCGCCAACCGCGCCTACGAGCTCATGGACGCCGACGTCAAAACCCTGCTCCTCAACCTGCGGGAGACGAAGATCGTCAACTCGATCGGCATCAGCATCCTCATCGAGATCATCGAGAAGATGATGGACCGCGGCGGACGCATCGCCTTCTGCTGCCTCACCCCCGTCATCCACAAGACTTTCCAGATCATGGGCCTGGCGAATTACGCCTCGATCTTCGCCGACGAGGAATCCGCCGTCCGCGAGCTCGCCCTGTAGTCCCGCCCGCTTTCCCGCGCACGGCACCCGCCTCGCGCCCCGCGCAGAGTGGCGCGCCCCGGTCCCTCGACTGATATCCTCCGCACATGCCCCCCGTCCACCGTTTCGCGGAATTCGTTCACGATCTCCAGCAGCTCGAGAAGTCTTCACTCGCCGCGCAGGGACCGCTGATCCTGGCCGCCTTCTCGCGCCATACGCCTTACGGAGCCGGCGCGCTCTATCTGCGTGACGGACGGGGCACCGGACTGAAGCTCGCGGCCAAGAACCAGTGCGCCGCGCCCGATCTGCTCGCCGACGAGCGTGAGATCGCCGTCGATCCCGCGCCGCACGTCGTCCTCCCCCTCAAGTCGCACCGCGAACAGCTCGGCCTTCTCGCCCTCGGCGGCAACGACGCGACGGACGAAGACCTCGCCCTCGCCCGCGCCGGCGCGCTCTTCGTCAGCGCGATGATCGCCAATCAACGCCTGCTGCAGGATGCCCGCGAAGGGGACTTCAAGCTCAAGTCGCGCCTCCTGGAGCTGGAGTCGCTGTACGACATCGGCCTCTCCATCGCCTCGACCCTCAATACGGACGAACTGGCGGACGAGATCCTCTTCCGCATGATCTCGCTCACGAACGCACGCCGCGCGGTGCTCTATCTCCGCGAAGGACAGCGCTTCAAGCTGTTCCGCTCCTTCGGCGACGTGCGCAACGATTTCCTCGACACGGAGCTGGCCAATCAGCTCCTGAAAGAAGGGGAACCGCTCAGTTTCCTGGCCGGCAACGACTGCATCTTCCCGGAGTGCAGCGCCTTCGTGGCCGTGCCGATCAAAGGCAACAACGCGGTGATCGGCGTGCTGGCCGCCGCGGACCGCGAAACGCGCGAAGGGGGCATCGGCGCCTTCGAGGCGAACGAGCTGCGGCTGCTCTCGCTGTTCGCGAATCAGGTTGCCATCGCCCTCGAGAACGCCCGGCTGCACCGCGAAGCGCTGGAAAAGCAGGCCATGGAGCGGGAGCTGGAGCTCGCGGCCACGATGCAGAAGGTGATTCTGCCGAAGTGGATCCCGCAGGCGGACCGCGTCGAGATCGCCGTCTTCTCCCGCCCGGCGAAGCAGGTCGGCGGGGATTATCACGCCTTCTTCGACCGCGAAGGCGTGGTGACGATGCTGGTGGCGGACGTCGCGGGCAAGTCGATGCCGGCAGCGCTGCTCGTCTCGGCCCTCCACGCGGCGGTACAGCTCCTCTTCGCGGAAGGACGCGAGCTGGGCGAGATCGCGACGGAGCTGAATCGCCATATCCACAAGTGGTCCGCCGAGAACAAGTTCATCACGATGGTGATGGTCTCGGTGGATCACGAGAACGAAACGGTGCAGTACGTGAACGCGGGCCACAACCCGGCTTACCTGATCACGAACGGCAAGCTGGAGATGATCAAGTCGCACGGCCTGCCGATCGGGATCATGCCGTCGTCCCGCTATATGACGCAGACCCGCGCTTTCCCGAAAGGCTCAGCGGTGGTCCTCTACAGCGACGGGATCACGGAAGCGGAAGACGTGGCGGGCGAGGAGTACGAGAACGACCGCCTCGAAGCCCTCCTCCGCGAACACTCCTCCGCCACGGCCGAAGAGCTGAAAGACCGCATCGCCGCCTCCGTCGACGCCTTCACGATCGGCGCCCCCCAGAAAGACGACCAAACCATCGTCATCGCGCGTCACGCGTGACGTAACGGGGAAGACGGACGAGGGGCCTCCGGCGGGCCGGCACGGCCGGCGGCGCTTGTTGCTGTGCCATGCGGTGCGTGTTGCGATGAACACGTTCAGTGCGATGACCACGGCATAGCGCAGCAACCAGCGCCGCCGGCCGTGCCGGCCCGCCGGAGGTCCCCGGTCAGTCGTCCCCCGTTACAATCCGCGCGAAGTGTGGCGGCGTGAATTGGCGGTGTTGGCTGGCTTCGCTGGCCTGGCGGTCGTTCTGACCTGGCCGCTGGCGCGGTTGCTCACGACCGCTGTGTCGGATCCGGGGGATCCGCTCATCAACTCCTGGATCGTCTCGTGGGACGTCCATGCGTTGCGCGAGTGGCGGTCGCCGTGGAACGCGAACATCTTCTATCCGGCCACCGCTAGTCTCACGTACAGCGAGAACCTGTTCGGGCTCGTGCCCGTTGCGGCGTTGCTGGCGTGGTTGCCGGACCTCGCCGTGCACAACGTGCTGCTCCTTCTGGGATTGGCCGGCAGCGCGTATGGCGGCTACGTGCTGGGGCGGACGCTCACCGGGTCGGTAGGGGCGGGGCTTGCGGCGGGGACGCTGTATGGCTTTCTGCCGTGGCGCTTCGTGCAGATCCCGCATCTCCAGTTCGCCTGGGGGATGTGGCTGCCGCTGACGCTTGCGGCGCTGGTCGTGTATGCGCGCCGGCGCGACTGGCGCTCGGCGATGTTTGCAGGTGCCGCGTTCCTGATGAACGGGCTGACGAACCTGCACTACCTCGTCTTCGGTGCTGCCGCCGTCGCAGTCGTGCTGCTGTTTCTCGGCAGACCGCGACGGCATGCCGTCACTGCGCTCGGTATCGCGGCGCTGCTGCTCGTCCTGGTCATGCAGCCGTACCGCGCGCTCGACCGCGGCAACGTCGAAGAAACGCAACGCTTCTCCGCTGCAGCAGGCGACTGGCTGCGGATGCAGGTCGACGAGCCGGAACGCCGCATTTTCCCCGGCTTCGCCGCCTTCACCGTGCTGCTGCTCTTCGGTTTGTGGAGCGCCGGCATCCTGCCGGCCGGTCCGCCGGCTTCCAGCCGGCGCCTTCCCTGGCGCACGAACGCCTGGCCCGCCATCGGCCTGCTCCTCGTCGCTCTCGGCATCCTCCTGTCGTTGGGCCTCCACTCCGCCGTCTACCGCTTCGCCTACGAGCACGTGCACGTCCTCCAGGGCATCCGCGCGCCGGCGCGCTGGGCGGTGCTGGCCTACCTCGGCATCACCATGCTCGCCGCCTTCGCCGCCCAGCGGCGGCTCGTCGCCGCGCTCATCGTCGCCGCGGTCATCGTCGAAGCGTGGGACGTGCCGCGCCGCTGGTACCTCATGCCCGAACGTTCGGCGCCGGTGTACGAATGGCTGGCGAAGACGGACGTCCGCGGCGCGATCCTCGAGCTGCCCATCGGCACGCCGCTCGAGTACCACTACCTCCCCGGCATCGCCGTCCATCAGAAGCCGACGTTCAACGGCGTCTCCGGCTTCGTCCCGCCGGTGCATCGCCGTCTCTCGGAGCTGTTCGCGTCCGAGACCATCCCGCCCGGGACGCTGGACGAGCTGCGCAGGATGCAGTGCGCGCTCATCGTCGTCCACGCCGACGCCCTGGCCACCGACGCCATCCCGCGCTGGCTCGCCGCCTCCCGCCTCCGCTTCGTCCGCCGCTTCGAAGGTGGCCTCGGCGGCGATTACGTCTTCGCCCTCGACCAGGGCGATGCCCCCACCGTTCCGAACGCCCTCCTCGGCGGTCCCCCCGACCCGAACCAGAGCCCTTTCGGCTACCTCAACGGCCCGTTACCCGCTGCCACAGTCGAAGGCCCGCTCCACATCCACGGCTGGGCCCTCTCCTCCGCCGGCATCCGCGCCGTCCGCATCCACCTCGGCAACAAGACGTTCACCCGCGAGGCGCGCCTGCTCCCACACCCCACTCTCGCCGGCAAGTTCCCCATGTACAACCACGAGACGTCCCTCTTCGAGCTGAAGATCGAAAAACGCCCACCCGGCATCCGCCGCGATACCGACGTACTGGTCGAGCTGATCGATCACGCCGGAAACCGAACCACCCTGCCGCATCAGTGGTTCCGCTGGCTGCCGTAGGCGCCGGAGCACGATGGGACCAATGGGACAGATGGGACGAATGGGACAGATGGGCTCTCGCCAGCGACTGCGTTGCTCTTGAAAGCAGGCTCGTAGCTCTTGAAAGCAGGTCCGTTGCTCTTGAAAGCAAGGCCGTTGCTTTTGAAAGCAGGCCCGTTGCTTTTGAAAGCAAGCCCGCTGCTCTTGAAAGCAAGCCCGCTGCTTTTGAAAGCAAGCCCGTTGCTTTTGAAAGCAAGCTCGTTGCTCTTGAAAGCAAGCTCGTTGCTCTTGAAAGCAAGCTTGCTGCTTTTGAAAGCAAGCTCGTTGCTCTTGAAAGCAGATTCGTTGGTTTCAAAAGCAACTTTCCGCGGCTTCACACGGCCTGCGGCCCTTTTATTCCCCGCGGAACCGCGCGCTCCGCTTCTCGAAGAATGCCCCCATCCCTTCCGCCGCATCCTTCGACAGAAAGCACTGCAACTGGTGCGCGCTCTCCAGGTCGATCTGCGTGCGCAGGTCGTTCTGCTCCGAAGCCATCACCGCCCGCTTGATCCCGGCCAGCGCCAGCGGTGGAGCCGCCGCCAACGCGGCGGCCAGCTTCATCGTCTCCGGCAGCAGCTCGGCCGCCGGCACGACCCGGTCCACCATCCCGATGGCCACCGCTTCCGCCGCGTCCACCATCCGCCCGGTCATCAGAATCTCCATGGCCCGACTGCGTCCGACCAGACGAGGCAGCAGCCACGTCCCTCCCCAGTCGGGATGCAGCCCGATGCGCACGAAACTCTCGCTCAGCTTTGCCGCGTCGGACGCGATCCGGTAATCGCACGCCAGCGCCAGATTGCACCCCGCGCCGGCGGCCACCCCGTTGATCGCCGCGATGACCGGCTTCGCCATCGTCGCAATCTGCGTCACGATCTCCCGCCCCGCATCGAGCAGCTTCCGAAAGGCCTCGATGTCCGCCCGCTGCTGCAACCCGCTCATGTACTCCACGTCGCCGCCCGAGCAGAACGCCCGCCCCGCCCCCGTCAGCACGACCACGCGGCACCCCGCGTCCGCCTGCGCCTCGCGCAACGCGGCAAGCAGATCCTCCCGCATCGTCCCGCTGAAGGCATTCAGCTTGTCCGGCCGGTTGAGCGTGATGGTAGCGACAGCGTCAGTACGTTCGACAGTGATGAACATGGCCGCACTCTAATCGCCCGAGCGTCCACGGCCAAGACAGACGCCTCCCGCGAATCCGCTAAACTTCTTCCACACCTATGGCCAACCTGTTCCTCTCGCACCGCAAAGCGGACGTCGCGGAAGCGACTCGCCTCGCCGAAGAGCTCCGCACCATCGGCCAGGCTTCGCGCGGGCAGAATACTGTCAAGGCAGGAAACCCAGCCGCCATCCCGCTACTAATGTCAGTGATTGATGATGAACGCGCCGGAGAGTTCGCCATTTTAGGGTTTGGTAAGCTACGCAGCTCTGAGGCATTGCCACTTCTAAGCGACATTGTGCGGAACGAGAACGGCCTGCGTGCCTTTTACGCGGCCGCAATTCCTCTTCAGTCCTCAGTCGTGTGGCTCAGTTGGTTCTTGAGCACCCCTGACGGAGCAAATCGCCCCCTCCCCGCGTTTACCTACCCATGTCCACCACACTCGGCGAAGTTCTTTCGACGCGCACGGTTGAGGGCGAGCTCTACGAGAAGCTCGACAATAAGGCCCTGCGCTGCTTCTCCTGCGGGCATCGCTGCAAGATCCTGAACGGGCTGAAGGGCATCTGCAAAGTTCGCTACAACGAGGATGGCGTGCTGAAGGTGCCGCGCGGTTACGTCGCGGCGTTGCAGGTCGATCCGATCGAGAAGAAACCGTTCTTTCACGCCTATCCGGGGGCGCTGGCGTTGTCGTTCGGGATGCTCGGGTGCGATTACCACTGCGGGTACTGCCAGAACTGGGTGACGTCGCAGGCGCTGCGCGATCCCGTTGCCGGCGCGCCTCCGGCCGACATCGAGCCGGCGGACCTGGTGCGGCTGGCCAAAAAGCACGGCGCGAAGGTCATCACCTCCACTTACAACGAGCCGCTCATCACGTCCGAGTGGGCCGTGGAAGTGTTCCGGGAAGCGAAGAAGGAAGGGCTGGTCTGTTCGTACGTTTCGAACGGTAATGGGACGCCCGAGGTGCTGGATTACATCGAGCCGTACGTCGATCTGTACAAGGTCGACCTCAAAGGGTTCGACGACCGCCATTACCGCGACCTCGGCGGCGTCCTCAAGCCGGTGCTCGACACGATCCGCAGCCTCAAGGCGCGCAAGATCTGGATCGAGATCGTCACCCTCGTCATCCCCGGCTTCAACGATTCGGACGAAGAGCTGACGAAGATCGCGGAGTTCCTCGTCAGCGTCGACCGCGACATCCCGTGGCACATCACCGCCTTCCACAGCGACTACAAGATGGACAACCCGAACACGACCGCGTCGCACCTGCTGCGCGCGTACGAGATCGGGAAGCGGGCCGGCCTCCGGTTCATCTATCCGGGCAACATCCCGGGGGCGTTCGGCGACCTGGAGTCGACGCACTGCCCGACGTGCGATACGGTCGTCATCGGCCGGACCGGGTTCCGGGTGACGTCGTTCGACCTCGTGGACGGCAAGTGTCCGAAATGCACGACCGAGATCCCGGGCGTGTGGGACGGAACCGCGGCAATCGGGCGGAGCGGGATTCCGCGGGCGCTGCGGGCCGGTGGCTGAGGATTGAGAATTGAGGATTGAGGATTGAGGATGATGACCTGGGGTTGAGGATCACATGGCATGCGCGCCGCTAGGCTCCGCGCGGGCGATGGCGTGCTCTCCTCAATTCTCAATCCTCAATCCCGCAGGCCGCAGGCCGCAGCCTGCGATACACTGCGCGCCCGCATGCCCGAGTTCGTCGACATTGCATCGATCGCGGACGTGCCGGCTGGTCGCTCGAAGGCGTTTGTCATCGACGGCCGGACCGTTGCGCTCCATCACACGAAACAAGGATTCTTCGCCACCGACAACACCTGTCCGCATCGCGGCGGACCGCTGGCCGAGGGGGATCTGCTGGGCAACGAGATCGTCTGCCCGTGGCACCTCTGGGGCTTCGACCTCGCGACCGGAGTCTGCGACGGAAACCGTGAGATCAGGATTGCGACGCACGAGGTCAGGATCTCGGGCGAGCGCATCGAAGTGAAACTCTCGTGAACCCAAAACCGTTACGCCACGTCGATCTCTACAGCACCGCCGGCAGGCTGGAAGCGCTTTACCGCGACCTCCAGGACCCGGCCGGCATCGCCATCGTCTGCCACCCGCTGCCGACCGGCGGCGGGACGCTGCACAACAAAGTCGTCTTCCGTGCCGCGCGCGGTCTCGAGGCGGCGAACGTCGCCACGCTGCGCTTCAACTTCCGCGGCGTCGGCGCGAGCGGCGGCCACTTCGAAGGTGGGGAAGGGGAGCAGAAGGACGTCGCCGCGGCCATCGAATGGGCCAAGCGGAAGCTGCCGGGCAAGAAGCTCATCGTCGGCGGTTTCTCGTTCGGGTCATGGGTCTCGACCCGCGTCGCCTGCGAGCTGCCGGAAGTCGACGCCCTGTTCCTCATCGGGACGCCCGTCAACAAGTACGACTTCAGCTACCTCCGGAACTGCGAGAAACCGAAGCTCTTCCTGCACGGGACGCAGGACGAGCATGGCGACGTCAACAAACTCGAGAAGCTCGTCCCCCACATCCGCAACTCCGAGAGCGTGATCGTGACGGGAGCGGATCACTTCTTCACCAAGCAGCTCGAAGCCGTCGAAGAGACGATGCGGAGCTGGGCCGAAGAGCTGATCGAGGGGTAGCGGTCCCCCAATCCTGAGCGAAGCGAAGGATCTGTGGAGCCTCAGCTATGCCTGTGGCGTGGATCTTCGCTGGGGCTCCGTTGATTCTTCGCTCCGCTCAGAATTGAGGGAATCGAAATAACGCTTGCATCGTATGCTGTAGCCGCATAAACTGATGGCTGCGGTAACCCGCAAGCCTCGGATGCCCCGGCTCCTCCTTCGTCCCCTTCTCCTGTTGGCGCTTCCGTCGGGGCACCCGAGGCGCTTTCGCGGCGGCGCTCAACTGTCTCGGAGTGCGGTGGCGAAAGGAGGGTGTCTCAAAACGGTGCGTTTCGATCTACTCCCTTGGTTCTGCCGTCGATGAACCGGCGCCTGCGGGCGCGGACAGACAGGAGTGTCTGTCCCACATTCAGATTCCGCCGAATAT
>DASWMP010000017.1:0-2943 GCA_036399695.1 Thermoanaerobaculia bacterium | reverse complement strand
CACGTGTAGCAGAGCGGTGGCGTTCGCCACCGCACTCCGAGATCATCAGCCCATCAGCTCCGGCAGGCGGTCGATGAGCTTTCGTAGCCGCGCCAGCGAGCGCTCTTTCCCCAGCACCACGGCCACGTCGAAAATCGGGGGAGACGCCCCCCGGCCCGTGAGCGCCAGCCGCAGCGGGTGAATCAGCTTTCCGGCTCCCACACCGCGTGACTCGGCCATCGCCCGCAGCGCGGCTTCGCTGGTGGTCACGTCGAACGGTTCCACGGCCGCCAGTACATCGTGCAGCTCCGTGAGCTTGGCCGCGAGATCGTCGCCTTTCAGGTGCTTCTTCACGGCGTCGGCGTCGTAGACCATCGCGTCGTCGGCCAGGAAGAACGGCTCCATCAGCTCGGCCAGGTCCTTCAGCGTCCGCGCGCGAGTCTTGTTCAGATCGATCATCGCCCGCAGCTCTTCGAGCGGGCGGACCCGGTCGCCGAGGAATGGCGTGAGATGCGGATACAGCTCGTCGGCCGACATCCGCATCATGTACTGGCCGTTCATCCAGAGCAGCTTCTCCGGGTCGAAGACCGCCGCCGCCTTGTTGACGTCGGACAGGTCGAACGCCGCCGCCGCCTCGTCCGGCGTGAGGATCTCCCGCTCGTCGCCGGGGTTCCAGCCGAGGAGCACCAGGAAGTTGAAGAGCGCCGCCGGGAGGACGCCCATGTCGCGATACTCCTCGGCGGAGGTCGCGCCCGTGCGCTTCGACAGACGTTTTCGGTCGCTGCCGAGGATCAGCGGCAGGTGGGCGAACACCGGGACGTCGGCGCCGAAGGCGCGGAACAGCAGGATGTGCTTCGGCGTGTTCGACAGGTGATCGTCGCCGCGCGCCACATGCGTGATCTCCATGTCGATGTCGTCGACGACGACGGACAGGTGATACGTCGGGTTGTTGTCGGAGCGCAGCAGGACGAAGTCGTCGATCAGCTCACCCTCGAAGTGCACGTCCTCGCGGATCAGGTCGTGGAAGTCGATCGGGCCCGGATGGACCTTCATGCGGATGACGTGCGTCGTCGACGGATTCTGCGGATCGCCTGCTTCCGCGGCGATGCGGCAGCGTCCTGAATAGCGGTACGACTGGCCGGCCGTTTCGGCGGCGTTGCGCTCGGCCTCGAGCTCTTCGACGGTGCAGTAGCAGCGGTATGCCTTCCCGCTGGCGACCAGTTCCTCGGCGCGCTCGCGGTAGCGGTCGAGGCGATCGCTCTGGTACACCGGCCCCTCGTCCCACTCCACGCCGAGCCATTGCAGCGAGGAGACGATCTGCTCGGCGTGGTGCTGTTTCGAGCGCTCGACGTCCGTGTCTTCGATGCGGAGCAGCATCCGGCCGCCGTGACGCCGTGCGTGCAGGAGGTTGAAAATTGCGGTTCTGGCACCGCCGACGTGGAGGAAACCGGTCGGCGAAGGTGCGAAGCGGAGTTTCATACCCCGCGTCTCTACTACAATCGAACGGTCATGCGCCAGCGCGGAATGTCGCTCGTCGAAGTCATGGTCGCCCTGGCGATCCTCGGCCTCGTCATCATGTCCTCGCTGGCCGTGTTCGTGGAACGCAACCGCCGGCTGCAGCAGGCAAGCGAGCTGGTGCTCGCCTACCAGGCCCTGTCGAACGAGACCGAGCTCCTGCGCCGCGTGCCCTACAGCTTCGTCAAAGAGTCGGACGAGTTCATGAGCGACACCACGCTCCTCAAGCCGCTCAAGCCGTTCACGACGTCGGTGAAGGTCGTGGAGAAGGGCAGCACGATCAAGGTCGTGACCATCGAGATCGCCTGGAAGAAGAAGACCGCGAAGCTCGAGGTGATCCGCACCAGCACCGGAGGGGAGAACCTGTGGTGAGGCGGCGGAACGGCTACACGCTGATGGAGATCGTCGTGGCGATGGCGATCTTCGGTACGGTGCTCTTCATCCTGGTGCTGCTGACGGCGGAGATGCGCAGCTACGAGAAGAAGCTGCCGATCAACTTCATGAAGCACCCGCAGATCTCGGCGATCATTTCCCGGCTGCGCGCTGACGTGCTCGATGCCTACGCCCGCGGCGGCGACCCGTTCCCCGACGAGTTCCTCGACTACGTGAAAGGCGAGGACGTGATGATCATCCGCAAGTGGACCGACGGCTCCGTGCAGACGGTGATCTGGGACTTCCGGAAGAAGGGGCAGGTGACGCGGAGTGAATACCGCGTCGGCATCATGACGTCCGAGTGGACGGCGCGGGGGACGGCGAACCTCGTCAAGAAGTTCAACATCGAGGAAGAAGACGCGAGCGAATTCAACGGTCTCCGTTTCAAGGCGTACGACAAGAAAGGCGTCCTCGCGATCGACCAGCTTTTCATCCCGAGGGCACATGATTAGCCGGCGCAGGAGGCGGTCCGAGCGCGGCTACGCACTCATCTCGGCCATCGTGTTGTCGGTGCTCTACATCGGCCTCATTAGTCTGCTGCTGATCGACTCCACGCGCGAGCTCAACGAGGCCCAGCGCTTCCGCGCACGTGTGATGGCCCAGACGCTTGCCGAGAACGGCGTCGAGCTGGCCGCCGAGGGCCTCCGCACCCGCTACATGGCCACGGAGAAAGAGGACGGCTGGATGGGCCACGCCGAAGGGCGTCTCGAACGGGACGCGGGTGAGCTCGGGACGTTCACTCTCGAGGGCAAAGGCACCTCCGCCGGGGTGATGAAGGTGGATTCCACCGTGAAGCTCGAGGGCACGATCGACACAGTGGATGGCAAGTTCGATATCGCCATCAACGAGGTAGAGCACTCGCGGTAGTCTCGGAGTGCGGTGGCGAACGGAGGGTGTCTCAAATCCATAGTCCGCCGAAAAACCATTTTTTTACGGACGTCGACAGCCACGCGGATCGCTTGGACGAGCTCTGGTGAAGGAGCGGAAGTTGGTTGACGAGCGAGCGAAGTCGCCCAG
>DASWMP010000016.1:0-15444 GCA_036399695.1 Thermoanaerobaculia bacterium | reverse complement strand
GACGGACAATCCTGTCCGTCACGCGAAACGGTAGCCGACTTGACAATCCATAAGCCATCGCTTATGTTTCGTCCATGCAAACCGCTGCCGCCGAAAACCTGATCTTCCAGGCGCTGGCCGATCCCAGCCGGCGGGCAATCTTCGAGTCCATCACGCTCGGGGAAGTGGCGGTGAAGGACCTCACGGCCCGTTTCGACATCTCGCAGCCGGCCGTCTCGCAGCACCTCGCCACCCTGAAAGAAGCCGGGCTGGTGAACGCCCGTCGCGAAGGGCGCCACGTCTACTACCGGATGGAGCCGCGCGGGATGAAGCCGCTCATCGACTGGGTCGCGCATTACCGCGCCTTCTGGACCGAGCGCGTCGGCCGCCTCGAAGAACTGCTGGAGAAAATGGACGAATGAACCTCACGGACACGACCCCTGCATCGCAAACCGAAGCGATTTCCTTCGAGCTCGATCTGCACCATTCGCCGGCGAAGGTGTGGCGCGCGCTCACCGATCCCGTGCTGCTCGCCGAGTGGCTCCTGCCGGTCGTCGATTTCGAGCTCGAGCGGGGGGCGGCGTTCACTTTCGCCGCGCAGCCGCAGCCCGGCTGGGACGGCATCGTCGATTGCCGGTTCGTCGAGATCGAGCCGCAGAGAAAGCTCAGCTACACCTGGGCGGTCGGCGCCATGGACACGGTCGTCACCTTCACACTCACCCCCACGGCCTCCGGTACGCGCCTTTCCCTCGTGCAGTCGGGTTTCAGGCCGCACCAGAAGCAGAACTTCGGCGGCGCGCGCTACGGCTGGAAGCTGATGGGCGGGAAGCTCGTCGATCTCCTCGGGAGGACCGCATGAACCACCGCTCCAAGGCAACCGTCATCGGCTTCTGGATCACGACCGCGCTCCTCTGTCTGCAGATGGGCTTCACCGCCTGGGCGCAGCTCCGCCTGCCGGAGGTCGCGGCCGCGTTCACCCATCTCGGCTTTCCGGCCTACTTCCGGGTAGAGCTCTCCTGGGCCAAGTTCCTCGGTATCGTCCTGCTCCTGGCACCGGTGTCGCCGCGGCTCAAAGAGTGGGCTTACGCCGGCTTCGCCATCACCCTCGCCTCAGCGCTCATCGCCCACCTCTCCGTCGGCGACGGCCCGGACGCCTGGGGCTGGGCCGCGGCCACCAGCGTGCTCTGGGCCCTCTCTTACTTCTTCTGGCGCCGCCTCCAGCACCGGCGAGCGCCCTCTGCATGACGCAAGTGCGGACGTCTTCACCGCAGACACGATCAAGCCGCGAGCGCGTTCCCTGAACTGGCCGTCTGCGTATACTTTCCGAACCAGATGCTTTCTCGACGGGGCACACTCGGTGCCGTACTGCCCGCCTGCGCTCCGCTACCCGCCCTGATCGTCGGCATCGCGGCGATGCGCCAGCTCGGCGTGAGCACGACCGTCTGGTCGATCAACATCGCCGCGACGGCAGTCGGGCTGCTCATCTGGTTCGTTGTCCGCCGTTTGCCGCCGCCCACCCGGCCCGCAACTCACGCGCTCCTGGCCGCCGCCAGCATCGCCACGATCCTCCTGCCCTTTGCGTCGGGAGGGCTGCTCGGCGTGCACCGCTGGATCTCGCTGGCAGGCTTACGCCTTCATGCGTCGGCCATCGCGGCTCCGCTGATCATCCTCTGCGTCGCGGCGGCAGCGTCCCGCCGGATCAGTAGTGGGCTCGCCATCGCCACGACTGCCGCAATCGTCCTCGCTCTCCAGCCGGATGCGGCGCAGACAGTCAGTGTGGCCGCCGCCTGTGCCGTGGTCCTTCTTCGCGCGCGAACGCAGCATCCGGGCAAAGTAGCGGCAGGTCTCGCGGTGTTGCTGGCGATCTCGGTCGCCTCCTTCACCCGTCCCGATCCCTTGCCGCCCGTCCCTCATGTCGAAGGCATCTTCGCCGTCGTCGCCTCGAACGGACTCGGGTCCGCCGTAATGGCCACCGCCGCGCTGCTCCTTCTACCGCTCCCGTTCTTCGCCGCGTGGCATCGCCACCGGCGCATCACATCCCTCGCACTCGGCGTCTACGTTGCGATGACGGTCCTCGCACCAGCCTGGGGCACGTTCCCCGTCCCAGTCATGGGCTACGGCGCTTCGCCGATCCTCGGGTACTTCATCGCGCTGGCAGTCGGCGTCGGTGGACCGTCGCGAGACGACGAGCTCTCATCTCCAATGTGAGCTGCTCATCAGCCTCCTTCGATTCGAGGGCTTGGCGATCGATTCTCGACTGTCGCGGATTCGGGTTTGAGTGTGGCGGATTGCGATGCGGATGTCGCGAATCGGCATGGAGTGATCCGGGAAGCGTTTCGCGTCTCGTGCACCCGGTCTGGAGTGATTCGGAATGGTTTTCGGGTGTCACGGGATCGGTCTGGAGTGATGCGGATCCGGTCTGGACTTTCGCGCATTCAGCCTGGAGTGATCGAAAATCGTTTTTGAGTGATCGGAAATCGGTTTTGAGTGTCCGAGTCTCGTCTGGAGGACACTCGGAATCGGTTTTGAGTGTTCGAGTCTCGTCTGGAGGACACCGGAAATCGGTTTTGAGTGTTCGAGTCTCGTCTGGAGGACACTCGGATCACTCAAAACCGATTTCTGATCACTCGGAACGATTTCAGTCTCGGCTGGGAGGACACCGCGGATGCGCTGGAGTGCCCGTGGGCGCTGCTCGACCTGCAGGGCTGAGCGACGGACCGTCCGATGCGACGACGGTACGATACTGAGGCTTTTCCGCTGCAGCAGCGCTGTGCTTTTACCTGCCCACCGCCACCGCCCAGGGGCCGTCGTCGGTCTTGATCGTTTTCGTTACGCGGCGCGTGGTGGTGTCGATCACGGAGATGGTGTTGCCGAGGCTGTTGGCGGCGTAGACGTGGCGGCCGTCGGGGGAGATGCTGATGCCCCAGACGCGCTCGCCGGCCGGAATCGTCTTCAGAACTTTCGCGGCGGCGGTGTCGATCACTACCACGCCGTTTCCCCGGCCGGTGGCGACGTACAGGCGCTTTTCGTCGGGGGACAGGACGAGGCCGACGGGCTTGTCGGCGTGGCCGAGGCGGATGCGTTTCGTGACAGCGTTACGAGCGACGTCGATGAGCATGACGGTGCCGCCGAGCTCCGCGGTGGCCCAGGCGCGTTTGGCGTCGCGGGTGAAGATCACGGCGCGGGGGCGGGCGTCCACCAGGATGTTGGCGGCGGTCTGCTCCTTCTTCGCGTCGATCACGGTGAGGACGTTGCTCGTCTCGGCGGTCACGTAGACCCAACGGCCGTCGGGGCTGGCTGTTACGCCTTCGGGCTCGGTGCCGACGACGAGCGTCGCCGTGGTCTTGCCGGTGGCCGTGTCGACGATCGAGGCCGTGCCGGCGTCTTCGTTGGAGAGATACAAACGCCGGCCGTCCGGCGAGACGGCCACGCACTCCGGGTCGGTACCGGCGGCGTAGTCGCGCAGCGGTTTGAGCGTGTGGGCGTCGAGCGCCACGATCCGTTCTTTCCCAACGCGTGGCCGTTTGCCGTCGCGCCACCAGCTCACCGCCACGTACAGCCGTTTGCCGTCGGCGGACAGCGCGAGGCCGCGAGGCCGGTCGCCGATCTTCCGCGTGGCTATGACGCGGTCCGTCGCCGTGTCGATCACCTGCAGCGTCCCCGCGCGCTCGTTCGTCACGTAGAGCCGCGCGGCGTCCGCCGGGAGTGCCAGCACCAGACAGAGAAACGCCGCCAGCTTCATCGCGGCGGACTCGCGGCCACGGACGACAGCGCCTTCACCTGCTGGTAATGCGCTTCGAGCTTCGGCAGCGACGCGGCGGCATAGGCCTTCAGTTCCGGATCGACGCCGCCGGCCACTTCGCCGCGGAACAGCTCGATCGCCTGCTGGTGATCGTCAATCATCGTGCGGATGAAGGCGCGGTCGAAGTCATCGCGGCGCAGGTCGACGAGACGGTCGTAGCTCGCCTGCTGTTCGCCGAGTCCGGACGGCAGCGGGATGTGCTTCTTTGCCGCGATGGCGGCGAGCTGTTGCTGCGACGCCACGTGATCGGCGGCGATCATCCGTCCGAGCGCCACGACTTCCGCCCGTAGCGCGCGGCCGTCGACGAGCCGTCCCGTCGCCACCTCGGCGTTGTTTCCCTGCGCCGCACGCTCGAGGAAATCGCGATCCTGCGACGCCAGCGAAGCAGACGCCGATACCGTCCGCGCGGGATGCGAATGCGCCTGCTGCGCCGTCTCCCCCGAACAGGCCGCGAACAGCAGCAACATGAGTGGCGCGAGCTTCACGCCCGGCTCTCCCGCGTCGCCGTCTCCGCGGTCGTGAAGGCCACGCGCCGCTCCGCTTCGCCGAGCCAGGCGGCGAAGAGCGCCAAGCCAATGAGCACGAAGACGGCGCCGAACGGAATCCACATCACGATGCCGGCGAGCTGCTGATCCTGCAGTGCGCTGCCGCCGGAAGCGGCGGTGCGATGCGCGTGCGTCGGATACAACGTGCGGCTCCCGAACGTCAGCAGCGCGCCGAGGATCTGCGTGTGCATCGCCGTGGCGAAAACGTAGACGACGCCGACGCCGTAGCCGAGCCGGCCGTAGCGGCCGTGGATGAGCGCCCACCAGAAGAGCGCCGCCGTCAGAAAAAAACCGAGGTGCTGGAAGACGTGAATCGCCTCATTGTGCAGCGCCGATTCGAACAGTGCCGGCACGTGCCAGACCCACAGCACCACCGCGTGCAGGATCAGCACGGTGAGCGCGCCGGTGATCGCCTCCCACGGTTTGGAGAGCGCTCGCGTCAGCGTGCCGAGATGCTTGCGCGCGCGCCGCGGCCATGCCCAGAGCGTGGCGATGAACGGGCGTCCCAGCACCATCAGCGGCGCCGTCACGAGCATCAGGATCTCGTGCTGCGTCATGTGCGCGGAGAAGAGGATGTCGCTCCAGACGTCGAGCCGCGACAGCAGCGCACCGGCGGCCGAAAGGCATCCGACAAAGAAGGCCGCCACCTGCCAGTTGCGCAGCGCGCGTGTCTTGCGCAGGCGCACCGCACCGACGGCGTACAGCAAGGCGATGGCCACCAGCACGACCGCCGTGAGGACGTTCCACATCAGTCGCAGCTCCTCAGGATCAGGTTCGGGATCTCCATGGCCACGATGATGACCATGGACGAAACCGCCAGCGCCATCACGACCACCGACAGCCAGCGCGTGCGCTCCTGCCACAGCTCGGTGCCATCACCGGCGAACCGGCTATAGATCCGCCAGCCGATGAGCGCGCCCACGCCCGCGAGCAGCAGGAAGATCAGCGCACTGAGGTGCAGCGTCAGCTTCGAGCCGCCGGCGCAGGCGCTCGGCACCAGCGCGTACGCCACAGTCAGATGCGTCAGCACCGAGAGCGGCCCGAGAGCGAAGGCGAACAGCAGCCAGCGGTCGCGCGTACGGAATTCTGTTTTCTGCTCGCTCATGATCGTCAAAGCAGCCGCGGCGCCCAGTAGACCACCGCGTAAACCGGCAGCCAGGCCAGGACCACGAAGTACCAGTAGAACGCGTTTTCCGAGACGTCGACGAAGCGCCGCGAGTCGTGCCCGTGACGGGTGAACATCAGCACCGTCAGCACGAGGGTATCGATCAGGTCCGTCACGAGATGAATGGTGTGCAGGCTCAGGAGCGTCCAGGTCGCCGAGCCGTACGCATTGCTGTCCCAGCTCACGTTCAGCGATCCGTATTCGAGCGCGCGGATGACGACGAAAGCGATGGCGAAGAGGTCCGCCACGATGAGCCACCGGCGCACTTTCCGGACGTTCATCTCCTCGGCCGCGCGCTTCACGAGCTGGTTCGGAATCAGGCTGACGAGCAGGACGAACACGTTGATCGTCCCCCAGAAGTGAGCCGGCAGCAGCGTGTCGGGCGGCGGCCAATCGAGCTCGTTGCCCTGCAGGTAGAAGTAGCCGGCGATGGCCAGCAGGAAGACCGTCCCCTCGATGGCGACGATCGAGATCGTCGCCCACCACATGATGCTGCGGCTCCCGAAGGCATGATCCGGCAGCTTCGAGACGTCGATCGTCGCGCGCGCGCTCATGCCGCCTCCCCCGTACGACTGTCCTTCGCGCTTCCTTCTTCCGGGGCTTCCCCTTCCTTCTTCGGCGTCGTCGGCCAGAACCAGGCGATGACCAGCGGCGTGGCGATGGCGGCGCCGATCGGGAACGCCCAGGGTGTGAACATCAGCGCGATGAACATCCCGGCGATGGCCAGCGCCGCGAGGAACGGCCACGGCGTCGGATTCGGGAAGACGTAGCGGTGGTCCGGCTCCGCGTCGAGCATGCGCGTCACCAGCAGCTCGCGCTTCTCCGTCGCCAGGCCGGTCACGACCGGCGCCCGCTCCGGCTCGTGCCACATCGGCTCGCGCGAGCTGACGACCGGCAGGTGCAGGAAGCTGTAATGCGGCGGCGGCGACGTCGTCCCCCACTCCAGCCCTTCACCGCCCCACGGATCGCTGCCGGCAATGCGTCCGGAGCGCATACTCACCAGGGCGTTGCCGATGTACGTCAGCATCCCGAGCGCCAGCACGCCGGCGCCGAGGCTCGCCAGCAGATTGAGCGAGCCCCAGTTCGTCTCCGGCAGGTAGGTGTAGATTCGGCGGGGCATGCCGATCAGTCCGAGCTTGTGCATCGGAAAGAACGTCAGATTGAAGCCGACGAACGTCAGCCAGAAGCTGACATGTCCCGCGCGCTCGTTCATGAGGCGCCCCGTCAGCTTCGGGAACCAGAAGAACAGTGCGCCGAGGAGCGGGAAGACCGCCCCGCCGATCAGCACGTAATGAAAGTGGGCGACGACGAAGAACGTGTCGTGCACCTGGATGTCGAGCGGCACCGAGGCCAGCATGACGCCCGAGAGACCGCCCATGACGAAGATGGCCACGAAGCCGAGGACGTACATCAACGGCGGCTGGAAGCGGGGCTTGCCGAGCCAGATCGTGGCGATCCAGCAGAAGATCTGCACGCCGCTGGGGACCGCGATCATCATGCTGGCCGCGGTGAAGAAACTCTGCCCGAGCTGCGGCAGACCGGTGGCGAACATGTGGTGCACCCACAACCCGAAGCCGATGAACGCCGTGGCCACGAGCGACAGCACCATGGCCGTGTAACCGAAGATCGGACGGCGGCAGAAGCAGGCGATGATCGTCGACACCATCCCCAGTGCCGGGATGAAGATGATGTAGACCTCCGGGTGGCCGAAGAACCAGAAGAGGTGCTGCCAGAGCAGCGCGTCGCCTCCCTCGGCCGGATTGAAAAAGTGCGTGCCGACGAGGCGGTCGAGCGCGAGGTACAGGCTGCCGGTCATGATGGCCGGCATGGCGAAAATGATCATCGCCGCCGTCACCAGCATCGACCAGACGTACAGCGGCATGCGGTTGATCGACATCCCGGGCGCGCGCTGCTTGAGGATCGTGACGATCAGCTCGATCGCCACCGCCAGGGCCGAGAGCTCCGTGAAGTTGACGAGCTGCGCCCAGGCGTCGACGCGCTTGCCGGGCGAGTACTCCGGCCCCGCCAGCGGCACGTAGGTGAACCAGCCGGTATCCGGGGCCATGTTCAGGAAGAACGAGCCGTAGATGAAGATCCCGCCGAAGAGGAACATGTAGTAGGCGAACGCATTGAGCCGCGGGAACGCCAGGCCGCGCGTGCCGATGGCCAGCGGGATGATGTAGACCGCTACCGCCTCCATGACCGGCACCGCGAAGAGGAACATCATCGTGATGCCGTGCAGCGTGAAGATCTGGTTGTAGAGATCGTTCGAAAGGAAGGTGTTGTTCGGCTTCGCGAGCTGGACGCGCATCAGCGCCGCGAGGATGCCGCCCAGCCCGAACCAGATGAAGGCGGTGTAGATGAAGCGCTTCCCGATCGTCATGTGGTCGATCTGCGTGAACCACGACAGCGGCCCTTTGCGAGGTGCCCAGGTCTTCTGCAACTGCTCGTGCTCGAGCTGATGCCCCGGCAGCGCATACGGCGTCTGTTCGACGGCGCTCCTGTCGATGGCGCTCATTGCAGGCTCTCCAGGTAATCGAGCAGCGGCTCGAGGTCTTGCGTGCCGAGGCGTGTCGGCGGCATGTAAGCGCCCGGCTTGCTGTGCTGCGGATCGAGGATCCAGCTCGCCAGCTCGGCGCGGCGGTTCGGCAGCGTGCCGGCGGCGATGGAGCGCCGGCTGGCAAAGTGGGTCAGGTCGGGGCCGACCTTGCCCGACGCCTCCGTCCCCTGCACGTTGTGGCAGAGAGCGCAGGAGACGCTGGTGAAGATCTCCTGCCCCTGGCGCTGTCGCGGCGTCGAAGGGATCTTCGACGGCTCCTGCTGCGCGGCCGCCCACTTCGCAAAGTCCGCCGGCGCCAGCGCCGTCACCCAGAGCGCCATCTTCGCGTGCTGCAGGCCGCAGAACTCGGCGCACTGCCCGCGATAGACGCCCGGCCGCGTGGCCTGCAGCAGGATGGCGTTGTCATGGCCGGGGATGAGGTCCTGCTTCCCGTGAAGATTCGGCACCCAGAAACTGTGGATGACGTCCGTCGAGCGGAGATGCACCTGCACCGGCACGCCGACCGGGATGTACAGCTCGTTCGCCGTCGTGATGCGCTTGCTGACGTCCTTCGTGTCGTAGTCGACCTGCCACCACCACTGCCGCCCCGTGACCGTCACCTGGACCGGCGCCGGCGGCGCATAGGCGATGGCCCTTCCGGTGAAGATGCTGGAGACGAGCAGCGCGAAGAGGATGACGACGGTGATGCCGGTGGCCACGCTCACGGCGATGTACGCCGGCCGCTTGCTCCCATAGGTCCCGTCCGTCCCATCGGTCCCATCGGTCCCATCGTTTCCTCTACCCCGCGCCCTCCGCCGGAACAGCGCCACCGCCAGAAAGAGCAGCACCAGCACATACACCACCGCACTCACGCCAAGGAACACATCCCACAGCGTGCCGATCCGGTCGGCGTGAACGCCCGCCGGCTCCAGCGCGGACTGGATGCCGTTCATGGCTGCGGCGCCGGCTCCTTCTCCGGCACGAGGTCGGGCACCATCTGCTCCGGCTTGCCCTTCTGCAGATCGTCGGTACGGCCCGGCGCCGCGTCTTTCGGCACGTTGCCGCTCAGCGACTGCACGTAGGCCACGAGCTGCCACACCTGGTGCTCCGCGATCTTGCCGCGGAACGACGGCATCCCGTTCGGGCGCCCTTCCATGATCGTGGCGTAGATGTTCTCCGGGTCGCTGCCATACCGCCAGCGCACGTCCATCAACGGCGGTCCCATCCCGCCCCCGCCGTTCGCATGGCACCCCACGCAGTTGAACCACGTGTACAGCCGCTGCCCCTCGGCGATCGCATGCGCGTTGTACGCGTACGGATTCTCCACCTTCACATCCGCCGTGTAAGGACCGGGCACGAGACTGACGAGCCGCTTCCGATCCTGCGGCGGCTGCGACGGCAGATCGCGAAACTGACGCTCTTCGCGCCTGCAGGCAGCGAGAGTGAGGACGAGGACCGCGGCAACGAGTAACGACGTTACCCGTTGTCGGTTGACCGTTGTCCGTGCTGCGCTATGCGATGGTCGCCGTGCAGCGGAGCACGGACAACAGACAACGGACAACGGACAACGCCTTTCCTGCCTCTTCATAACGTCGGCACTCCGTAATCGCGGAGGATGCGGTCGATGTCGTCCGCGCGCCGCTCCAGGATGTCGTTCAGCCGGTCGCGCAGCGCCGTGTCGCCGCGGCGCACGGCCATGGAGATGTCGAAGACGAACGGCAGGAACGGGAGATCGATCTGCGGCGAGACCGGCGTGGCCACGAGCGGCACGCGGCTCTTCCGGATGAAGTAACCGGCCGTCGGCCCCCAGACCGCGCTGACGTCGACGTCCCCTTTCGCCACGGCGTCGACGATGCCGCGGGTCGGGCTCTCCCGCGAGTAATCGCCGTAGACGCTGTAGCCGGCGACGTTGCGCACGATCCCGCGGCTCGCCAGCGCATGCGCCGGCGGCGAGCTGGCGTAATCGTCGCCGATCATCTGCACGCCGATCTTCAGCCGCCGCAGTTGCGGATCGTCGAAGCCGCTGATGGCCAGCTTCCGATCGCGCCGCGTCACGAAGACGTACGTCGAGCGGTAATACGGCCGCGTCGTCAACGCCAGCTCGAAACTGCTCGGCACCCCGACGATGACGTCGCACTTGTGCGCGTTCAGCGTGCTGCGCACGAAGCCGCGCCGCTGCGCCCACCAGTAGTACTCGACGGTCGTCTTCAGCTCGGCCGCGAGCAGCCGCGCGATCCGGTTCTCGAAGCCTTCCTGGCGCTGGTTGGAGAAGGGGAGGTTGTTGGGATCGGAACAGACGCGCAGGGGTTGCGCCGCCTGCAGCGTGGCCGCACAAAAAAGCACCAGCAGGAAAACGATAGGACCAATACGACCCATGGGACTCATGGGACCAATGTTGACCGGCCGCAGGCCATAGGTCGCATCGTTCCCATAGGCCCGATCGTTCCCCCTGCGCCCATCACAACGAGAAGACATACAGCATCCCTCCTCTCGTCGTGGCCTGCTTCAGATCCTGCATCGCGTTTGCGAAGCCCAGTGCGGCCGTGCCGTCGCGCGCATCGAGATCGCCCGACACGATCGCGCCCGCCCAGCCGCCCACGCCCGCCAGGAACGCCACGTACTGCTTGCCGTCGGGGCCGCGGTACGTCATCGGCGGCGCGATCACGCCCGAGCCCACCTTGAACTTCCATACCTCGGAGCCGGTGCGGGCGTTGATCGCCTTCGCCCAGCCGTCCATCGTGCCGTAGAACACCAGATCGCCCGCCGTCGCCAGCGCGCCGCTCCAGACCGGGAAGTGCTCTTTGATCTTCCAGACGGCGCGTCCGGCCACCGGATCCCAGGCCGTCACCTCGCCCCGATGGCCGCCCGGGCCGGCGTACATCTTCACGTTCGCACCGACGAAGGGCGTGCCGGCGATGTAGTTCGCCTCCACCCCTTCGAAGTCCATACAGAGGTTCTGGTGCGTGATGTAGAGCAGCCCCGTGAGCGGCGAGAAGGCCGACGGCTGCCAGTCCTTCGCCCCCGGGGCCGCCGGACAGATGTCGCGCACGACCTTCCCGACCTTCGGCTCTTTCTCTTTGACCGGAATCAGCAGCCCCGTCTTCAGGTCGACGCCGGCCGTCGAGTTCACGTAGCCGAACGTCTTCGCCGACAGCACCTCGCCGGTCGTCCGGTCCATCACGTAGACGTAGCCGTTGCGCTCCGGGCGCACGAGCGTCTTGCGCGTGCGTCCGCCGACGTTCAGGTCGAGGAGGATCGATTCGTTGACGCCGTCATAGTCGAACAGATCGTGCGGCCCGATCTGGTACGCCCATTTCGCGTCACCGGTGTCGGCGTCGCGCGCGAAGATCGTGCAGCTCCACTTGTTGTCGCCAGGACGCTGCTCCGGATTCCACGGCCCGGGATTGCCAGTGCCGTAGAAGACGAGATTCGTTTCCGGGTCGTACGAGATCCAGCCCCAGACCGTGCCGCCGCCGGTCTTCCACGCTTCCGGCGGCCACGAGCGCACGCCCAGGTCCTTGCCACGGTCCATCGGGTAGAACGGTTTGAAGGCGGGGCCGATGAGGACGTCCTTGTCCGGCCCCGTGCTGTAGGCGCGCCAGACGATCTTGCCCGTCTTCAGGTCGAGCGCGGTGAGCCAGCCGCGCACCCCCATCTCGCCGCCGCTGTTGCCGACCAGCACCTTGTCCTTCACGACGAGCGGCGCCATCGTGATGGTCTCGCCGCGATTGATGTCGCCCAGCTTCGTGTTCCACAGCTCCGTGCCGGTCGCGGCGTCGACGGCGATGGTGTGGTTGTCGAGCGTATTGACGATCACTTTGCCGTCGCCGTACGCGGCGCCGCGGTTGACGACGTCGCAGCAGGCCACCCCCTGCGACGCCGGATCGGGATTCGGACGGTAGACCCACTTCGTCGCGCCGCCCGGCTTCTTCAGGTCGAGCGCGTAGAGGACGTTCGGGAAGGGCGTTACGAGGTACATCGTGTCGGCCACGACGAGCGGCGTCGCCTCATGACCGTTCACGAAGCCGGTCGAGAACGTGGTGGCCGCCTTCAGCTTGTCGACGTTCGAGAGGTTGATCTCCCGCAGGCCGCTGAAGCGGGTGTTGGCGTAATCCTTCTGCGCCATCAGCCACTGGCCGTCTTCGTCGTTCACGGTGCTGAACGCCGGCAGCATCGCCTTCCCCTGCGCGCTGGCGGAGGCGGCGTCCGGTGCCTGCGATTCTTTCGGCGGCATGTCGCAGCCGGCTGCCAGCACCAGCGGCAGCAGCAGAGACAAACCCGCGTGCATGACTCCTCGGGACAAGCGTTCCCTCCCGCTCATGGCAGTGAATGGATCGTGACCTGGTTCGTTCCGGAGCGCGGCACGAGAAGGCGCCGCCGTTTTGCGTCGTAGCCGATGTCCGCCGGCGCGTCGATGCCGGTGAGGATGGGGATGAAGCCGTCGCCGCTGCGGCGGTAAATGCCGTCGCCGAGCCAGCTCGAGACGACGGGCGTGCCGTCGGCGAGATGCACGAGCCCATCGAGCTGCCCGTACGGCAGCGTCCCGATGCGCTTCTGCTTTCCGCCGCTCAGCTCATACAGCTCGTTTGGGCCGAAGGTGACGAAGCGCAGCTTCCCCTCCACCCAATCGAGCCCGTTCGGATGTTGCAGCGCCGTCGTGGAGGCGAGCTTCTCGGGACGCCCGTCCGTGATCTTCCAGATCGTGTCGCTGCCGGTCCGGTAGAAGCTCTGACCCGGGCCGGTGAGGAGACCGGTGTCCGAGACGTAGAGACTCCGGCCGTCGGTGGTGATGTCGTTGATGAGGGCCGCACCCGGCAGGGCGATCTCGCCGCGCGGCTCGCCGGTGCGGCGGTCGAACGCGCGCACGGCGCGGACGTCGCTCACGTAGAGCGTCTCCCCGATGACGGCCATGCCTTTGGGCGCATCGAGCGTGACGCCACGCTTGCCCCCTTCGATCCACTTCAGCTCCACCTGCATGGTGCTGGGGTTCACGCGGGAGATGAAGCCGTTGTTGTCGATGGTGAGGAGCGAGCCGTTGATGTTGCTGATGAAGTAGACGTCCTGCTGCGCATCGTGCAGCACCGACTCCGGCGCCCGCAGCTCGCCGATCACCGCCAGCGCCGGCGGCGCCAATCCCCGCATCGCCGGAGGCACCGGCATCGCCGAGCCACGCAGCGTCCGCTCACCCGTGCGGTCGGCCGGACACCCGGTCGCCACAAGAATCACCAGGACGGCAAAACAGGCCCTTGTGAGCATTCGCTGAGCCGTACCCTGCAAACCAATGACCAGCCTGTTACATGGCACGTAAAGGAGTCAACGAGGAAGGCTCGTCACCATTTCGGAATCGCGCTAGTCTCGAGCCGATCCCGCCCCCGCTGACCGGCGAGCGCAGGAGCGCAGGATCAGGACCTCTTCGCGCCTCCCGCCACTCCCCGTCGGCCGCCAATCACAACCGCAAATCGGCAATCCAGGATCCGTCCCGTCGCGGCCCGGACGACTGCGCCGCCGAACACCCGCCCGTTGACAATTCACATTACGCTCATCATATTATGGTCGTAATGAACAACAGCTATGTCATCGACGCCGTCCGCACGCCCCGAGGAAAAGGAAAAGCAGGGAAGGGAGCCCTCTCAGGTATCCATCCGCAGGAGTTGTTTGCCCAGGTGCTCAACGTACTTCGCGAACGGGTCGGGTTCGATCCGGGCGACGTCGACGACGTGATGGCCGGCGCGGTCTCGCAGGTCGGGGAGCAGGGCTCCAACGTCGCGCGCAATGCCGTCCTCGCGGCCGGGTGGCCCAACGCCGTCTCCGCCGTCTCGCTGAACCGCTTCTGCGCGTCGGGACTGCAGTCCATCCACTTCGCGGCCATGGCCGTCGGCTCCGGGGTGATGGAGCTGGCGATCGCCGGCGGCGTTGAGAGCATGTCGCGCGTGCCGATGGGCTCCGACGGCGGCGGGCATGATGGCGACAACCTGCACCTGCGGGAACGCGTCTTCCAGGTGCCGCAGGGCATCAGCGCCGATCTCATTGCCACGCTCGAAGGCTTCTCCCGCGAGGAGCTCGACGCCATCGCCCTGCGGTCGCAGCAGAACGCCGCCCGCGCCATCGCCGAGGACCGCTTCGCCCGGTCGCTGTTCCCGGTGCGCGACCCCTTCACCGGCGAGGTCGTCCTCGAGCGGGACGAGTTCCCGCGCCCCGACACCACCGCCGAGGGGCTGGCCTCGCTGAAGCCCGCGTTCACCGCGGCCGGCGCGCACGTGGCCGGGGCGAACGGCGAGACGCTCGACGACATCGCGCTAGCCGCCTATCCCGCGGCGAAGGCGATCCAGCACCTGCACACCGCCGGCAACTCCAGCGGCATCGTCGACGGTGCCGCGGCCGTCGCCGTCGCCTCGGAGCGTTACGTCCGCGACCGCGGCGTCACGCCGCGCGCGCGCATCCGGGCCATGACGACGGTCGGCAGCGAGCCGCTCCTCATGCTCACCGGCCCCGCGCCGGCCAGCGAGAAGGCGCTGCGCATCGCCGGGATGAAAGCCGCGGACATCGACCTCTGGGAGATCAACGAGGCCTTCGCCGGCGTGGTGCTGCAGACCATGGGCGCCCTCGACATCGATCCCGACCGCGTCAACGTCAACGGCGGCGCCATCGCCCTCGGCCACCCGCTCGGCGCCACCGGCGCGATGCTGTTCGGCACCGCCCTCGATGAGCTGGAGCGCACCGGCAAGCAGACGGCCCTCATCACCATGTGCATCGGCGGCGGCCAGGGCATCGCCACCATCATCGAGAGGATCTGACCCATGTCCAAGACCGAGCGGAAGCAGCAGTCGCATGAGGCCATCCTCGAGTCGGCGGCCACGCTGCTGCGCAAGCAGGGCATCCGCGCCAGCTCGGTCATGGACGTCATGAAAGGCGCCGGCCTGACGGTCGGCGGTTTTTACAGCCACTTCGAATCGAAGGAGGACCTCTTCGTCGAAACGATCCGCCACAACGGCACGACGATGTGGGACCGGCTGCTCGGCAACGCAAAAGGAGTGACGCGCGGCGAGCGTGCGCTGACGGTGGTGCGGCGCTATCTCTCACGCGCCCACCGCGACCATCCGGAACAAGGCTGCATCCTGCCGAATGCAGCGCCCGAGGTGGCGCGGGAAGGGGAACCGTACCGCACTGCCCTGACACAGGAGCTCGACGGCTTCGTCAACTCCTTCGCCGAGATCCTCGGCGGCGAGGACGCCGATCGCGAAAAGTCGCTCGCGCTGATCGCGCTGATGGTCGGCGCTCTCTCACTCTCCCGCGCCGTCGCCGGCACACCGCTGAGCAACGAATTCCTGAAGGCCGCGCAGACGCTCGCGGAGGAGTCGCTGGACGTGCGGTGAAACCGGCGCCTGCGGCGCGGACAGACAAGAGTGTCTGTCCC
>DASWMP010000015.1:0-12226 GCA_036399695.1 Thermoanaerobaculia bacterium | reverse complement strand
CACTCCAAGATAGCTCTACGCCATCCGGAACATGGCCTCGGCCTCGTGCTCGACCGTCTGGCGGATGCGTCCCTCGAACGGCTTGGCGAGTAGCGGCAGTCTGGCGTCCACGATCATCATCTGCTCGGTGATCTCGACCGTCCCCTCGATCGTCAGCCCCTGGGCCTTCCCTTTGAAACGGAGGGTGTCGCCGGTCCACTCGTGCTGGGTCTCTTTGGCGTGATGGCCGAACTGGCCGAGGAGCGTGGACAGCTTCTGGTCGACGATGCGGCGGGCTTTCTCCCGGGTCGTGTTGTGCGGTACGGCAATACGCATTCGTTTCTCCCTCTGCCTGCTGTGTGCGTCAATTGTGCCTGCGCGAAAGGCCCGCGGCGCGGCGTTCCGTTATCATCAGAGGCGTCATGCCCCGGTCGCTCCTCACGCGCTATGCCTTTGCCGTCGCGGCAACGGCCCTGGCGCTCGTCATCCGGATCGCCGTGGAGCCACTGGTCGGCGAGGGGCAGGTCCCGTACTTTACGTTCTTCGCGATCTTGGTTGCGGTGGGGTGGTACGCGGGGCTCGGCCCGGCGCTGCTGGCGGCCGCTCTCGGCGGCGTCTCGGCTGTCTACTTCATCCTCCCGCCGCACTTTTCGCTCGTCATCTATGACCGGCACGTCGCCGCCGGGCTGGTGATCTATGCGCTGACGGCGCTCGGTTCGGCACTGCTGGGCAACGGGATGCGGCATGCACAACTGCGGGCAGAGAGGCAGGCGCGCCTCGCCATCGAGCGGCAGCAGGAGCTCGAGCATGAAGCCGACGAACGCCAGCGCGTCGAGGCGGCGCTCGCCGACCGCGAACGCTACCTCAGTGAAGCCGAAAGCCGGCTGGCACTGCTCACCCGTATCGGTGAGCTGAGCCGGACGATCGAGGAGCCACAGGAGCTGCTCTTTGCCGTCGCCGAGCTGGTCGGCGAGCACTTCCGGGTGCGCCGCTGCCTGTTCAACGAGATCGATCTGGAGAACGACCTCGAGACCGTCTACCGCGATTACTGCCGCGGCGCCCCCTCGGTCGCCGGCGTCCATCCGATCAGTGCCTACAGCCCGATCACCTCGGCCGAGATGGCCGCCGGCCGTGTCGTCGTGAACTTCGACTCGAAGACGGACCCGCGCACGGCAGGCGATTACGAACGGAGCTACGGGCCGAACGGCGAGCGTGCCTACGTGGCGGTGCCGCTGATGCGCGACCGCCGCTGGGTGGCGTCGCTCTGGGTCAGCACCGACGAGCCGCGCTACTGGAGCGACCAGGAAGTCTCGCTGCTGCAGACGGTGGCGAGCCGCGTCTGGCCGGTCGTCGAAAAGCTGCGCGTCGACGCCGCCCTCCGCGAGTCGGAGGAGTCGCTGCGCGTCAGCATGAACGCGCTACGCGAGGCGGACCGGATGAAGGACGAGTTCCTCGCCACGCTCTCGCACGAGCTGCGCACGCCGCTCACGGCCATCGTCGGCTGGTCGCAGATGCTGGAGATGCTGGACCTGTCGGAGAAGGATCGCGAGCTCGCACTGGAGACCATCGGCAAGAGCGCCCGCGCGCAGTTGCAGTTGATCGAGGACGTCCTCGACGTCTCCAGGATCACGACCGGCAAGATGCGGCTCGACCGCCAGCAGGCCGACCTCTCGGTGATTATCGAGAACGCGCTCGCCACGGTGCGTCCGGCGGCCGAGGCGAAGCAGATCCCGATCGAAGTGAAGCTGGACCGCAGTCTCGCCTTTCAGTACGTCGATCCGGCCCGCGTGCAGCAGATCGTCTCGAACCTGCTCTCGAACGCCATCAAGTTCTCTCCGCCTGGCACGCCCGTCGAGGTGACGCTCCGCGCGGAAGAGACTTCGGCCGCCATCACGGTCGCGGATCGCGGCCCGGGCATCCGCCGCGACCTCGTGCCGCACATCTTCGAGCGTTTCCGCCAGGGCGACAGTTCCGCACGCCGCGCGCACGCCGGCCTCGGGCTGGGCCTCGCGCTGGCGAAAGAGCTGACGGAGCTGCACGGCGGTACGATCGACGTCGAGACCGAGGAAGGGCGGGGCTCCCGATTCACGGTCCGCCTGCCGATGCCGGTCGCGTCGATCGCGGCCGATGCCAGACGGCCGCGCGGCAACGAGCGGGAAAGCATCGACGCACCCCTCGAGCGGCTGCGCATCCTCTACGTCGACGATCGTGCCGACGCGCGCCTGCTCATCCGGACGATGCTCGCCAAGTCAGGCGCGCACGTGATCGAAGCGGGAAGCGTCGAGGAGGCCCTGCGGCAGTTGCGCACGCGCAAGCCGGACGTCGTCGTGACGGACATCGCCATGCCCGGCCGCGACGGCTACGACCTGCTCGATGCCATCCGTCTGCATCGGGAGTGGGATGATCTGCCGGTCCTCGCGCTCACCGCCCACGGCCGGATCGAAGACGAGCGCCGCGCCATCGCCGCCGGTTTCCGCTCGTATCTGCGCAAGCCGATCGATATGCAGGAGCTGAGTGCCGCCGTGTCACGCGCCGTGCACGCCGGGTGAGCGGGGAACGACAGGACCGATGAAGTGCCACCCTGGACCGGCTCGTAGGATGGGAGCCTGTCTTCCGATAGGTCCCATAGGTCCCATCGCTCCCACAGGCGCCCAGGCTCCGGAACCGTGGCACCGTCAGGTGCCGGTCGGCCGTCCCCTGGGCGACGGCTTCGAGATGTCGATCATCGCCATCCGTTCCTTCTCGTCGTACCAGCAGTGGAAGCGTTTGATGCCTGGCACTTCGATGTCGTAGAAGCGGAAAAACTTCGGGACGTGAAGCGACGTGGACTTTTCGGACTGGCGGATCTTGGCCGCCCCTTCCTCTTTCTTATCGAGGGCGCGGATGCCGATGACCTTGCGTTTCTTGTCGTAGTAGAGGTTCGCGCTCGTCTTGTTTCGGAGGCGAAGCATCGACGCAACGGGGGTCGGTAGACGGATCAGGCGCGACTGGACAATCGTCGCCGAAGCGGGAAAGCGTTCGAACTCGGGCTGCGGTTCCCACTTTTCAAAAGCCATACTCCGACTCCTCACCCATCACGTACCCTGCTGAAGTAGGTCCTACGATCATAAAAACCCGCACCATTTTGTCAACCATTAATCGCACTGGCGGGACAACAGGCCCGGACCCGAGGGTTATTCTGAAATCCATCGATATTCGTCCACTTTTTCACGGCCATCACAGCAAGGCAAAAGGCGTGCTGATTCGACGTAAGTTGCTCTGACATTGAGTGTTGTGACATCGACGCGATGCTGATGAAAGCTCGTTGGCGGACCCAGCCAACAGGTCCGCCAACCGGTCAGAATTGCCCTTCCGGGTGCGGAAAACCGGAACCGAAATCTGCAAAATGTTTCATCGAAAGTAGGCTCGGTCGAGCGCGCGGTACTGCACAGCCTCCGCGACATGTCCGGTTTCGATGGCTTCGCACGACGCCAGATCGGCGATGGTGCGGGCCACTTTCAGGATGCGATCGTGGGCGCGCGCGGAGAGGCCGAGGTGCTCGATCGCGTGCAGGAGAATGCGGCGCGACGGCGGTTCGAGCGCGCACCATTTGCGCAGATGGCGCGACGTCATTTCGGCGTTGCAACTGATGCCGCTGCGGCGGAAACGTTCGCGCTGCACGGCACGCGCGGCTTCCACCCGCTCGCGAATCGCGGCCGACGTTTCGCCCGGCTCCAGCGACGTGATCTCCTCGCCGCGCAACGCCGCCACTTCGACCTGCAGGTCGATGCGATCGAGCAGCGGACCGGAGATCTTCGCCAGATAGCGGGCGATCTGTGTGGGCGTGCAGATGCACTGGCGCCGGCTGTCGTTGAAGTAGCCGCAGGGGCAGGGATTCAGGGCGGCCGCAAGAGTGAAGCGCGATGGATACGACACGCTGCGCAGCGCGCGGGCGATCGTCACGGTGCCGTCTTCCATCGGCTGGCGCATCGCTTCGAGGGTCTCGCGGCGGAACTCGGGCAGCTCGTCGAGGAAGAGCACGCCGTGGTGAGCGAGGCTGACCTCGCCCGGCCGCACCCGCGCGCTGCCGCCCGACAGACCGGCCGTGGAGATGGTGTGGTGCGGCGCGCGGAAGGGGCGGTGGGCGAGGAGGCCGCTGCCGGTCGGGAGCATGCCGGCGACGGAGTGGATCATCGTCGTGACGATGGCCTCCTCGAGCGAGAGGCGCGGCAGGATCGACGGCAGCCGCTTGGCCAGCATCGTCTTGCCGGAGCCCGGAGGGCCGATCAGCATCACGTTGTGGCCGCCGGCAGCCGCGACTTCGAGCGAGCGCTTGGCCTGCGTCTGGCCGCGCACGTCCGCAAAGTCGGCCCAGTCGAGGGGCGGCTCGGTTCCTGGCGCCGACGTGGCGACGGCGAGCGGCGCCACGCCACGCAGGTGACCGACGAGCGACGTCAGATGCGGAACGCCGACGACGCGGGTGGTTTGCACGGCAGCGGCTTCGTTGCCGTTGGCGAGCGGCACGAGGAGCTCGCGCACGGCGCGGTCTCCGGCGATCGCCGAGGAGATGGAGAGCGTGCCGCGCACGGGCGTGACGGCGCCGTCGAGCGACAGTTCGCCCACGAAGAGCCGGCCGGCGACGTGCTGTTCCTCCAGGACGCCGAGGGCCAGCAGGATGCCGATGGCGATCGGCAGGTCGAAGCCCGAGCCTTCCTTGCGGACGTCAGCAGGGGCGAGGTTGAGAGTGATGTGGCGCGGCGGCAGGTGGAAGCCGCAGTTGTGCATGGCCGACCGGACGCGCGGAATCGACTCCCGCACGACCGCGTCGGGCAGACCGACGAGCGTGAAGCCAGGCTGCTGCTCGTAGCCGCGAGCGTCGACCTCGATGACGATGCGGACCGCGTCGATGCCCAGAGTGGCAGCGGTCCAGATTTTCGACAACATAGCGGGGCGCGACCCCCGCGGAAAAACCCCGCGCCGAGGCTACCTCGGGGGCGGGCCGGCGGGCAAGTAATGAAACAAAAAGGGCGGCCTTGCGGCCGCCCTTTCACATTGCTGCTGCGAAATGCTCAGTGGGTGGAAGCGCGGAAGCGGCGCTTCGGGGCCGGCTGGGTCGCGAAGCTGAAGATCTGCGCTTCGGCGGCCGGGGTGAGCGTCACGCGGGCGTGGTCGTCGGCCGTGCCGGGGAAGAACGCGCCGTTGTTCTCGAAGAGCTGGCTCAGCGAGGCCTGCGGGATGTCGGTGTCGTACGCCTCGTTGATCGTGCGGATGTACTCATTCGCGAACAGGAGGTAGCCGATGTCCGTCAGGTGGAAGCCGTCGAGGCTGAACAGGCCGCCCGTGATGTACGAGGAGCTGAGGCGGATCGGTCCGACGAAGTAGGGCGTCGTCGTGCTGGTCCAGCGGTTGAACAGGCTCCGGATGTCGGCGACCGGGATGTTCCGGGCCGAGGCGAGCTGGTTGATGACCGTGTTGTACTCGTTCACGCGGGTCGTGATCGCCGTCATTTCGTCCGGGGTGATGACATGGCGGTCGGCGAGCGGCTTGCCCGCGTTCGGGAGCTGGTTGAACGGCGGCTGCGTCGCGAGCGCCGGCGGGATGCCGTAGCCGCTGGCGATGTCGCCCGCGGCGGTCAGCAGCACGCGGCTGCCGGCCGGAAGCTGGCCGAGGTTCCCGCCGCCGAGGTCGGCGAAGAGGAACACCGGGTTGCCGCCGACAAGGAGCGGCTGACGGGTAGCCGGGTTGATGATGACCGGCTGCACGGTGCTGACGACCGGGATGTTCGTAGCCGTCGGCAGGTTGCCGACGACGATGCCGGCATTCGGTGCGCCCGCGATGAGCGTGTCGAGGACCGTCGTGTACGACGTGCGGAACTGCTCGACCGAGGTCAGCCCGGCCGGGGTGCCGGCGAGGACGGCGCCCAGGTAGTCATTGCCGCCGATCCACATGGCGATGAACGTCGGCTGCAGGAGGACGGCCTGCTGCACCGGCGTGAGCGGCTGGGGGAACGCCGAAGCGCGGAGGATGAACTGCGCGAACGACTCGGCGGTACGCGTCGGCTGCTGCGCGCCCGTCAGGGTGTGCAGGTCGCGAACGGTGGCGCCCGGGATGCTCAGGTTGTTGTAGGGGCGCGCCAGGGCGAGGTTGATCGGCTGGCCCGTACCGGCGGCCGGCTGGATCACCGGCGGAAAAGACGTGATGTTGACGATCTGCAGCTCCGGGCCGATGCCGGGGAAGCTGACGAGCGGCTGCTGGAAGTCCACCGCGCCGGCCTGGCGGGCGATGACCGCGGGCCAGCTCCACACCTGATGGCGCTCGTTGAGCGAGCCGCTCTCGAGGCCGGCGCCGTAGCTGTCACCCAGCGCGACGAAGCGGGTGAAATTCGCCGAGCCGCGCTGCGCGAACGAAGGGACCGCCAGCGCGGTCACGATCAGAAACGCTGCTGCAATTCTTGCGATATTTTTCATTAGGTCTCCTTGACTTAGAACCGGTAGCCGAAGTTCACACTGTAGAGATTTGCGTTCGTTCTGTAGGTACCGTTGAGGTCTTCGCTACGGCCTTCCGTGCTGCGGTCCTGGAAGTGGAGGAACATCGCGGAGGCGTCGAGGACCCACGGGCCGTGATGGAAGCCGAGGCCCATAGTCGCGCCGACGCGGTCGGCGTCGGGGAGGAGCGGGCTGACGGCTTCGATCGGCTGCGGGTTCTCGTCGAACACCAGGCCCAGACGGATGTCGACGTTCTCCGTGGCGCGCTTGTTGGCGCCGAGGCGGTAGGAGAAGGTGTCTTCCCAGTTCTGCGGGCGGTTCAGGTTGTTCGCCGGGGTCGTCCCGAACTCGACGAGCAGCGTCTCGAAGCGGCTCCAGGTCGTGTGCGTGATGTCGAACTCGATGTCCCACGTATCGATGGCGCTGGTGGCGACACCAACGGCCAGCGTGGACGGGAAGGGGATGGTCGTGCGGATGCCCTGATCGGGCGGGATCTGCAGGGCCACGACGGCGTCGAACTGCGGGTTGCCCGTCAGGATCTGCTGGAAGTCGGCGTCACCTTCGAGCTCGAGGTCCATCGCGGCGTGGTAGTTCGCACCGAAGCGCAGCGTCGGCGTCGGCTTGAGCAGCACGCCGGCGCTCCAGCCGTAGTCGGAGCCCCAGTCGGAGCTCAGGTAAGCGTTCCCGATGTCAGCGATGCGGCCGCTGAAGGGGTTGAACGCCGCGATGTTGCGGTTGAGGGTGACGCGGCCGCGGCGGTACTGCAGGCCGGCGCCGACGGCGACCGAGCCGCTCGCGTTCTGCCAGGCCAGTGCCGGCTCGAGGGTGACGGTCTTGAGGTTGACGTCGCGCGACGAGAAGCGTCCGATGAACGGATCGGCCCAGTCGGTGCGAAGCCCGTAGTTCGAGAACATGCCGACGCCGAACGTCAGGTTGCTGCCGATCGGGATGATCGCGTAGCCGTTCGGCGGGATGAACAGGTGCCGGTCGAACTTGGCGCTCGTACCGGAAGCGAACGGATCGTTCGCATCGCCTTCGAACTCGTTGTTGAAGTTGATGAACGTGGCGCCGGCCAGGACCGACATCCGGCGCTGCTGCGCAATACCGGCCACGTTATAGAAAATCGCGCTCGGATCGTCCGCCGTTGCGACGAACGCTCCGGCCATGCCGCTTGCCTTCGCGCCCTGCTCGAAAATCGAGAAGCCGGAACCAAACGCCACACCACTCACCATGCACGTCACGACAGTCACGAGCAAGAATCTGCTGAAACGCAAGTGAACCTCCTAAGTGTTTTAAATCTTACGGAATTACGGCGCACCGGGGGCCGGCGAATCATACACGGAATTCATCTTCGCGAGGGCCGTTCTGATTCAGTCATGAAGACGTTCGTCACTGCTCTCATCCTCGTCCTCGCGGCCATTTCCTCCTTTGCGGGCGTCACGTACAAACTCGACAGCAAAACCACCGGTCTGGCGAGCGCGAACATTACCGGAACGGTCAAGGTCGAGGGGACGGGCATGCGTATGGAGCTGGCGTCGGGCGACGGCGTCCTATTCAAGAACGGCTCCATTCTCACGACGAAGAACGGCGGCAAGAACATCCTCGTCACCGATCCCTCCACGAAGACTTACTACGAGCTCGATCTCCAGCACCTCGGCGGCGCCGGTCCGCTCCTCCGCCAGCTCGGCGACAGCGTGAAGATGACGATCGAGAACCCGAAAGTCACGAGCCGCGATGCCGGTGACGGCGGCACCATCGAAGGCTACGCCACCCGCAAGAAGGTCATCGACAGCTCCTACGACATGGTCATCGAGGCCATGGGGCAGAAGATGCGCATGACCACCGTGACGTCCTCGCAGCTCTGGGTGACGGACAAGCTCGGCGCCGACTTGGTGAACATCTTCCAGATCCGCGGCTTCAAGACCGGCCTCGACGAGATCGACCGCCTGATCGAAAAGCAGTCCGCCGCCGTGACCGGCTTCCCCCTCAAGCAGCTCACGACCGTGAAGGTCGTGCAGAACGGCAACGAGATGACCTCCACGACCACGATCAACGTGAGCGGCCTCAAGGAGACCAAACTCGCCCCCGCGGAGTTCGAGCTGCCGGCCGGCTTCACGAAGACGGAGAGCCCGATCGAGAAGCTGCTGAAGCAGATGCCGAGGTAGGGCGGGGCCGGCGCGTAGCGCCCCTACGCCAACAGCTCGCGCAAAATGGCGTTCGCCATCTCCGCGTTCGCTTTGCCGCGCATCTCCTTCATCAACTGCCCGACCAGAAAGCCGAACACCTTCTCCGACCCCGCGCGGTACTGCTCGACCGAGGCGGCGTTCTTCTCCAGCACCCGCACCGCGGCTTCGCGGATGACCGCCGGATCTGACACCTGCGCCAGCCCCTTGCGCTCCACGATCGCTTCCGGCGCGTCCCCGGTGGCCGACATCTCCTCGAACACCTCTTTCGCCGCCTTGCCGCCGATCGCGCCGCTGTCGATCAAACGGATCATCCGGCCGAGCATGGCGGGAGTGACGCGGTACTGCTCGACCTCGAGTTTCTGGTCGTTGAGCACGCGCAGCACTTCATTACGCACCCAGTTGGCCGCCGAGCGGGCGTTGCCGGCTTCGACGACCGTCGCCTCGTAGTAGTCGGCCAGCTCGCGCGTGACCACCAGCACCTCGGCATCGCCCGCCGACAACCCATGCTCGCGCTGGTACTCGTCGGCACGGTGATGCGGCAGGCGGGGGAGGGCGCCGCGCACTTGCTCGATCCACTCCTCGCCGATGGTGAGCGGCTGCAGGTCGGGCTCGGGAAAGTAGCGGTAGTCGTGCGCCTCTTCCTTCGAGCGCATCACGCGCGTCTCGCCCGTCGTCGGGTCGAAGAGCCGCGTCTCCTGCGTGATCTTCCCGCCGCCTTCGAGGACGGCGATCTGCCGCGCCACCTCGAAATCAATCGCCGCCCGGAGAAAGCGAAACGAATTGAGGTTCTTGATCTCGGTGCGCGTGCCGAGGGGGTCGCCTGGGTGGCGGACGGAGACGTTCGCGTCGCAGCGGATCGAGCCTTCCTCCATGTTGCCGTCGCAGACCTCCGTGTACATCAGGATCTGGCGCAGGCGGGTGAGGTACGACGTCGCCTCTTCGGCGCTGCGCACGTCCGGCTCGGAAACGATTTCGACGAGCGGCACGCCGGCGCGATTCAGGTCCACCAGCGACGCGCCCGGATTGTGCAGCAGCTTCCCCGCATCTTCTTCCATGTGGATGCGGTGGATGCGGATGCCATTGACGTTGCCGTCCGTCGCCAGCGGCTCGTCGAACTGCGAGATCTGGTAGCCCTTGGGCAGGTCGGGATAGAAGTAATTCTTACGGGCGAACACAGAGCGGGGATGGACGGTGCAGCCGGTCGCCAGCGCAATGCGCACGGCCAGCTCCACCGCTTTCTCATTGAGCACCGGCAGTGCGCCGGGATAACCGAGACAGACGGGGCAGACCTGCGTATTGGGCGGCGCGCCGAACGTGGTGGCGCAGGCGCAGAAGATCTTCGTGCGCGTGAGGAGACGGGCGTGGACTTCCAGTCCGATGACGACTTCCCAGGACATCGGGCGCATTGTAGACGGTCGGTTGACGGAGAACTGACGGGCTTTTTGCGGCGCCGTACCGGGTGCTTCGCTTACAATTCAGGCGCCCCACGCCCGGCAGCCCAACAAATGCCTCGTTTCACGCAGCATCGCGTCTATCGAGTCGCGGTCGTCGTGTTGACCGTGCTCGCCGCCGTTTCCCTCCTGGCATTCCGCCCGCCGACTCATCTCGTCGCGACGCTCGTCTTCGCGGTGCTGGTGCTCGTGGCCCGTTACCTCGACGGTGAAACGGGGGAGGCGGGAGTCGGCTTCGACGCGGCGGCCATCTTCGGCGCCGTGATCGTCACTCACGACGCGGGCGTGGCGTTCATCGCCGCCTTCCTCGGCTACACCGCCTACGCACTTACGCAAAAGAAGTCCGTCGTCCGCGCGTCCGAAGCGGCACTCGCGTATGGCGCGCTGGCCTGGCTCTACACGCTCGTACCGCTGCCGCCGCTCGTCGCCGCGCCGCTGCTCGTCGCCGGCTACCTGGCCGCGCATCGCTTCCGGGCGGCGGCGCTCCGGACGACGCTGCTCATCGCGCCGGTCGTCACCATCGAAGTGCTGCTTCACAACACCTACGGCATCGCCGGCTTCGTCATCGGCTTCGTCCCGGTGCCGATCCTGGCGTACGCGATCCGTACCGCGACGCTGACGGCGGTAAAGCACGCCGATCTCGTACGCCGCAATCGCGACCTGGCCATCCTCACCGAAAGCTCCACGCAGATCCTCTCGGCCGAAGGGGAGGTGGAGACGCTGCAGCGCCTCATGGCGCTCCTCTCGAAGCTCGCGGCACTGAAGGCCTGCGCAGTCGTGACGTGGGAGGCGCATCCCGACGTCGCCGGCACCGTCCATCGCTTCGGCGCCTGCGCCCCCGACGATCAGGAGATCCTGCGCTGGGTCGAGAGCGCGGGTTTCTCGCATTCCGCACCGAGCCGCGCCTTCGTCTTCCAGAGCGGCATGCGCAAGTTCCCGCTGTCGCACGGCGACGCGATCCAGGTGCTCATCGGTCTGCAGACGGCGGAAGTCATCTACGGTGTGCTGATCTTCGAGACGGAAGAGCGGACCATTCTCAAGTCCGACAGTCTGAACTTCTTCACGCTGCTCGTGACGCAGACCGCGCTCTCGCTGCAGGACCAACTGCTGCGCCGCGAGATGCGCGAGAAGACCGTACAGCTCGAGCAGCACGCCGCCACGATGGCCACGATTCTGGAGGTCTCGAACAGCCTGATCGGAGAAGTGGACGTGGAAGCCGCGCTGGCGCGCATCGTCCAGTCGATCCACCGGTCCGTCGGCTTCGAAGTGACGATCCACGTCTGGAGGGAACTGACGCAGGCGGCGCTGCCTGAGGAGCGGGACGACACGCTGCTCGTGCCGCTGCACAGCGCGGACGAGATGCTCGGGTACCTGCTCGTCCAGGTGCCGGACCGCCGCACGCCGACCCCCGAGCAGGTGCGCACGCTGGAGATCTTCGCCACGCAGGCCGTGACCGCGCTGCAGTCGGCGCGGCAGTACGAGGAGATCAAGCGCCTCACGATCATCGATCCTCTGACGCCCGCGTACAACCACCGCTACTTTCAGCAGACGCTGGCGAAAGAGATCCATCGCCACGCCCGCCGCAACGGCGAGCTCGCCCTGGCGATGCTCGACATCGACAACTTCAAACTGATCAACGACAGCTTCGGCCATCCCATCGGCGACGAGATCCTCAAAGGCCTGGTGGACGTGCTGATGACGAACGCCCGCGATACGGACGTCATCGCCCGCTACGGCGGCGAGGAGTTCGCCATCATCTTCCCCGACACCCCTTCGACCGCCGCCCGCGACGCCGCCAACCGTCTGCGCGAGCTGGTCGAGCGCCGCGAGTTCATCCGCGGCCTGCGCGTGACCGTGAGCGTCGGCGTCTCCTGTTATCCCCGCGACGGCATGACCGCCGCCGACCTGATCGCCCGCGCGGACGCTGCGCTGTATGCCGCCAAACGGTTCGGCAAAAACCAGGTGGTGCAGGGGGAAGCCATCGAAGGCCACGGCCTGGGGCTGCGCACGCACTGATCTCATCTCGGAGTGCGGTGGCGAACGGAGGGTGTCTCAAAACGGTGCGCCTCGATCTACTCCCTTGGTTCTGCCGTCGATGAACCGGCGCCTGCGGGCGCGGACAGACAGGAGTGTCTGTCCCACATTC
>DASWMP010000014.1:0-5193 GCA_036399695.1 Thermoanaerobaculia bacterium | reverse complement strand
GGGCGGTTGGCGGTTGGGCAGTTGGGCGGAAGAGACATCCGTCGCTTCTCCCTCCGCCCAACCGCCCAACCGCCAACCGCCCAACCAGAACCCGCTCCCCGCTTCGCCGTAGAATCGTCCGGTGGCTCGCTTCCGCGACTGGCTGAACCTCGGCAGGAACACGTTCTCGTCGCTCGATTCGCGCGACGTGACGAACTTCTATTCGTCCGAGTGGAACGAGACGAAGAAAATGCTGATCGCCGAGCACCGTGGGGCGATCGAAGGGGAACGGCGGGCGGTCAAGCGCTGGGTCTGGACCGGGAGCGCGATCCTCTACGGACTGGCCAACCGGCTCGCGCCGCACCGGCGGCTGCTCTTCCTCTTCGCCTTTCTCTTCTTCTTCATCTGCATCGGCTCGCTGGCGGTGAATCGCCAGCAGCCGGGCTTCTGGACCCTGGTGGAGCTCGTTGCCACCTTTCTCCTGATCACGCTCCTCCTCGGCATGGAGCTGATCGACAAGATCAAGTTCCGCGACGAGCTCACGCTAGCCCGCGACCTGCAGGCGAGCCTGATCCCGCACGTGATGCCGGTGTCGGACGCGTACGAGGTGGCGGCTTTCAACCGGATCGCCAATACGGTGGGCGGCGACATCTACGACTTCGTGCCGCTCGCGGACGGCCGGCTGGCGGTGCTGTTCGGCGACGCGTCGGGGCACGGCATGGCCGCGGGTCTGGTGATGGCGGTGGCGCATGCGTCGTTCCGGACGCAGCTCGACGTCGATCCCGAGCCGGCCCCGATCATGGCCAGCCTCAATCGCATCCTCTGCCGCACCGGCGGCTCGCGGTCGTTCTTCTCGGCCTGCTACTTCCTCTTTTCGCCGGACGGCTCGTTCCGCGCGACGGTGGCGGGCCACCCTCCGATCCTGAAGATCGACACCGCTGGCAAGATCGTGGACCGCATCGGCCGCGGCGCCTATCCGCTCGGCGTGAAGAGCGGGATGCAATACGAGGTGGTCTCGGGCTCGCTCGCCCCCGGCGAACGCCTGCTCCTGCACTCCGACGGCCTCACCGAAGCACGCAACCTCACCGGCCAGGAGTTCGGCGATCCATACGTGGAAGCGATCGTCGGCTGGTACCCGGAAGCCACCGCGAAAACGCTGCTGGAAACGCTGGTGGGGGAATGGCGCGGCTTCGTAGGGTACGCGCCGATCGAGGATGATGTCTCGGTGACGGTGGTGCGGAGAAAGTAAAGGCGTTGTTGGTTGTTGGTTTTTGGTTGGGAGCGCGTTGTCCGTTGTTCGTTGTCTGTTGTCCGTGCTGCGCTGCGCGGGGAGACAACGCGCTTCTCGCTATTTGCTCTTCACCGCGGTGAGCAGCAGGATCAGCGCATCCGTGCCGCCGCCGAGGCGCGATGAACCCACCACGACCGTCTCCCCTTTCGTGATCTCGAATGACGTCTGGATCACCGGTTTGCCGATGATCTGATCGACGCCGCTGCCGGCCACGGGGTGGACGATGAGCTCCTCGATCTGCACCTCGCTGCTGCTGCGGGGGGCGAAGCTGAAGGTGACGCGGTAGGTGGTGTTGTTCACGCCGTCGAGGATGAGCTGGCCGTGGGTGCCGGAGGTGAGGCGGATCAGGCCGGAGTCGATGAAGCGGTAGCGCTTGAACGGCAGGAAATCGCGCACGTCCTCGATGGCGCGCTCGACGTTCCTGGGGACGTTCTCCGTCGCCTCGACTCCACCCATCGTGCCGTGCAGCACGACCACCTGAAAGAGCTGCGTCACGCTCTGCGGCGCACGTGGCGCGGCCGGCGTGGCAAGGGGAGACGGCGCGGCGGCGGGCACCGGTGACGGAGAGGGCGCGGGGGCCATGGCGGCGCGCGGTGAAGGGGCAGGCTGCGGCGGCGCGGGCGGGCTCTGGGCGAAGGCCGCGGTGGTGACGAACAGCAGAGCGGCGATGGCGATCTTTTTCATGAGGGTTCCTTTCAGAGTTGAAATTCGGGATCGAGCGACCAGATGATCCGCGTGCCGCCGGGGGCGGTGTAGTGGATCTGGCGCTTCTCAGGCGGTTGGGGCTGGGTCTGGAGCTGCGGCCGGGCCGCCGGCAGCGGCTCGTGGTCGCGCGTGGCCGCCCACGCGCCGGCGAAGAGGATCAGTGCCAGCGTGGCGAAGACGAGCCGCGCCACCACAGGCGTCCGCCGCTCGCTTCGCGTGGAGAGCGCGGCGGTCCGGATCCGCAGTACCTCCTCCACCGCGAGCTCGTGCCCGCCGGCCGGGTCGTGCTCTCTCAGTAATGCCGTGACGCGTTCTTCGTTCATTTCGTGGTCTCCGTTACAGGTGCGAGCAGGATGGCCAGCCGTTTTCTCGCCGCCGACAGATGCCAGCGCACCGTGACTTCGGCGACGTTCAGCATCTTCGCGATCTCGGACGTGCCGTGCCCTTCGAGCTCGTAGAGCGCGACGATGGCCCGCTGCCGCGGCGGCAGCGCATTCATCGCTTTCTTCACCGCCGCCTTCGTGTCGATGGCGTGCGTGGGGTCGTGCTGCTCGCGGACGAACAACCGGCGGAAGGTGTCGCGCACCACGCGCCGGCGATGGCGGTCCCGCGCCAGGTTGACGACGATGCGCACCAGCCAGGGGCCGGCCTGTTCGTCGGCGGCAGGGATGCGGGAGACGTCGCGGGCGGCGCGGAGGAATGCCTCCTGAACGAGGTCCCGGGCTTCTTCCTCATCGTGCGCGAGCCGCAGCGCCAGACGGTAGAGGCGCCGGTGCTGGCTGTCGAAGAGCCGCGCCAGACGATCCCGACGGTTGTCGTCGATCGGGGTCGTTGCCGTGAGGACGATGGTTGCCACGTCTAGGAAGACGCGTCAGGAGGCCGGATTGTTTGGGTGGGGCCACGATAGGACCTATGGGGCTCCGCTCACGGAGCCTTTGTGGCCGGAGCGGGAGCTCCCATGGGTCCGGCGATGTTTCTTGCTACCCCGCCGAAACTGTCGCTTTCTCCACCACGCCTTCGAACACCTGCAGGGCCAGGTCCACGCGGCCGAGGGGGGCGCTCACCTGCACGCCGGCTACCCGTTCGCGGACGCGCTCCAGGGTCTCACGGGCGATGGCGACGCCTTCCCGCAATCCGTGCTCGCGGCTCTTTTCGCTGGCGATGCGCATCCGTTCCATGACGTCGTCCGGCACCGAGACGCCCGGGACTTCGTTGTTCATGAATTGCGCGTTGCGGTACGACAGCAGCGGCCAGATGCCGGCCACGACCGGGAGCTGCATGGGGGCGATGCGGTCGAGGAAGGTCTCGAGCTGGCGGGCGTCGAAGACGGGCTGAGTGATGGCGTACTCGGCGCCGGCTTTCACCTTCCAGTCGAGGCGGCGCAGCTCGTATTCGAGGTCGAGGTGGCCGGGGTTCACGCCGACGCCGATGGTGAAGCAGGTCGGCTCGCCGAACGGGTTGCTGCCGAGGTCGAGGCCGTGGTTCATCAGGTTGACCATGTTGGTCAGGCCGATCGAGTCGATGTCGAACACCGCCGTCGCCTCGGGATACGGGCCCATCTTCGGGGGATCGCCGGTGATGAGCAGCAGGTTGCGCAGGCCGAGCGCGGCGCAGCCGAGCAGGTCGGAGTGCATGCCGAGGAGATTGCGGTCGCGGCAGCAGTAATGAAGGACCGTCTCGATCCCGACGCGCTGCTGCAGCAGCACCGAGACGGCGATCGCTCCCATGCGGTTCTGCGCGCGCGGGCCGTCCGGGACGTTGACCGCGTCGACGCCGGCGTCCTTGATCGTCTGCACCGACTTGATCATGGCGTCGGCGTTCGGACCCTTCGGCGGGGTGATCTCGATGGTCGTGACGAACTCGCCTTTCGCCAGCTTGGCGCCCCACCTGGAGCGCTTCTCGAGCGGTGTCGCCTCGACGCCCTGTTTCTCCACCTCGGCGCCGTTGCGCTCGATGACGACGAACGCGCGGCGAGGCGAAAGAGGGCGCACCGCGTCGGCGATGACTTTGATGTGCTCCGGCGTCGTGCCGCAGCAGCCGCCGATGAACTTCACGCCCTTGTGAATCAGCCGCTTGGCGTACTTGCCCATGTACTCCGGCGAAGCCATGTACATCTGGCGGCCGTTGACCTCGCGGGGCATGCCGGCGTTCGGCTGACAGGAGATCTTCTTCGCCGTCACGGCAGCCATCTCCTCGACGGCGTCGAGCATGACGTCGGGGCCGACAGAGCAGTTGAGGCCGATGACGTCGGCGCCGGCGCGGTCGAGCCGCTGGGCGAATGCCCGCGGCTTGTCGCCGTACACGGTCATGCCGTCGCTGCCGATGGTCACCTGGGCGATGATGGGGAGGGAGCAGACGTCGCGGATGGCGTAGATGGCCTGCTCGATCTCGGCGATGTTGGACTGCGTCTCGATGATGAAGAGATCGACGCCGCCGTCACGGAGCGCCGTGGCCTGCTCGCGGAAGTACTCGCGCGCTTCGTCGAGCCCGGTCGGTCCGTACGGCTCGATGCGGATACCGAGCGGCCCCATGGCCCCGGCGACGTAGACCGCGTCCCCCGCGGCCTTGCACGCCAGCTCGGCGCCCTTGATGTTGATGTCGCGCAGCTCGTCCTCGATGCCGAAGCTGGCCAGCTTCACCCGGTTCGCGCCGTAGGTGTTGGTCTCCAGGATCTCCGCACCAGCCTTGACGTACTGCCGGTGCACGTCCAGCACGATCTCCGGATTGCGGACGTTCAGCTCGTCGTAACACTTGTTGATGAAGACGCCCTTGGCATAGAGCATCGTCCCCATCGCACCATCGAAGAGGTAGACGTGTTCGTCGGCGATTGCTTGTATGAAGTCTTGCATGTATGCGATCGGTGGCCGTGGTCGGTGGGCAGTACGGAGGTGTTGTTGGTTGTTGGTTTTCGGTTTTCGGTAACCCAACCAACAACCAAAAACCAACAACCAACAACCCAGAAAACAAAACGGCCCCACTCACGTGGGGCCAGGTCAAAGTACTCTTCCTGTCGGCTCTTTAGCTTTTTTTAAGCTGGTTGCAAGCGGCCCCTAAATCAATCCAGCAAGGGCAATGTAGACCCGCCACCCGCCCCTGTCAAACCGGGAGCTCCCTTCACCCCGGCGCCCGGCCCCCAACTGAGCCCCGAGCCCCGTGCCCCGTGCCCTGTTTCAGTGCTATCCTTCCGTCCCTCGAACATCAGTCACGTATCCGTTCCG
>DASWMP010000013.1:0-4693 GCA_036399695.1 Thermoanaerobaculia bacterium | reverse complement strand
CCGTGAACCTTCGCGCTGCGGAGCCAACCAACAACCAAAAACCAACAACCAACAACAGCCTCATTCCCCCCGTAGGCAAACCCATTGCACGGTCCGCCTTCATCTTGCGCCGGATACTGATCTCTCTCGTTCTCCTTCTCTTTCCTCTGACCCTGGCTGCCGATGGCGGTATGTGGGGGGCGCGCGGGTTTACGCGGGCGATGATCGTGCGCGGCGGCTTCGTCTATGCCGCTGATGGGCGGGGGCTTGTGGTTTATGAGCCGGCGCAACCTCGCCGGGTGGCGGTGGTGGCGAGCGAGGTGGAGACGCGGGATCTCGTGCCCTTCGGTGACGACGAGCTCGTCGTGGCTACGGCCGACGGGCTGCACCGGTACCGCTTCGAAGGCCTGACCCCGGTGCTGTACGGGACGGTGGCGGAGGCGGGCGGCGTTACCGAGGTGGCGGCGACTGCCTCGCGCGTCGCGGCGGCATCCGGCAACGGCATCAGCATCTGGAAGACGGAGGCGAATGGCCTGACGCTGGTGCGGCGCATCCTCGTGCCTCATACGGTGCATGCCCTGGCATTCGTGGGGGATCAGCTCTATGCCGCGATCGAGGGGCAGGGGGTGCGGGTCTTCAACTCGGACTCCGGCGGCTCGATCGCCGGCCTGGCGATGAACGCGCGCGACTTCGCCCTCAGCGGGTCGCGGCTCTTCGTGGCCGCGGCCATGAACGGCGTGTTCGTCGTGGACGTCAGCAATCCGGCTGCGCCCCGCGTCGCCGGCAGCGGCGCGGCGGGCGAAGTGAACATGACGAAGATCGCGGTCTCGGGGACGCGCCTGTTCGCCCTGCAGGAACCGAACAAGGTCTACGTGCTGGAGCTCGACGGGAACACGCCGCACATCGTGCGCACCCTCGACGAGCCTGCCCGCGCCATTGCCGCGACGGACGGACGGCTGCTGGTCTCCGGGATGATCGTCGACGCGCTCGGCCTCGAGCGGGGGACCGGAATTCCGCTGCGTGCCTATGACGCGGCCACGCTCAGCGTCGTCGGCGACGTCACGGATCTGGCCGGCCCGGTTAGCGGCGCCGCGACGGACGGGACGTTCGCGTACGTTGCCGACGCGCCCTACTTTCGCGTCCTCGACGTTTCGACGACGTCCGCGCCGAAAGAGGTGGCCCGGCTGGAGATCGCCAATCTGCAGGACCGGGTGCGCATCAAGCGGGGGCTGGCCGTGCTCTACGGCCGCGCCGACGTGAACATCGTCGACATCTCCGATCCGTACAATCCGCGCCTCCTCGGCACGTACCGTTCGTCCGGGCGCCCGCCGAGCAACGCCGACATCGCCCGCGACACCATCATCGAGGCGAACGATCACAGCGGGCTGCACGTGGTCGACATGTCCGATCCGGCTAATCCGGTGCAGATCGCCGGGCGCATCTGGCACTACGTGGAGCTGCTGGCGAACGAGGACGCGATCTACGCATTCCACAACGGCCGGCTCGTGGTGCTGGACATCACGGACCGGCGCAAGGTGGTCGACCGAGGGAACATGGACCTCGGGATCATCCAGGCGGCGCTGTCGCTCGGGGCGGAAGGTCGCGAGGATCTGCTGCTCGTGCTGGCGCCGTATGGCGTGCACGTCCTCTCGCTGGCCGATCCGTACGCGCCGCGCGAGACGGCGCTCGTACCCCTCAGCGGCGTGGAGTACCTCGGCGCCGATGCGCACACGGCCTATCTGGCCACCGGCGGGGTGCTGTCGACGATGAATCTCGACAATCCGGCCTCTCCGGGACTGGTGGCGACGGACATGCGCGTGACCTCGCCGATGCAGATCTCGGCGGCCAACGGCAAGATCGTCGTGGCCGACCGTTATTCGCTGCGGGTGTACGGGCCGGACAGTGAGTCGCCGGTCCCGCCGGCGGCGCCGCGGCGCCGGGCGGCGAACCACCGCCGCTGACGTTGACCGAATCGTCATGAGGCAGGGGCCGCCTTGGTTGTAAAGTGAAAAGGGCCCTTCCTCAATGCTTCAGGTCTCCAGAATCTTCGCCGTCGCTTTGCTTGCCGCGGTCGCGGTGGAGGCAGCCGGCCCTTTGTGCCGCAATCCCGCCGGCGAATGCGACCGTGAGATCCGGTCGTTCCTCGCCGGGCGCCGCTATTCCGGGATGCAGGTAGGCGACCTCAAGCCCGGCCTCGTCATCGAAGCGCTTGTGGAGGGAGGCCCGGCCTTCCGCGCCGGACTGCGCAAAGGGGACCGCATCGCCGGCATCAACGGCAAGAGCTTCGCGGACGCCACGCCGCCGCAGTTCAAGGAAGCGCTGTCGAAGATGCCGAGCGGCCGGCTCTTCATGATCATCATCCGCGGCGGGGCGTACAAGAAGATCGAAATGCGGCTGGAGCCGTACCCCAAAACGCAGATCGACCGCATCATCGCCCAGCACCTCGCGCAGGCGCATACGGCCCGGGCCGACCGCTGAGCATTCCCCGGCGGGCACGGCTAAACCCTTCTGCCACACGGAATTCTCCCGACATTTTCTGATTTGTTAACGGCACTCCCGGGCAACGGCGCTAAAGTTGTGAGGCCACAAAGGGACCCACTGTTCTGCATGCGTTTCCGCGTATCCACTACGATCGTCGCGATCCTCCTCACCACCGCCGTCCTGCAAGCCGGAGAGCCGGCCTGCAGCGTTGCAGCTAGCGAGTGTGAGAATGAGATCCATCAGATGCTCACCGGGCGTCGTTATCTCGGCGTACAAATCGTCGAGCTGAAGCCGGGTCTGGTCATCAAGTCGGTCGTCGTGAACAGTCCCGCTGCCCGCGCCGGTCTGAGAGAGAACGACAGACTGATCGGCGTCAACGGACGTTCTCTTGCCCAGGCTTCGGCTCGCGAGTTCAAGGAGCTCCTGGCCAAGGCCAAAGAGACCGGCCGTCTCTGGATGATCGTCCAGCGGCGAGGTGCTTACCGGAAAATCGAGGTGCGGCTGGAGCCGTACACCCAAGAGCAGATACAGAAGATCGTCGCCCAGCATCTGGCGCAGGCGCACACCACGCCGCCCACCACTGCCGGCGCGCACTGATCTCCTTTGAGGCTGAATGTTCCGTGACTTCATCGAGCGTTTGAGAAACGCCTCAGGCGTCGGCGTGAGACGAAGGGTCTCGATTCTCCTGCCCTTCCTCATCATCGCCATCGGCCTGGGCGTCCTGGCCTGGCGCTCGTATCAGCTCTCCTGGAAGATGGAAGAGGGCGCCAAGCGGCTGGCGCTGCAGCACGCCCGCTACGCCGCCGACATCACGGCGAAGAACCTCGACGCCGGCGCCCGCGCCGAGCTCGTGCGCGCCGCCGAGGACTGGCAGCAGTCCGAGCGCCGGGTGCCGGAGCCGGATGCGGCTCTCCTGCGCGACTGGGTGCAGCGGCACGACTGGGTCGTGCAGGTGATCTACGTCCCCGACTATGACCCGGCGAACTCGATCTACATCAGCGAGATCGTCACGCCGGAAGGGAAGAAGGACGATCTCGACGTCGACTTCTTCAGCTCGACCGGAACGATCCGCTACAGCTACGACCCGGGCCGGCTGATCAAGAGCATCCAGCGCGACACCATCGAGCAGTCGCTCGTCGGGCAGAAGACGTTCTTCGCCCCGACGGCCGTGTCGATCGTGCCGCGCGGGCGCCATCGTCTCGGCGCGGGTGCGCTCGATACCGAGACCATCTCCTACACCACGAAGCTCGCGGCCCCGCTCGACAGTTTCGTCGTGCGCTCGTTCGTCGAGGTGGCGTACGTCGGCAGCGGCTGGCAGAACCAGCGTCTCATCAGCATGGCCGTCAGCCTCGTGGCCACGACGCTCCTCGGCGTCGGCGTGCTCCTGGCGTACCGCGGCCTGCGCAAGGAAGGGGAGACGATGAGCCTGCGGGCGGCGCTGATCGCGAACGTCTCGCACGAGCTGCGCACGCCGCTCTCGATGATCCGCCTGGGCGCCGAGACGCTGCGCCGCGCGAAGAAGCTGACGGACAAGGAGCGCCACGACATCGAGGACCAGATCCTTCGCGAGGTGCTGGTCCTGTCGCATCTCGTCGAGAACGTGCTGGACGTGGCCCGCATCCAGAATCGCAGCGAGAAGGCGATGGCGTTCACGCCCGTCCTGCCTCGCGACCTGATCCGCACGCTGGTCACGACCTACGAGTCGTGGATCCGCAGCAAGGGCTTCGAGGTGAGCCTCGCGATCGACGAGGACGTGCACGAGCAGATGTGGGACCGCGATTCGGTCTCCCGCGCGCTGCTGAACCTGATCGACAACGCCATCAAGTACAGCGGCGAGGACGACCGCCGCATCGAGGTCATCCTCCGCCAGACCCACGAGCATGTGGTGATCGAGGTGAAGGACCACGGGGTCGGCATCGACGCCAAGGACCTGCAGAAGATCTTCGATCCCTACTTTAGAGCGAAGTTCTCCGACACGATCACCCGCCGCGGCGCCGGCCTCGGCCTGACGCTGGTGCAGCAGATTCTCGCTTCGCACGGCGGAAAGGTGGAGGTGGAGTCGCAGATCGGCGTCGGGTCGACCTTCCGCCTGCTTTTCCCCCGCGACGCCACGGCCGAGAGCCGCGAGCACGCGGGACGGTTCGTGCACGCGCCGGAAGCGTTCTAGCGGCGCTGCGATCTCGGAGTGCGGTGGCGAACGCCACCGCTCTGGTACACGTGTAGAAGAGCGGCG
>DASWMP010000012.1:0-25252 GCA_036399695.1 Thermoanaerobaculia bacterium | reverse complement strand
TGTCAGTTGGCGGTTGGCAGTGGAACGGGGTTTCGTCTTTTTCTACTGCCTACCGCCAACTGCCAACTGCCAACCGCCAACTGCCAACCGCCAACTGCCTACCGCCAACTGCCCACTGCCAACTCGGCCATGGAACGCCCGATGCAGACGCTGCCGTCATGAGCAACGACTTCATCCGCCGCATCAAGAACGAGATCACCCGCGCCGAGCACGCCTCGGAAGACATCCTCGCCCAGATCGAAGAGGAGCTGGAGGCGAATCCCTCGGCGCAGCTCTGGATCCTGCGCGGCGACGCGATCCAGCTCAGCGACGTCGATGACGAGGACATGGATGAAGCAGAGGCAAGCTATCGCCAGGCTCTCGAGCTCGACCCCAACTCGGCCGAGGCGTACGAATCACTCGGCCACTTCACGCTCGACATGAACGACGATCCGCTGGCGGCCGCGGAGTACTTCCGCCGCGCGATTGCCCTCGGCGCCGGTAAGTCGGCGAAGGAAGGGCTGAAGGAAGCGGAGGCGGAGCTGGCGGATCAGTAGCCGTCTACAATGCCGGCGTGGCCCAATTCCTTCTGCTGACCACGCTCCTCTCCATCGCCGCCCTCATCGCCACCTCGGTGATGGGCTTCCGCGCGACTCCTGTCTCCGCCGCTGACCACATCTTCTTCGCTCTCGCCACGGTCGTCCTCGGTCTCTTCTCGCAATCGATGACGATGTTCTTCTTCATCGGCACCGGCAAGGAGATCAAGGAGAAGGCGAACAACGACGCACGCGTCGTGCAGCAGACGAAGCAGTTCAAGTCGCAGGTCTTCCCCGCCGCGATGTGGGCGATGACGGCGCTGATGATCACGTTCATCATGGGCGGCGGCGTCGCCAGCGGCCGCACCCTTCGGTGGGTGCACGACCTCTCGACCGTCATCACCATCGCCACCTTCGCCCGCGCCTACTGGGTGCAGATCCGTGCGATGAATGAGAACGCGACGTTGATGGAGAGGTACTTGAGGGAGTAGGGGCGGGACGGGGCGAGGCGGGGGAGTTGTTGGTTTTGGTTTTTGGTTTTTGGTTTCGGTCTCCCACCAAAAACCAACAACCAACAACGCGCGCAGCGCCCCCCTACGCGCGATACAACGCCGCCCCCCAGTGCAGCCCCGACCCCAACGCGGTGAAGCAGACGAGCATGCCGGGTTTGATGCGGCCGTCTTCGAGGCATTCGTGGAAGAGGATGGGGAGGGTGCCGGCGGTGGTGTTGCCGTAGCGCTCGATGTTGTGGGGGACTTTCTCGGGGCTGAGGGCGAGCTGCCTGGCGACGCCTTCGACGATGCGCAGGTTGGCCTGGTGGATGAGGAGGATGTCGATGTCTTCCACCGTGACGCCGGCGCCGGCGCAGACGGTGCGCACGGCTTCGGGCATCTTGGAGACGGCCTGCTTGAAGACCTCGCGTCCTTCCATCACCGGGATGAACTCCGCGCGATCGATCTGGGCGTGGTCGACGTACGGACGATGGCGGAAGCCGACGCCGGGGACGAACAGCGCTTCGATGTTGGCGCCGTTGGTGTAGAGACGCGACCCGAGGAAGCCGCGCTGCGTTTCGTCCGCCGCCGCTTCCACGACCACAGCGCCGGCGCCGTCACCGAACAGCACGGTGCGGTCGCGGAAGCGGGTGTTGAGCTCGTACTCCTGCGGCGTGACCTCGCGGTGATCGGCACCGATGGTGATGTCCCAGCCGTTCTGCCACGGCATGAAGGGGGAGTGCACGTCGGCGCCGATGAGGAGCACCCGTTTGTACTTGCGGCTCTGAATGAGCGAGTCGGCGAGATCGAGCCCGTAGAGGAAGCCGGAGCACTGCTGCCGGATGTCGAACGTCGGGATGTTCTCGGGGAACCCCATCTTCGCCTGGACCACCGGGCCATTGCCGGGAAAGAGATGGTCGGGCGTCATGGTGGCGAACACGATCGCGTCGATGTCGCCGATCCCGCAGCCGGATGCCCCGAGCGCCCGCTCCGCCGCCATCATCCCCAGGTCGGACGAGCCCTGCCCCGGATCGACGTAGTAACGCTGCTCGATCCCGCTGCGCGTACGAATCCACTCGTCCGACGTGTCCATGATGCGGCCGAGGACTTCGTTCGGAACGAGGTTGCGAGGGATGCCGATGCCGGTGCCGGTGATGATGCTGCGCATAGCTGGTTTTTGGTTGTTGGTTGTTGGTTTTTGGTTGGGTGACGGTTACGACGTGCGGTGGGTCAGAGCCTACCAACAACCGAAAACCAACAACCGGGTGTGCGGCCGGGCGCTGGATCATGCCTCGTGCGTTGCCGTCAGTGCAAGCAGATCCTCTGCCGTGAAGGAGTACTTGCGGCCGCAGAACTGGCACTGCACTTCGCTGCCGCCTTCGTCGACCATCTCCTGCAGCTCGTTGCGGGAGAAGAGGGCCAGGGGGGCCAGGGCGCGTTCGCGGGTGCAGGGGCAGCGGTAGCTGACCGGCACTTCCTGGCCGGCGTCGATCTGTTTGTAGCCGATGTCGTGCAGCAGGTGGGCGACGACGGCTTCGATCGGCATCTTCTCGAGGAGCGTGCTGAGCGGCGGGGCTTCGCGGATGCGCTGCTCGAGGCGGGCGATCGACTCTTCGGTCGTGTGCGGAAAGGCTTGGATGACGATGCCGCCGGCGGCGGCGACGCCGTCGCGGCGGTTCAGCACGCCGAGGAGCACTGCTGAGGCGATCTGTTCCGAGCGCATGAGATAGCGGGTGAGGTCCTGGGCGACGCCGGTGCCGTCGACGGTGATCTGCGACGTATACGGCTTGCCGGTCGGGGGCGTGGCGCGGATCACGGTGAGCATCCCTTTGCCGATGGCGCGGCCGACGTCGAGGCTCATGTCGTGCGGGACCGGATTGGCGACGTAGCCGCGGGCACCGCCGGCGGCCGTGCCTTCGGCGATGACGGTGCCGAGCGGCCCGTTGCCTTCGAAGCGGAGCGTGACGTGCTGATTGCGCACGTCTTTATCGAGCAGACGTGCAAGGAGCAGAGAGCCGGTGATGGCGCGTCCCAGGGCGTCGGCGGCGACAGGGGCGAGATCGAGGATCTCACGGGCGGTCTCGACCGTGGTCGTCGTCTGAGCCGCGATGACGCGGAAGTCGCCGTCTCCTGCCATCCCCTGGATGATGCGGTCCTGATTTTCCATAGGACGGGGTAGAACGAGGCGCATGACGCAAACAATCCGAAGCGGCGGTTGGGCGGTTGGGCAGGAGACAGTTGGCAGTTGCCAGTTGGCGGTTGGCAGTGGCAAAGGCCCGGGGCGCAACTGCGGTTCCTCCCCTGCCAACCGCCTACTGCCAACCGCCAACTCGCCAGGGCGCGGTGATTGCTACTAAGATTCACCCTTACGGCAGCGCCGTGGACGCCGCCCTGATTTCGACGCGCAAAGGAGGAGATTCTTCATGGTGTCATTCGGAAGATCGTCCGTCGCGAGCGAGACCTCAACGCTGAAGGTGGGGGATGAAGCCCCTGATTTCACGCTGCCGGGTCATCGCAACAACGAGACGTTCAAGCTCAGCGATTATCGCGGCAAGAAGAACGTAGTTCTGGTTTTCTATCCCCTCGACTGGACCCCTGTCTGAACCGCACAGATGCCGTCGTATGAGGCCGAAATGGCCGATTTCGAACGGTATGATGCCCAGGTCGTGGGCATTTCGGTGGACAGCATCCCCAGCCACGTAGCATTCGCAAAATCGATCGGTGGGATCGAGAGATACCCCCTCCTCGCAGACTTTCACCCGAAGGGTGAGGTGTCGAAGAAGTACGGCGTATGGAAAGAGGACAAGGGGATCTGCGAGCGCGCCATCGTCATCGTCGATAAACAGGGGAAGGTCGCGTACGTCGACCTCCACGACATCGGCGAAGCGCCGGAAAACGCGCAGATTCTCGACGTGCTCCGGGAATTGGATTGATTCGCAGGCGGGCCTCCACGGGGCCCGCTGTTGGGTGAGGCAGTTGTTGGTTGTTGGTTGTTGGTTGTTGGTGCTGCGCTACGCGGGGCTCTCCGAACAGCGGAGCACCAAAAACCAACAACCAAAAACCAACAACAACACCAAACCGTCCCCCTGCAACAACGAGGTAAAAACACATGCTCAACATCGCCCGCCGCTGCGTCCCCTTCACCCCTTACGACAAGGACCTCTCTGCTGCGACGGTGGCCATCGTCTCGGCGACGGGGGTGTTCATGCCGGATCAGGAGCCGTTCCCCGAGGAGGATCCGGGGGATACGACGTACCGGGTCATTCCGGGCGATACGGCGGCGTCGACGCTGCGCATCACGCACCATCACTACGATCACTCCGAGGCCGATACCGATCCGAACATCGTCTTTCCGATCGATACGCTGCGCGAGCTCGTGAGTGAAGGGGTGATCGGCGCGTTGAACGACAAGCACTACAGCTACGGCTTCACGACGAAGCTCAAGGAGCTGTACGAGCAGACGTTCCCCGAGATCGCCGACAAAATCGAGCGCTCGAAGACGAAGCTCGTCCTGCTCACCGCCGGCTGCCCCGAGACCTGCCACCGCTCGATCGCCAACATGGCCCGCGAGATCGAAGCGCGCGGCATCCCCACGCTCATCATCAGCGCCTCACCCGCCGCGACCGAGTCGGTGCGCCCGCCCCGCGCCATGACCTTCGAAGGCGCCGCCATCGGCCGGATCGTCGGCCGCGCCGGCGACCGCGAGCAGCACAAGCGCGTAGTGCGCGCCGCGCTCCAGATGTTCACCCACGACACGCCGCCGGGACGGGTCGTTACGAAGCGGGTGGGAGAGTAGGGCCCAGGTCTCTGGGCCCGGGGCCCGGTTGGGGGCCGGACGCGAGGTCATGGGGGCCTTAACTTTAGATGTGGGACAGACACTCTAGATGTGGGACAGACACTCTTGTCTGTCCCGTGTACCCGAACGGCCGCTTGTCTGGAGGAATGGACCTCGGGGGTGGGCCGGACAGACAGGAGTGTCTGTCCCACATGAGGCAACCCTCTAAGTCAACGCCATTGGGGCCCTGAGGCCTGAGCCCTGGGCCCCTCCGACGCTCACCGATTGAACCTTTAGCGTCGCGCTCTGGTATACCCAACCGTGACCACGCTCGAACAAGCCACCGACGCCTTTCTCGTCGGGGCCATCGTCAACGGGGACCAGGAGGCGGTGAGGCCGCTCATCGAGCGCTACCGGAAGCCGCTTGCTTCCGTACTGCTGCGGGCGCTCGGATCGTCGCCTGACGTCGACGACGTCTTCCAGGAGACCTGGATCCGCGTCGTGCGCAGCGCGCACCGGTACGATCCGGCGCAGCGGTTCTCGTCATGGCTGTTCGCCATTGCCTGGAACCTGATGCGCGACCGCTGGTCGCGGCGCGTCGACCACGATGAGATCGACCTCGCGGCCATGCCGTCGCGCGACCGGTCCGCCGAGGCGCAGTTGATCGAGGACGATCGTGCGCGGCAGATCCGCGAGCTGGTCGCGAAGCTGCCGGAGCGCCTGTCGCAGGCGATTCTGCTGCGCTATTTCGAAGAGCTGTCGGAGAAGGAAGTGGCGGAGCGCCTTGGCGTGCCGGTCGGCACGGTCAAGAGCCGGCTGCACAACGGCCTGCGCAAGCTCGCCGCCTCTGCAATCGAGGAGAACGTATGAACTGCACGGAAGCGGTGTCGGCGCTCGTCGCGTCGCTGGAAGGCTCGGGCACGATCACGGACGAACAGCGGGAGCACATCCGCACCTGCGACCGTTGCCGCGAGCTGCTCGATTCGGCGAGACAGTTCCAGACCATGCTCGGCGCGGCAGACGCGCCGGAGGTGAACGTGCCCGACGTGTCCGGCGTGGCCGAGCAGGAAGTGCACGACGCCCGGCGGCGCTCGCGCATCATTCGCGTACTGATCGGCGTGCTCATCGTGACGGCCTTCGCCTTCTTCGCCGCCATCTTTGCGAGCGGGTTCATCGACCCGTTCGGTGCCGACGCCGGAGCCGAGCTGGTCGTGGTCGTCCTTGTCGGCGCCGCCGTCTTCGCGATCACTCCGCTGCTGCTGCTCTACTTCGTGGCTCGGAGCATCGCCATGCGCAGCGGCAAGCGGCTCTACAAGCGGCTCCATCCGGCGCGGTGGTGGCTCGGCGTCTGTACCGGGCTGGCCGAGGCGACGAAAGTGAGCGTCGGCGTCTACCGTCTGGCCTTCACGATCCTCATGTTCTTCGACGGAGTCGGGCTGCTGCTGTACGTCGTTTTCGCCCTGGCCATGCCGGTGCATCCGGCCGATCGTGAATATCTCTGGCGCTTCCAGGCGCGGCGGCTGCTGGCGCGCTTTCGTCGGGAGTGACGGCCCGCGCCGGCCTCCCCACGGAATTCGCCCCACCCCCGGCGTATTAATCGTATTCTTTTGCGCCGGAGGAAACACGAGAGTTGACCACGACCACGCACACCGATGAAGTTGCCGAGAGCCTGACGGACCCGCGGCCTGACTGGACGACCGAAGACGCGTCCGAGCTCTACATGATCAACCGCTGGGGCGCCGGCTACTTCGACGTCGCTTCCGACGGGCAGGTGACCTGTGCGCCGCTCCAGCAGAACGGCATCGCCGTCAAGATCATGGACGTCGTCCGCGAGGCGAAGGAATTGAACATGTCGGCGCCGCTGCTGATCCGCTTTCAGGATCTGCTGCGCCATCGCGTGGAGATCATCAACAGCGCCTTCAACCGCGCCATCGCGGACAACAACTACCGCGGCACCTATCGCGGCGTGTTTCCCATCAAGGTCAACCAGCTCCGCGAAGTGGTCGAGGAGATCCTCGACGCCGGCCTTCCGTTCCACTACGGCATCGAGGTCGGCTCCAAGCCGGAGATGTTCGCCGGCCTGGCCGTGCACACGAATCCCGAGTCGCTCATCATCTGCAACGGCTACAAGGACGCGAGCTACATCCGCCAGGCGCTGATCGGGCGGAAGCTCGGCAAGAAGGTCATCCTCGTTGCCGAGAAGATCTCCGAAGTGCAGCTCATCACCAAGATCGCGGCGGAGATGAACGTCGAGCCGTGGGTCGGGATGCGCGTCCGCCTGCTCTCCAAAGGTGAGGGGAAGTGGGCCACGTCCGGCGGCGAGCATGCGAAGTTCGGCCTCTCGACCGCCGAGATCCTCGAGGCGATCGAGATCCTGCGCGAGGCGAAAATGGAGTCGGCTTTCAAGCTGCTCCACTTCCACATCGGCTCGCAGATCCCCGACATCCTCACGATCAAACGCGCCGTCCGTGAAGCGGCGATGTACTACGCGAAGCTCTACAAGAGCGGCCATCGACTCGAGTACATCGACGTCGGCGGCGGCCTGGCCATCGACTACGACGGCTCCCGCTCCCGCTTCCACTCCTCGATGAACTACACCGTCGAGGAGTACGCGCGCGACGTCGTCTACAACATCGCCGACATCTGCGACGACGAGAAGGTCCCGCATCCGAACATCGTCTCGGAGTCGGGACGCGCCACCGTCGCGCACCATTCGGTGCTCGTCGTCCAGGCGTTCAGCGCCATCGAGAAGACGCCGCTGGAGCCGCGCGAGATCCGCGCCGCCGACCACAAGCTCGTGCGCGAGCTGCTCGACATCGATCGCCGTCTCGCCGCCGAGACGCTCAACGAGGCGTGGCACGACCTGCAGCAGATCAAGGAACAGGCGCAGACGCTCTTCGAGGTCGGCCAGCTCGAGCTGGATGCGAAAGCGCGCGTGGAGTCGCTCTTCTGGGAAGTCGCCGAGCGGATGCAGAAGCTCGTCCGCGGCATGGATCAGGAGGACGTGCCGGAAGACCTGCGCAACATGAACATCGAGCTCGCCGACCAGCACATCTGCAACTTCTCGGTCTTCCAGTCTCTGCTCGATCACTGGGCCCTCGGCCAGCTCTTCCCGATCCTGCCCATCCACCGCCTCAACGACCGGCCGCAGCTCGAGTCGACCCTCGTCGACATCACCTGCGATTCGGACGGCAAGGTCTCGAAGTACATCGACCTCAATGACGTGCGGGAAACGCTTCCGCTCCACGAGATCCGCAGCGACGAGCCCTACTACCTCGGCATCTTCCTCACCGGCGCCTATCAGGACATCATGGGCGACATCCACAACCTCTTCGGCCGCGTCAACGAGGTGCACGTCTTCCTCGATCCGGACGAGGAGTCGGGCTTCTACATCGAGGAGGAGATCCCGGGGCAACCGATCGGCGAAGTGCTGGCCATGACGCAGTGGGACTGGCGCGATCTGGAGAAGCGGATGAAGCAGCAGATCGACCTGGCCATCAAGCAGGACCGGCTGAAACCGACCGAGGGGATGAGACTGCTTCAGGACTACGAGCGCGGCCTCAAAGACCAGACGTACCTTACGTTTTAGGGCTCGGGGCGCGGCGCTCGGGGCCGGGAGTGAGCCCCGGGATGGCGACGGAATCGTTACCTTCCGCGGACCGTTAACATACGCGAACCTCAACGAACAATAGGAGAGATCGAATGATCCGTAAATCACTCGCGCTCAGCTTGCTGATGGTCGTGTTCGCTACGGCCAACACGTTCGCGGCGACCGAAGCGGCCCGCATGACCGGTAAGGTCACGGATGCCCAGACCAAACAGATCATCCCGGAGGCGGTCATCAATCTGACGGCCATCGAAGGGAAGACTTTCAAGCAGGACTTCAAGGCGAAGAAGGACGGCACGTACGCCGTCTTCGTCCTCAGCGGCACCATCCGCTACGACGTCACCGTCAGCGCGCCCGGCTACCAGCCGTACGTGGAGAAGGCGGTCAAGTTGAAGCTCGGCGGCGAAGCCAACCTCAAGGACTTCGATCTGACGAAGGCGGGCGCGGCTGCGCCTGGCTCCGGCACCGTGGCCGCGGTCAAAGAGACGGCGGACCCGGCCGTGACGGCTTACAACGAGGGCGCAGCCCTCGCGAACGAGAAGAACTACGACGGCGCTCTCGCCAAGTTCGAGGAAACGGTCAAGGTGAACCCCGACCTGACGGCCGGCTGGATCGCCCTGGCGAAGACGGCCGCGGCGGCGAAGAAGTACCCGCGCGCCATCGAAGCCGCCAACAAGGCGCTGCTCATCGACGATGAAGACATGGAGATGTGGCAGGTCCTGGTCGCCTCCTACACCGCCACCGGCGACAAGGCCAAGGCGAAGGAAGCTCAGGCGAAGCTGCCGGCCAACGCCGGAAGCACGTTCAACGACGCGGCCCGCGCCATCAACGCCGGCAAGGACGGTGACGCCGAGCCGCTGCTGAAGGCCGCCATCGCGGCCGACGCGAAGTTCGCCGCCGCCTACTACGAGCTGGGCATGCTGTACGTCCGCGCCGGCAAGAACGCCGACGCCAAGACGAACCTCGAGAAGTACCTCGAGCTCGAGCCGAACGGTAAGGATGCGCCGACGGCGAAGGAAATGCTCGCCTACGTGAAGTAACCACCTCGTGTCATCGATCTCTCAGGGAGCCCTCGCGGCTCCCTTTTTCTTTGGTACTGTGGAAAACGACGTTGCCCGTTCTCCGTTTTCCGTTGTCCGTGGAGAGTGCGGCGGTCAGCGGTACAGCACGGACAACGGACAACGAGCAACGGACAACGTCGTCATCAGGGAGGCTGCACATGCGTAAGTTTGCTTCGGTCCTCGTTCTCTCCCTCGCCCTCGCCGGTTGCGCCTCGTCGCAGTCGGACAGTGGTCTCGGTGCCGCGCAGGTCAGCCTGACGAAGCCGGAACTGCAGGTCTGGCAGATGAGCCAGGTACCGGTCGCCGCCCGCCACACCACCGGCGCGCTGCCGGTGCAGTACCGCCTGCGGGTCTCCAATCGCGCCGCGGAACAGATCACCCTGCGTCGCGTCACGATCCGCTCGATCGGACAGGGGGCGTACGACGTCGGTCCGTCGTCCCACCCTTTCAGCGTGAAGATCGAGCCCGATCAGTCGCAGGAGGTGATGTTCTGGGCCCCGGCCAACATCGCCAATTCGACGCTCGTCGGCGCGAACGGCCCCGTCACGGTGCGCATCGAGGCGGCGTTCGATTCGCCGGTCGGCCAGTTCCAGGAAATCTCGATCCAGCAGGTGAACGCCGGCACCGGCGTCGACGGGATGCAGCCGCAATAGCGAATCGAATCTCGGAGTGCGATGGCGAACACCACCGCTGTTTTACACGTGTACCAGAGCGGTGGCGTTCGCCACCGCACTCCGAGATCGGCTATGCCGTGACGGTCGCTTCTTCCGGCTCGTACGCCAGGTTCGGCGCGAGCCAGCGCTCCACTTCCTCCAGCGGCAAACTTTTGCGCCGCGCGTAGTCCTCGACCTGGTCCTTTGCGATCTTGCCTACCGCAAAGTAGCGTGACTGCGGGTGCCCGAAGTAGAGGCCACTCACCGCCGCGGCGGGCATCATGGCGTACGACTCCGTCAGCTCGATGCCGAGCTTGCGTGCGCCGAGCAGGTCGAACAGCGTCCCCTTCTCCGTGTGATCCGGAGAGGCCGGATACCCCGCCGCCGGACGGATGCCGCGGTACTTCTCCGCGACCAGCTCCTCGGCGGACAGACGCTCGTCCGCGGCGTACCAGTTCGCGCGCGCTTCCTTGTGCAGCATCTCGGCGAGCGCTTCCGCGAGGCGGTCGGCCAGCGCTTTCGTCATGATCGAGTTGTAGTCGTCGTGGTCGCGCTGGAAGTGGGCCACCAACTCGTCGACGCCGATCCCCGCCGTCACGGCGAAGCCGCCCACGTAGTCCGGCGTCCCGACCGGCGCCACGAAATCGGCGAGGGCGAGATTCTGCTTCGACGCCGTCTCCTGCTGCTGCCGCAGCGTGTGGAAGCGGCCGATGACCTCGCGGCGAGATTCGTCGGCGTAGAGCTCGACGTCGTCGCCGACGCTGTTCGCCGGCCAGAAGCCGTAGACCGCGCGCGCTTTCAGCAGCCGCTTCTCGACGATCTCGGCGAGCAGCTTGCGCGCGTCGTCGAACAGCTCCTTCGCGCGCGGCTCCTCGAGGATCTGCGGATAGCGGCCGCGCAGTTCCCACGCCTGGAAGAACGGCGACCAGTCGATGAACGGCTCGATCTTCTCGAGCGGCACGTCGTCCATGACCTGCACGCCGACGAACTTCGGCTTCGGCGGTGCGGAGGTGAACTCGATCGGCGGTTTGCGGCTGCGCGCTTCTTCGAGCGTGAGCAGCGTCCGGTCGCCGGCGCGTGCCTCCTGCTCCTCGCGCAGCCGTTCGTATTCGTTGCGGGTCTGGCGGGCGAACTCGTCGCGCTTGTTGCCGAGGAGGGCGTTGACCACGCCCACGGCGCGGGAAGCGTCGAGCACGTGCACGACCGGCTGCGAGTAGCGCGGCGAGATGCGCACCGCAGTGTGCAGCTTCGACGTCGTCGCGCCGCCGATGAGCAGCGGCAGCGTGAACTTGCGGCGCTCCATCTCCCGGGCCACGTGCACCATCTCGTCGAGCGACGGCGTGATCAGGCCCGACAGGCCGACGATGTCCGCTTTCTGCTCGATGGCGGCGTCGAGGATCTTGTCGGCCGAGATCATCACGCCGAGGTCGACGACCTCGTAGTTGTTGCAGCCGAGGACCACGCCGACGATGTTCTTGCCGATGTCGTGGACGTCCCCTTTGACCGTGGCCATCAGCACCTTGCCGCGCACGGACGTATCGCCGGAGCGCAGCTTCTCCTCCTCCATGAAGGGGAGGAGATAGGCGACGGCCTTCTTCATCACGCGCGCGCTCTTGACCACCTGCGGCAGGAACATCTTGCCGGCGCCGAAGAGGTTGCCGACGATGTTCATCCCGTCCATCAGCGGCCCTTCGATGATCGAGAGGCCGGTCGGGTACTTCTGGCGCGCTTCCTCGACGTCCGCGTCGATGTGCTCGACGAAGCCTTTTACCAGCGCGTGCGAGAGGCGCTCTTCCACCGTGCCGTTGCGCCACGCTTCCTCTTCCTTCTCCGTCGCCTTTCCTTTGCCTTTGACCGTGTCGGCGAAGGTGACGAGGCGTTCGGTGGCGTCGGGGCGGCGGTCGAGGAGCACGTCCTCCACCAGCTCGAGCAGGTCCTTCGGGATCTCCTCGTAGATGCCGAGCTGCCCGGCGTTGACGATGCCCATCGTCAGGCCGGCGCGGATGGCGTGGTAGAGAAAGGCGGCGTGCATCGCCTCACGCACGACGTTGTTGCCGCGGAACGAGAACGACACGTTGCTGATGCCGCCCGAGGCGTGCGACAGCGGGAACTTCTCGCGCAACTGGCGCACCGCTTCGATGAAGTTGATGCCGTAGGCGTTGTGCTCCTCGATGCCGGTGGCCACCGTGAGCACGTTCGGGTCGAAGATGATGTCCGTCGGATCGAAGCCGACCTCGTGCACCAGGATGTCGTAGGCGCGCGAGCAGATCGCCACCTTGCGCTCCACCGTGTCGGCCTGCCCCTGTTCGTCGAAGGCCATGACCACCACCGCGGCGCCGTAGCGCCGGCAGAGCCGGGCGTGCTGCCGGAAGACGTCCTCACCTTCCTTGAGCGAGATCGAGTTGACGACCGACTTGCCCTGCAGGCACTTGAGGCCTGCCTCGAGCACCGTCCACTTCGAGCTGTCCACCATGATGGGGACGCGCGAGATGTCGGGCTCCGAGGCGAGCAGGTTGAGGAACTCCGTCATCATCTTCTCGGAGTCGAGCAGCCCCTCGTCCATGTTGACGTCGAGGATGTTCGCGCCGCCGTCGATCTGCTGCTTCGCAACGGCGAGCGCCCCTTCGAGATCGTTTTCCTTGATCAGCTTCGCGAACTTCGGCGAGCCCGTGACGTTGGTCCGCTCGCCGATCATGATGAAGTTCGAGTCGGGACGGATCGTCAGCGGCTCGAGGCCGGAGAGGCGCATGAAGGGCTCGACCGGCTTCGGCACGCGCGGCGGCAGATCCTGCACGATCCCCGAGATCAGGCGGATGTGGTCGGGCGTGGTGCCGCAACAGCCGCCGACGATGTTCAGCCAGCCGTTCTCCGCGTAATCGCGCAGGATGGCGGCCATCATGGCGGGCGTCTCGTCGTAGCCGCCGAGCGCGTTGGGCAGGCCGGCGTTCGGATAGCAGGAGAGGTAGATCGGCGCGAGGTTCGACAGCTCTTCGACGTGCGCGCGCATCTCCTCCGCGCCGAGCGCGCAATTGAGGCCCACGGCGACGAGCGGCGCGTGTTTGAGCGAGTTCCAGCAGGCTTCGACGGTCTGGCCGCTGAGCGTGCGTCCCGACTGGTCGGTGATGGTGATGGAGGCGATGACCGGGAGCGTGATGCCGGTCTCTTCGAAGTATCTGGTGATGGCGAACAGCGCCGCCTTGAGGTTGAGCGTGTCGAAGCTCGTCTCCGGCAGCAGCAGGTCGACGCCGCCGTCGACGAGGCCGCGCACCTGCTCGTAGTAGGCATCGACGAGCTGGTCGAACGAGGTGCCGCGGAAGGCCGGGTTGTTGACGTCCGGCGAGAGCGACGCGGTGCGGTTGGTCGGTCCCATGGCGCCGGCGACGAAGCGGGGGCGCTCGGGCGTCGAGTAGGCGTCGGCAGCGCGGCGGGCGAGCTGCGCGGCAGCGACGTTGATCTCGTAGACGTACGGCTCGAGCGCGTAGTCGGCCGAGGAGATCGCCTGGGCGTTGAAGGTGTTGGTCTCGATGATGTCGGCGCCCGCTTCGAGGTACTGGCGGTGGATCTCTTCGAGGATGTCCGGACGCGTGAGGGCGAGCACGTCGCTCGAGCCCTTCAGGTCATGCGAATGGCTCGCGAACCGCTCCCCCCTGAAGTCAGCCTCGGACAAGCCATAACGCTGGACCATCGTCCCCATGGCCCCATCGAGGATGAGGATGCGGCGGTCGAGCAGGCTGCGGAGCTCTTCGGTGCGGTCGGGCTGGTGCGGCATGTGGTTTCTCCCAGAAAACGAAAAGCCCCGCTCTCGCGGGGCCAAAGTCAGATCACGTCGGTGACTGCCGGCGGCTGTTTAGCGTTTTTTAGCCTGGTCGCAAGCGGCCCCAAATCCATCCAGGTGCTCGCAACTCTACGCCCGGGGGGCGGTGGTGTCAAACGTGGGGGAGAAAGGCGTTGTCCGTTTTCCGTTGCCCGTTGTCCGTGCTCCGCTCCACGATGAGCGCCGCCGAGCGGAGCACGGAAAACGGACAACGGGCAACGGGCAACGCGTCTTTCGATAGACTTACCCCCATGACCACCGCCACCGAGCTCCCCATTGCCCACACCGATCCCGTGAATGCGCGCATCCTGGCTGTTTCCGAAGACCGCATTCAGGGGTTCGTGCGCGATCCGTTCGGGGAGATTGCGGCGCAGTCGGGCGTCGATCCGGACACCGTGCTGGAGCGCATCGCGGCGATGCTGCGGGCCGGGACGATCCGGCGCGTGCGGCAGACGCTGATGGCCACGAACCTCGCCGAAGGGGCGCTGGTGGCCTGGCAGTTCCCGCAGGAGAAGCTCGACGCCGCCTTCGATTACATGTTCGAGCAGGATCCGTTCTCCGGCCACGTGGTCATCCGCTCGACCGACGCCGCCACGCCGGGCTCGAATTACCGTCTCTGGACGACCGTGAAGGTGCCGCAGGGCTTCACCGTGGAGGATCACTGCGCGATCCTGGCGCGCCTCACCGGCGCCGAGCATTTCCGCGTGATGCCGGCCAAGCGCATCTTCGCCCTCGGCGTCGGCCACGTCCGCCGCAAGGGGATGGAGCCGGGCTCGAAATCCGACGAGCTGGCCGAGGTGAAGGACACGGCCAAGGTGGAGCTGTCGGACCTCGAATGGCAGGTGCTGACGGCCGTGAAACGCGAGCTGGAGCCGGACGAGGTGGTGCGCGAGCTCTGGGAGCGCCGCGCCCGCGAAGCCGGCATCCCGCTCGAGCAGTTCTTCGAGGTGGCCGAGCAGCTCAACCGCCGCGGCGTGGTCGGCCGCTTCTCGACCTTTCTCGAGCACGTGAAGCCGCACGCCGGCGGCGAACGGGTGACCCGCTTCAACGCCCTCTTCCACTGGGCCGTCCCGCCGGGCCGCGAGCTGGAAGCAGGCCGCGAGGTGGGCCGCTTCCACATCCTGACGCACTGCTACTGGCGCGAAGGAGGCCCGGAGTTCCGCAACGTGAACATCATGGCCGTGGCCCACGGGACGGAGAAGGACGTGGTGCTGACGCACAAACGGGCCATCGACGCGCACCTGGAAAGCATCGGGTTACCCGTGAGCTACACGAATGTCTTCTGGGGCGGCCGCAGCGAGATCAAGCCCAGCGAGATTTCCCCATTTGCATATAAAGAATGGCTGGCGGCGCACGCCTGATCTCGGAGTGCGTGGCGCACGGAGGGTGTCTCAAAACGGTGGGCCTCGATCGACTCCCTTGGTTCTGCCGTCGATGAACCGGCGCCTGCGGGCGCGGACAGACAGGAGTGTCTGTCCCACATTCAGATTCCGCCGAATATCGGACACCCGCGGGCACGCTGGCATTCAATGTGGGACAGACACTCTTGTCTGTCTGCGCCCGCAGGCGCCGGTTTCTAATCAGGCCATCAGAGTGTGTGCGCTCCGTTTTGAGACACCCTCCGAACGCCACCGCTCTTCTATACGTGTACCAGAGCGGTGGCTTTCGCCACCGCACTCCGAGATCGCTTCGCGATTTAGCTGGCGCTGCGGAACTCTACGCCGGGGTTTTCCTTCTGCGCGTACTCCAGCTCCCAGGCTGACGCAAACAGGATCACCGGCTTCTCGTCCTTATCCACCGCGATGCGGCTCTTGGACGGCAGCGTCATCTTTGCCACCGCGTCGATGTCGCGGTTGACCCAGCGGGCCATCTTGTAGGGGAGTGTCGTCATCGTCGTCTCCACGTCGTACTCCGTGGCCAGACGGGACTGCAGCACGTCGAACTGCAGCTCGCCGACGACGGCGAGGATCGGTTCCGAGCGGAGGCCGTCGTGGAGGACGAAGACCTGCATGGCCCCTTCCTCTTCGAGCTGGCCGAGGCCCTTCTGGAACTGCTTCTGGCGGGTCACCTGCTTCGCGCGGAGCGTGGCGAAATGCTCCGGGGCGAAGCGGGGGATGCGGGGGAACTCGACCCGCTCGCCGGACGAGACCGAATCGCCGATCTGGAAGAGGCCGGGATTGACGAAGCCGATGACGTCGCCGGGGAAGGCGCGGTCGATCGTTTCCCGCTCCTGGGCGAAGAGGCGATGGGGGCGGGTCATGCGCACCGGGCGGTCCAGGCGGGCGTGATGGACCTGCATGTCCTTCTCGAAGACGCCCGAGCAGATGCGCATGAAGGCCAGGCGGTCGCGGTGCCGCTTGTCCATGTTCGCCTGGATCTTGAAGACGAAGCCGGTGAAGGTCTCGGACGACGGATCGATCGGGCCGCGGGCCGCCGGAGGGGGGGCCAGCTCGATGACGGCCTGGAGGAACGGCTCCACGCCGAAATTGTTGACCGCGCTGCCGAAGAAGACCGGGATCAGCTCCCCACGGCCGAACTGCTCCGGATCGAACGCCGCGCCGGCTCCTTCGAGGAGCTCGGCTGCGTCGCGGAGATCGCCGCAGGCCGTCGGGCCGAGCGTGTCTTCGAGCGTCGGGTCATCGAGACCGCTGACCGTTACGGGGGCGATCGAGGCGCCGTGTTTGGTGCGCTCGAAGCGGAGAACGCGCTGGTTGCGGAGATCGAAGACCCCCTGGAACGACGGACCGTCGCCGATCGGCCAGTTCATCGGCACGGCGCGGACCTTCAGTTCCCGCTCCAGCTCGCCGATGAGGTCGAACGGATCGCGGGCCGGCTGGTCAAGCTTGTTGACGAAGCACATGATGGGGATGTGCCGCATGCGGCAGACCTCGAAGAGCTTCCGGGTCTGCGGCTCGATGCCTTTGGCGCCGTCCAGCACCATGACGGCGCTGTCGGTGGCGGCGAGGGTGCGGTAGGTGTCTTCGGAGAAGTCCTGGTGGCCGGGGGTGTCGAGGAGGTTCAGGACCGAGCCGGAGTACTCGAACTGCAGGACCGTGGAGGTGATGGAGATGCCACGGCTCTGCTCGATGGCCATCCAGTCCGAGGTCGTGTGGCGCTGCTGCTTGCGGGCGCGGACCGAGCCGGCCTCTTCGATGGCACCGCCGTAGAGCAGGAGCTTCTCGGTCAGCGTCGTCTTGCCGGCGTCGGGGTGCGAAATGATCGCAAAGGTGCGCCGGCGCGCCACTTCGCGCGTCAGCTCATCGTTTTCTTTCAGGATGGCACTCATGGTTCGAACGCTCTCAAGGACCGGGAAAGAGCAAAGATTCCACGCCGCGACGACGTGTGTCGACACCAAGATGAAGTGTCGAGGCCGCGACGACATCGGCTGAGCAATTCAGGTGCATATATCAGGTATATGAGCGCTGTTGACGCAGGAATAGTGATAGACTATCCTCTGGTTATCCAGTACGAGTGAGTCAGTAAGACTCACATAGCAACAAGAAACAAGGAGGAATCAGCCATGACGTTCATGATTCGTCGTACTCAGCCCCGTTTCTTCGAGCCCTTCTTCCGCTATCCGTTCTTCGACGAGACCACGCTGACCAACGGCGCCTGGAACCCGCCGGTGGACGTGGCCGAAGAGCAGAACCGCATCCTCGTGAAGGTGGAAGTCCCGGGGATGGAGGAGAAGGATCTCCGCATCAGCTTCGAGGACGGCCTGCTCACGGTCAGCGGTGAGCGCCAGTTCGAGCGCACCGACGAGCGGAACTACCACCGCATCGAGCGCTCCTACGGCAGCTTCACCCGCGCCTTCACGCTGCCCCGCAGCGTCGACGCCTCGCAGATCGTCGCCAACTACCGCAACGGCGTCCTCGAGATCGAGATCCCGAAGAAGGAAGAGGCCCGTCCTCGCCAGATCGAGATCAACGCGGGCAGCAAGCAGCAGATTGAAGCCTGAGAGTGGATCAGGGGTTCACGGAACGGCCGGCAGCGATGCCGGCCGTTGGTTTTTAGAGGCTGGTTGTTGGTTGTTGGTTTTTGGTTTTTGGTGGGGGGACGGGAGGCGGGGCCTGTTGCGGTCTTCGGTTCCCCAACCAAGAACCAAAAACCAAAAACCAACAACCGGTGCGCAGCACCGCCCCTACCGCGCCCCCACCCTCCGCTTCAGAAACAACTCGTACTCCACCCGGTACCGCTTTTCTTCCGGCGACAGTTGGCTCGCACGTTCGAAGTGGCGGCGGGCGGCGGGGAGGTCGCCGATGGCTTCGCAGACGGCGCCGAGGTTGTAGTGGAGGGGGGCTGAGGTGCGGTGTTTGCGGAGGGCGGTCTCCCAGATGGCGCGGGCGTCGGTGAGGCGGTCGGCGGCGATCATGACCATGGCGTCGGCGAAGGCGGGGGCTGTCTCGTCCAGGACCACCGACTCGCGGACGCGTCGTGGGGTGATCTGCTGGCTGGCGTCGATGGCGGCGTAGCGGGCGGCCTGGTCCAGCGCTTCCTTCCGCTCCTCGTCCGTCAGGTCGGTCACCCGTGCCGAGGCCGCTTCTCCCTTGGCCGTGAAGGAAGACGTCCGCCGGAGATCCGTCGCCGCCAGCACGTCCACGCGCGCTTCGCAGATGGCTTCGATCCAGACGCGGCGGCGCTTCACCCGTTTGCCGTCCACGTCGTAGAAGCTCGTCTCGCCGCCGGCAGGCTTGGCCGTGCAGGTGAAGTTCTTGACCCCCAGGTAGGCGTCGGCCGGGTGGAGCTGGCTCAGCTTGCGGGCCTCGGCGGGGTTCGGCTTCTCGCCGACGAAGTGGAGCGCCTGGCGCGTGGCGTCCTCTACCCGCAGCAGCCCGGTGTCATTCGTGTGGCCGACGAAGATGTCGACGAATGTTGTCACCTGGCGATGGTCACCAATGGCATAAATGACCGCCAGATGCTCGGAGCTGCCGAGGTCGCGAGGGGCGGGCAAAGTGCGGACGAAGCTCACCCGTGGGGTGGCGGCAAGCAGCGCCGGAACGAGCGCGAGAGCGAGAAGGACGCGCATCAGACCACTCGTGATCTTACGCCGATTCCGCCGGGTGGGTAGAATGCGCGGCGCATGCGACTGAACGTTACGAGCGAGATCGGCAGGCTGAAGAGCGTGCTGGTGCACCTCCCGGGCCGCGAGATCGACCTCATGATCCCGCCGATGATGGCTCAGCTTCTCTTCGACGACATCCTCTACGGCACTGTCGCTCGCGAGGAGCACCGCCGCTTCCAGCAGCTCATCCGCTTCATCGCGGACGACGTCTACGACCTGCAGGACATGCTGGAGGAAACACTCGAGGACGAGGACATCCGCGAGCTGATCGTGCGCGACCTCGGCAAGCGCAACGGCCTGCGGCGGCGCCTCGTGTCCGAGCTGCTCGAACAGCCGCCGGCCATGCTCGCCGAGGTCATGATCGCCGGTATCGCACGCGACACCGGCTCCGGCGAGCTGCCGCAGTTCGAGCTCTTCCCGATCCCGAACTTCTTCTTCACCCGCGATCCGCAGGTCGTCCTCGGCGACAAGGTCGTCATCTCCTCGATGGCCACGCAGGCACGCCGCCGCGAGTCGCTGCTGTCGAAGTACATCTTCCAGTACCACCCGACGTTCCGCGACCGCGACATGTTCTGGGTCGACTTCATGGAGACGGAGCGCGAACGGCCGATGCCGAAGCGCATCCCGTCGCTCGAAGGGGGCGACGTCCTCGTGCCGCGCCGCGACCTGCTGCTCGTCGGCGTCACCGAGCGGACGAACCGCAGCGGTGTCGAAGCGCTGATGGATGCGCTCAAGGCGTCGAAGGCCGGCGTGAAGAGCGTGATCATCGTCGAGATGCCGAAGACCCGCTCGATGATGCATCTCGACACCGTCTTCACCTTCATCAACCGCCACGAGTGCCTGATCTATCCGCCCGTCATCCTGCCGGACGGCAAGCAGGCGGCGAAGGTGACGACCGTCGACCTGACGAAGAAAGTCTTCGCCTACTCGGAACAGAAATCGCTCCTCGGCGCGCTGCGCAAGAAAGGCTTCGACCTCGAGCCGATCTACTGCGGCGGCGCGCTCGCCGTCGACCAGCAGCGCGAGCAGTGGACCGACGGCGCGAATGCGTTCGCGCTCGCGCCGGGCATAATCCTGATGTACGAGCGCAACGTGCGCACGGCCGAGGAACTGGCGAAACACAAGTACCACATCGTGTACGAGGACGACCTGCTCCTCGGACGCACCGAGCTCGAGACGTGGACCAATAAAAAGTACGCGCTGCAGATTCCGGGACACGAGCTGTCGCGCGCGCGCGGCGGTCCGCGCTGCATGACCATGCCGCTCGAGCGCGAGGACCTCTGACGCTTGGCAAATCCACGGGATTACAAACTCGCACTCGTCGCCTTCGGCGGTAACGCCCTGCTGCGCCCCGAAGACCGCGGCACGCAGGAAGAACAGATCGCGCGCGCCAAGCAGGCCGCGCGCTGGCTCGCGGAGATCGTCCGCCACGGCTACAAGATGATCGTCGTCCACGGCAACGGGCCGCAGGTCGGCAACATCCTGGTGCAGGCGGAAGAAGCCTCGACGAAGATCCCGCCGCAGACGCTCGACGTCGCCGTGGCCCAGACCGAAGGGTCGATCGGCTTCATGCTGCAGCAGGCGCTGCGCAACCGTCTGGACGCCATCGGCGTCGGCGGCGAAGTGGCGACGATCCTCACGGAGGTGGAAGTCGACGCGAACGACCCGGCCTTCAAACGGCCGACCAAGCCGATCGGACCGTTCTTCACGAGGTACCGCGCCGAAGCGCTGGAGCGCGATCTCGGCTGGACGATGCGCGAGGACTCAGGCCGCGGCTGGCGTCACGTCGTGCCGTCGCCACGTCCGCTGACGATCCTGAACCTGAACACGATCGAGCACATGCTCGACACCGCGTCGGTGGTGATCGCGGCCGGCGGCGGAGGGATCCCGGTGGTGCGCGGCCGTGATAACGCGTGGCGCGGCATCGAAGCCGTCATCGACAAGGATTTCGCGTCGTCGCTCCTCGCCGCGAAGCTCGCGGCTGACGTCTTCATCATCCTGACGGGCGTGCCGAAGGTGGCGATCGACTTCGGCAAACCGACGCAGCAGTACCTCGACCGGATCACGGTGGCCGAAGCGGAGCAGCACCACGCCGACGGCCAGTTCCCCCCCGGCTCGATGGGGCCGAAGGTGCAGTCCGCGATTCAGTTCGTCCGCGCGAGCGGCAAAGACGTCCTGATCACCGACGTCGAAGTGCTCCGCGAAGCGCTCGAAGGCAAAAACGGGACGTTGATCGTCCCGTAAAAGACGAAGGGAGGAAGCATGTTCGACAAACTGACCCCCACCGCCCGCTACGCGATCATCGGCTTCGTTCTCGGCGTGCTGACGGTGATCGTGTACGTGGCGATGCGCTGAGGCGGGGAGTTTGGAGTGCGGCAGCGACGAGCTGCCACCCGGCTGGTGCACCATGAGGGCCGCAGCTCGCCCGCTGCGGCTATACGAAAGCGGCAGTTGATGAAGCATCGCTGCCGCACTCCAAACTCGGCGGCGTGCGGCCGCTACTCCGTCTTGCAGCAGGGGCAGAGGGCGCGCAGGCGTTCGTAGGTCCAGATGCCCCATTCGTGGCCATCGGCCCAGTTTGGCTGCAGGGCGTAGTTGCCGACCGAGGAGATGGACGCGAGCTGGAACGACTCCGGGCGGTAGCGCTGCGGGAGCCCGCCGGCCATCCGGCCGAAGAGGTCGGGCTCACCGCTGCAGACCGCGCAGGGGCAGGCGCGGCGCAGCTCTTCGAGCGGGTAGTACGACTCGTGGCCGTCGTCCCAGAGGACGACGAAGAGGTCTCCGAGAACCTGGTAGGAGGTGGGGCGCATACCGGCCGCGGAGGGTATCACGGTCCGGAGGAGCCCCTCCGGACCGTGATCCATGCGTCACTTCACGCGCGAGACGTGGTACCGCGTGTTGTTCCCCAACTCCACGAAGCTGTTCGTGTACGCCGGACCGCTGGCCGGTTGATTCGCATTGCGGTTGTCCTCATCGTCGAGGTACAGCCAGCCGCGAGCCAGGGCCCAGGCCCAGGGTGTCCGGCGGGCATCGCTGCCGCCCCAGACGCCGTACTCGAAGCCCAGATCGGGGAACGCCGAATTCGGCGCGTTGCTGATGCCGGTGGCGACACAGAACGCCATGTTCGTGTTCGCCTGCCGACCGACGGTGCCGGTGGGGCTGCCGCTCGGTGCGGTGTCAAACGACTCCGTTCGGTTGTCCTCGTTGTCATGATGGCGGTCGAAGCGGGTGAACCCGTCGGGGCAACTGGCAGTGAGTGCCAGCACGGCGAAGTTCGCACCGGCCTTCACCGCGTTTGTGAAGTCCCGGCCGTCGACGGCGCAGACGCGGAAAAGCGTGTTGTTGGTCGATCTGATCCCGCCGAGCCAGCCGCCGCGGGCGTTGGCGTTCTTCCGGTCTTCATTGTCGAGGTAGATCTCGTACTGCTTGGACGACGGCCCGCAGCCGCCGGCCCTGTTCGGGATGACGCCGACCAGCGGTGCCGGCGTCGCGCTGTCGGTGCACGCGAGCTTCAGCGTCATGTCGTCGATGGTCACGTCGTCCTGAATGTAGACGTTGAGATTGCCCCAGCGATTGAGGTCGCGCAGGATCGTGGAGCCGCCCGTCGTCGCCAGCGTGCGCAGATCGAGCTGCAGCGTGGTCTCGCGGCCGGGCGTCAACGGCGCGAGATTGCTGATCGTCGCACCCCACCCCGGCAGATTCACACCGCTGCCGTCCGTCACCCACAGCGAGATCGTGTCATTGTTCGGGAAGTCGCCGGACGGGCGGATGTGAATCGTCAGCAATCCCGACTGGTAGTGCGCTTCGAGCAGGAACGAAGGCTTGAACGTATGGCCGAAGCGGCTGTTGAAGCCCGGACCGTCGAAGCCGTCCCAGGCGGGGATCAACCCCAGGACATCGGTGATCGCCGCCGAGGGACTTGCGGCATCCTGCGGCGCCGCGAAATTGTCCGGCACGCCGGCCTGGACGGTGAGGGACGCCGGAAAGGCGCAGGGCATCGCCAGGCGCGCCTGCTCGTCTTCCGCCGTGTCGCGCTTCTCGTAGTCGTCCTCCATGGGGACGTCGTCCCAGTAGCAGGTCTCGCCGGCCGCTTTCTGATCCTGCAGCGTGCCGGCCCGCGGCGGGTAGAAGCCGAGCTCCGGCGCCCGATCGTTGATCGGCTCGTCGAATTCGGGCGGCGGGGGCAGCTCCGCCTCGTACGGCAACGGCTCGTTACAGGATGACGGTTGCGGCTTTTCGGTGTCGTAATCGGGTGTCTGCGCGGCGGCGGTGACGGAAAGGAAAAGGGAGACCAGGAGCACGAGCAGCTTTGTTTGCATTCTTTTCTCCTCCCTACTGAAACGTTCGCCGAGGGGCATCGGATAGTAAGATTCCCCACCTTGCCTACCTTTAAATTGACGATCGAATACGAAGGCACCCGCTACTCCGGCTGGCAGACGCAGGAGAACACGCAGAAAACGGTGCAGGGACACCTCATCCGCGCGGCCGCGCAGGTGCTGGGGGACGTGGACGTCGGCGGCGCCGGGCGTACGGACGCGGGCGTCCATGCGTCGGCGCAGGTGGCGCATCTGCGCGCGAAGAAGGCGCACGATCCGCTGCTGCTGATGCGGAAGATCAACGACCTGCTGCCGCACGACATCCACATCACGGAAGCGCGCGCCGTCAAAGACAACTTCCACGCGCGGCACGACGCGCTCTCCCGCACCTACCTCTACCAGATCTCCACGCGCCGCACCGCGTTCGCCAAGCCGTTCGTCTGGTGGATCAAGGACCGGCTCGATTTCGCGGCCATGCAGACCGCGGCCGCGTCGATCGCGGGGCGCCACGACTTCACCGCCTTCACCGACAAGCGGCTGGCGAAGGATGAATCGCGCATCGTGGTCGTCGAGCAGGCGGAGCTCGTGCGCGCCGGCGACCTGATTCTCTTCCGCATCTCCGCGTCGCACTTTCTCTGGAAGATGGTGCGCAAGCTCACGGCCTGTCTCGTCGAAGTGGGACGCGGGAACCTGAAGCCGGCGCAGTTCGCGGCAATGCTGCAGCCGAAAGCCGAACCGTTCCAGCCGACGGCGCCACCGTCCGGGCTCTTCCTGGAAGCGATCCTCTACGAAGGGGAGGAGTTCGTGCGGCCGCTGCAGCCGATCGTGGCCGTGGAGACGTCGGCGCCGCGCAGGGCGCGCAAGTGAGTGAGGCGCAGCTCGTCGCGAAGATGCGCGAGCTCTTCTCGGACAAGATCGGCGACGACGCGGCCATCGTCGGCGACGACGTCGTCACCTGCGACATGCTCGTGGAGGACGTCGACTTTACCCGCGCCATCCCGCTGCCGTTCATCGCCCGCAAAAGCCTGGCGGTGAATCTCTCGGATCTGGCGGCCATGGGGGCGGAGCCGCGTTACGCGGTGGTCGCGCTCGGCCTCCCTCCCTGGGCCATGGAGCACATCGACGCGTTCCTCAACGCGCTCGCCGGGGCGGCGAAGGAGCATGGGATCGAGATCGTCGGCGGCGATCTGTCGCGCGCCGAGAAGTTCACGATCTCCGTGACGGCGGTGGGCCGGATCGCGACGCGGCCTTTGCTGCGGAGCGGGGCGAAGCCGGGCGACCGCGTCTACCTCTCGCGGCCGATCGGCGGCTCGGCGACGGGGCTGCATCTGCTGATGAACGGCTGGTCGCTGGAAGGCGATCCGCCGCGCCCGACCGGCTACGCGCATCGCGAGCTGGCCATCTCCGCGATGCGGCGCCATGTCGATCCGGAGCCGGAGCTGGCCCTCGGCCTCGCGCTGGCGAAGATCGCCGAGGTCACGTCGTGCATCGACGTGTCGGACGGCCTCTCGACCGATCTGCACCATCTCTGCGAGGCGTCGGGTTACGGCGCGGAGATCGAGCGGGAACGCATCCCCATCTTTCCCGACCTGGTGAACCAGGCCCGCGCGCTGGACGTCCGCGCGCAGGAGGTGGTCCTGCACGGCGGTGAGGAGTACGCGCTGCTGTTCACGGCGTCACTGCCGGAATCGCAACTCAGCGCGCGCGTGGGACGGCCCGTGTATGCGATCGGCCGGATCACCAGGGAGCCGGAGGTGATGATCCGGGAGCAGGGCGTGGCGCGTCCGCTGGAAGCCGCCGGCTACGATCATTTCTGATCTCGGAGTGCGGTGGCGAAAGGAGGGTGTCTCAAAACGGTGCGTTTCGATCTACTCCCTTGGTTCTGCCGTCGATGAACCGGCGCCTGCGGGCGCGGACAGACAGGAGTGTCTGTCCCACATTCAGATTCCGCCGAATAT
>DASWMP010000011.1:0-24427 GCA_036399695.1 Thermoanaerobaculia bacterium | reverse complement strand
TCCCATTGCTCATCTCGCAGGCATTGCGGCCGACGTCATCTTCCTCATCAACCGAATGGGCGTCTGCAGTTACGGCATTGGCGCCATCTACGCCGAGCGGAGTCAGTGCGGAAACTTTCTGGAGGACGAGGATTTCGGCATCATTCTCAACCTCTGGGCTGGTGGCGACGAAAACGGCGAGTTGTTCGCGGCGCTGTCCGGTAAAGCCGCCGCCGACATGGCAATTAAGGTCCACACGAAGGCCGGCCTCAAGATGGTCGCGAAAACGATGTGCAAGAGTGCCGGCCTACTGGTCGGTGCGCAGATGGGCGGAAAAATGGGTGCGAAGGCAGGTGCCAAAGTCGGTGCGAAATTTGCCTCAAAGCTCGGAGGCAAGATGCTTAGCGGGTTTGTCCCATTCCTCGGTCCCGTCGTCGGAGGTGGAATTAACTTGTGGTTCATCACCGGCATCGCCGATGCCGCCGAGCGCTTTTATGGGTTTAAGTGTGACGTGGGCAAACATCTATAGCAGTTGTTTAGGCGTTGACCGCCTGCAACTGTTTATGCTCACCGAGTTGCATCCAACTGAAGCGGATTGTCACGACGCGGCTGTAGCTGGCCTACCGATCTCCGGACGCTGCCGCTTGGCCGGCCTAACTTGAAATCGGCCGCGGAGTACCTGGCACTTTCCGCAGCGTATCGCTGTTCCGCCGGCGCGAAGCGCTCCAGTTTATGCTCCGGGTTCAGGCCGCGTCCAGAGGGCTACGTACTCCGCGTGCGCCGTGGCGCAATACGTGGGTGTAGATCATCGTCGTTGCGACGTCGCGGTGGCCCAGCAACTTCTGGACCGTTCGTATGTCGTGTCCGTGCTCGAGCAGGTGCGTGGCGAAGGAGTGGCGGAAGCTGTGACAGGTCACGCGTTTGTCGATTCCCGCCTCGCGGGCCGCGTCCGTGACGGCCCGCTGTATGACAGTCTCGTGCAGGTGATGCCGTCCTTCGCGCCCCTCCTTGTCGCGCCATCGCCGGCACGCGGGAAAGACCCATTGCCACCGCCATTCGCGCGCGGCCGACGGAAACTTCCGCGCGATTGCATCGGGCAGCCAGATCTCTCCCCAGCCGGACGCGAGATCTTCCTGGTACAGCAGCCGGGCATGGACGAGCTGCTCGTGCAGGTCCGCGGTCACAGAGCTCGGCAGCATCGTGGTCCGGTCGTGTTTCCACGGAATCAACCGTTCCTTACCCGGGTATAATGAAGTAAGGAGACTCTATGCCTACCTCGACCATCACCAGCAAGGGTCAGACGACCGTTCCGAAGGAAGTCCGCGACGCGCTCGACGTCGGCCCCGGTGATCGCCTGACGTGGGAAATCCGCGGCGGCAAAGTGGCGATCACTACCGAGCGGCCGGGCCTGTTCCGTTGGGAAGGGATCTTCAAGGACGGTCCCGCCGATGCCGTCGAGGCCGTGAAGGAAGCCCGGAAGCGCAGAGGGCGCGTCTGACGTGACCAGCGTCGTCATCGATGCAAACGTCCTCGTCTCGTTCTTCGTCGACCGCGACGAAACACAACGCGCGGCCGCGAAAGCGCTCCTGCTAAAAGCCGTCGACGGCGAGATCGAGGCGATCATTCCGCAATTCATCGTGTTCGAAATCAGCTACGTCTTCCAGACGATGTACGGCGCAACCGGTGAGCGCCTGGCTACCATGATCCGCGATGTCGTCACGCTCCCAGGTGCGCGGGTGATCGCTGATTGCCCGTGGAAACGAGTCCTGGAAGTCTGGCCGGATCCGCTCCCCTCACTCGCCGATGCGGCCATCCTTGCCCTGGCCGCGACGAATCGCTACGACGCCGTGGCCACCTTCGACAAGAAACTCGCGCGGCGGGTCAAAGACGCCGGCATCCGCACCTACTGGTGACGCGCTACCGCGTCCCGCAGCCGGCGGTGTGGCGTCAGCAGACCGGTTCAGAGGAGGGGGCGCAGCTTCGTTTCGCTCCCGTGCGGCACCGTAGCAAAGATCGAAAGCGGTGACCCCGAGCACCGCTCCACGACTGGTGAGCGCAGCGTCAGCTCGTGAGCATGTCGTAGGCCGCGCGGTAGCGGCGGCTGCCCGAGATTTTCGTACCATCGCGCAGAACGACGACGAAGTCGCCGTTGAACATCGGCTGCAGTTCGCGGACGCGATCGGCGTTGATGATCGACGAGCGGGAGACGCGGACGAAGCGGGCGGGATCGAGGCGCGCTTCGAGGCTGGCCATCGTGTCGCGCACGAGGTGATGGCGCGCGCCGCTGTGCACCTCGACGTAGTTGCCTGCCGCTTCGAGCCGGTCAACCTCGTCGACATCGACGAGAATCACCCGTCCGTCGCCCTTGATGGCGAGGCGCTTCGCGTAGTCGGGCGCCGGGCGTCCGAGCTCTGCGAGCGCGGCCGCGATCCGTCTGTCGAGCTGCCCCGGCGCGCGCTGTTCCCCGGCGCGGTGCGCAAGTCGCCGCCGCGCGCGCTTGACGGCGGTGCGGAAGCGATGCCGGTCAATCGGCTTGAGCACGTAGTCGACGGCATGCACGTCGAACGCGCGCAGTGCATGCTCGTCGTAGGCGGTGACGAAGATGACCGCAGGCATTCGCGCGACACCGATCGCTTCGATGACGTCGAAGCCGCCGACCTCGGGCATCTGGATGTCGAGAAAGACGAGATCGGGCGCGAGCTCCGTGATGGCCTCGATCGCCGCAGCTCCGTCACCGCATTCGCCGACGACCTCGAGATCGGCTTCGCCCTGCAGCCGCTGGCGGATGCCGCGCCGCGCGATCGGCTCGTCGTCGACGATGAGCACGCGGATCACGCGGGGATCTCCAGTGAGACGATCGTGCCGCCGTCGCGGTCATTCGCGAGCGCGAACGTATGACGCGCGCCGTACTGCTGCTGCAATCGTGCGCGCGTGTTCGACAGGCCGATGCCGTCGCGTGCACCGGCCGCGATCCCCGGCCCGTCGTCGCGGACGGTCAGTTGCAGCCGGCCGTTCCGTCGCGCGCCGGCGATCTCGATCCGTCCCGCGGCGATGCGCCGCGCGATGCCATGACGGACCGCATTCTCGACGAGCGGCTGGAGGATGAGCGGAGGCACGGAAGCGTCGAGCGCCTCGCCGGCGACGTCGATGCGATAGGCGAAGCGGTTGGAGAAGCGGACGCGCTCGATCTCGAGATACGCCTCGGCGAGCTCCAGCTCCTCGCGCAGCGGCACTTCGTGCTTCGCGGAGCTGTCGAGCGTTTTCCTGAGCAGTCCGCTCAGGCGCACGAGCACGTCGTCCGCGGCGTCGGCGTCCTCGCGCATCAACACTGACACGGTGTTGAGCGCGTTGAAGAGGAAGTGCGGCTGCAACTGCGCCTTGAGCGCGAGCAGCCGCGCTTCGGCGAACTGCGCTTCGAGACGCGAAAGCCGTGTGGTCTCGGCCACGATGACGAGCAGCCAGTAGGCAGGAAGGTCGAGCAGGAACACCGACCCCAGGAGCTGGAGGAAGGTGGCGCTCCAGGAGCCGGCGGCGCTCCTCGCTCCGACCAGCGGAGCGAGGAGCGCGAAGATCGCGAGGTTGAGCAGCACGGCGACGACACTGCCGGCTACATGCACGAGCACACTGCGCAGCGCACCTGCTCTGCCGAACGGGTAGCGCGCGGTGAGACGCAGAATCGGCGGCGTGAGGAGCGCCCAGATCCAGGCCCAGGCGAGCCAGATCGCGAGCGGGCGCCCCCAGCCGATCGGCTCGCCGCGCATCGCCGCCGAAACGTGCGCCTGCGCTGCGAGCAGCAAGCCGCAGAGCGTCCAGCCTGCAGCGATGATCAGTGCCCGTCGCATTGTGTTCAGCTTACCGCAGGCCCAACTGCTTCATCAGGCCGAGCGAATTGGCCGAGGTCCACTCCTCGGCGATCTTGCCGTCCACGAAGCGGAAGATCGCCGTGCCGCTCACCTCCACCTTCCGGCCGGTCGCCGGGATGCCGTTACCCGTTCCGGTATTCGTGCCGCGCGCGGTCCAGCGGACGGCGACGAGATCGCCCTCGGCGACCATGAGATCGACGTTCACGGCGAGGTCGGGAAACGCGGAGCGCCATCCCTTCGCCTCGTTCATGCCGTCTTCGTGGGTGAACGTCCTCGAGCCGCCGTGTCCGACAAAGTCGTCCGTGTACGGCACCGTGAAGATCCCGCGGCTCAGCCCATCTTCGTAGACCCGTCTGGCCACCGCCTTGTTGATCGCGGTCTCGTCCGCGGAGCACGGCAGTGTCATCAGAACCAGAAGCATCGTTATAAACAGTTTCATCACTTCTCCTTTCGCGGCGCATCGTGCCCCGCGGCGTCCGGATCGGGCGACGACCTTGTGACGAGCGGAATCATCCGCGTGACGAGCGGATGGAATTGCGGGCCGATGTCGCGCGACGGCGCGGGCCTGGAGGAGCCAGAGCTTTACTTTTCGTTGCGGGCCGGCGGCTCTACAGAAGGTAGACGACGCCGGTTTCACGACAGAGCAAAGCTCTGACCCCACTGTTCCCCGCTCGACAAAGCAAAGCTCTGACCCCGCTGTTCCCGTGAGGAAGCAGCCACAAAGAGATAGGTCGTCGCGCCACTTCTCGCCGGACGGACAGGATTGTCCGTCCTCCACTCCCGCGTGGCTACGCTGCGCTCCGTTTGATCAACGGCTCCGCGCCGTGCATAGGCACGGAGTGGCTGAAAGCCGGACCTTTGTTTATTCGAAAGCGTCGGGGAAGAACGACCCCCCGCTTTGACACCGCCCACGGCTTAGTTTGGAGCGCGCCAGCGACGCTTCATCAGCGGCGCTTTCTCACAGTGGCAGCGTCGAGCGGCCACCCTTCTGGGTCACCAGGGGGGCCGCAGCTCGCCCGCTGCGGCTGCAGGAAAGCGGCAGCTCGTGAAGCGTCGCTGCCGCAGTCCAAACTACGCGACGGGCCATGCGCAATCCGGTCCCACAAGCTGTTTTGGACAGCATCGCAACGAGCACTGCGAGAGTCGCGAGCGTCACGCGCGGAGAAAGATGGGCAGCGAAATGCACCCGCTATTTTGTCGCTGTCCGACGGCGCGGCCGGTCGTCGTCGTAGATCATCAACGTGGTCACGATGTTGGTGCCGAGGACGGAGCCGCCGGTCGGACTCGCCAGCGTGATGATGACGGTCTTAGGCTCGCCGATGACTGTGTTGAAGACTGGAACCGTAAACGTCTTGCTGGCGGTATCACCGTCAATCCAGCTCAAGACACCGCTCACGCTCTGATAGTCGGTCCCGTCTACAGCGGTGCCGCCCGTGACGGCATACGCCACGCTCACGGCGCCGTCGGAGCCGTCGGTTCGCTGCACCTCGATAGTGGCGCTGCCGGCGCTTTCTACGACGCTGAACGCCGGTGATGAAAAGGACAGCGTTCCAGGTACCGGTTCCACCAATCCGACTGCTGGCCGGTACACCTGGTTGAGAGTGCTGCCGGAGCTGCCCCCGATATCGGTGCCGCCACCGGTCACCCAGATCAGACCGTCCACGAAGGCTGAGCCGACAATGCCATGAACCGCCATAGGCATGTCGGGGAGCTCTGTCCATGTGTCGGTCTGAGGGTTGTAGTAGTCATGGTCGTGGAACATGCCGGCCGGCCCCTCGCCGCCCCAGACGTGGAACAAACCGCGGGCCATGACCCCGTTCATGCCACTTTGCGGGCGCAGCATGGGGGCGGCGGTCGTCCAGGTCCGCGTTTGAGGGTCGAAGACTTCGTGCACGGTCGTCATGAGGGGCGACAATCCATTGCCTTGCCGCCCGCCGACGTAGTGGATGCGGCCGTCGATCGCCGCGCCGGTGAAGTGGTTGCGCTGCGTGGGCAGGTTCGGCAGCACCTCCCAGGTATTGGCCGCCGGGTCGTAGACGGCGAAGTCGGAGCCGCGCGGCAATCGTCCACCGGCGACGTAGATCTTGCCGTCGTGCACAACGGCAACGCCGGAGCTGCGCGCCGTGGGCATCGGCGCCTTCGTGACCCATACACCGACCGCGGGATCGAGCTCGTAGACTGTGTTCACGTAGCTGTTGCTGTTCGGGGGGTCATCGGCGTTCAACTGGCCGCCGATGAGGTAGATCTTCCCGTTCACGCTGGCCGCCATCCCGTGGTTGTTGCGCACCGGGAGCTGTGGACCGTAGGCCCAGGTGTCGGTGGCGATGTCGTAGATTTGGACGGTACGGGCGGTCACCCGATTCTGCGGATAGCCGCCCATGAGGTAGAGCTTGCCGTTCGCTTCCGCGACCGCCAACTCGGAGAGGGGCTCGAGCGTCGGGGCCCGCATCCCCCATTCGCCGGGGGCCGGCTCCTGCTGCGCGGCCGCCGCCGAGGCGAGGGCGAGCAGTGCGAGGCAGGGAACGATGCGGACGAGAAGCTTCGCAGCGCGAGATGTACGAGAACCCAGTTCAATGACCCGCCGGCGATGAGCAGCAACGGCGCTGGTGGCGTCGATCGAGACAGCAGCAAACATGTTGGTCAAGCTGGCCATTGCGCGCATGGAAAGGTCGCCTCGTGAGTGGTCGTTGTTGAATCTTTGACCGCATTGTAAATGGAAGACCGGACGTCGAACGTAGTCACCAGTCACAGAGCAGACACGAAGCGTCGAGCGGCAGGTCGCGTGCGCGTTTTCCGGTGGCGTGGAAGACGGGGCTCGCGATCGCGCTGCGCAGAGTTACACGAACTCATCCGCGAATGTCGCGACCGAGGCTCTAAAGAGGAACGCGGATGAAGTGTCTGTGGCGGGGGAAGCCCTACCCCGGCGCTGCGTACGGGCATGGAGTGGCTGTAGCGGCGCCAATCAGCGTCGATGAAGAGGCGCCGAAGCCGGACCTTTGTTTATCCGAAAGCGTCGGTGAAGAACGACGCCCCCGGGTCGGAGGCCTTCCGGCGACGACTCACTGTCGCCGTGACGTGAGCCGGCCACGGCTCTCGAAGGTTGTTTTGTGGAGCGACCAGGCCGGCTGCAGCGGGGCGCGCACGCCGTCCCACTCGAGAATCCAGGGGTTCGGGAGCGCTTCGTCGGTGGCGAGTAGATAGAAGGTGTCGCGGCCGTAGGGGGGCTGCACGGTGAATGCGCCGAGGGTGGAGAGGGGGAAGCGGTTCTCGACCGAGCCGCTTTCCGGGAAGAGGAGGGTGCTGCGGCCGGCGCTGTCGACGACGAAGACGTACAGGTAGCGCGGCGGGAGGGCGGGGTCCCCGCTGACGGCGAGCTCGTAGCTCTTCCCGGCCGTCAGGACGCCTCCCTCCCCCACCACCGTTCCTCGGTGGCGCACGACGAGGCGGTAGGGGGACGGCGGCGACTGCACTTCGTACCAGCGGCGCCGCGGCGTTTCGAGCAGCGCGCCGGAACGGACGGCCTCACCGGCGGCGACGCGCGCCTTACTGCGGCCGGGGCCGAGGAGCTCCGTCACGATGACGCGCGTCCTGCCGGCCGAGAGCTCGGCGCCGGGACTGAGGCCATTGGCCCAGCCCCCCTGCAGGATCAGGGTGCCGTCGCGCTGGATTTTTCCGACGGCTATGCCGCTGTGCTCCGCCCCCTTCGCCGCGCCCGCGAAGCCGAGAAACGGCCTGTTGCGGGCGGCGGCATCACCGGCCATGACGGGCTCCTGAAACGGCGTTTCGGCGCGGAGGCGGGCCTGGGCGCGCTGGAAGGTGGCCACGGCCGGCTCGTGGGGCGAGGCATCGCGCATGGCCCGCAGCCACGCCCAGGTGAAGGCGCCGCGCATGTTGCCCTCGCCGTCCGCCACCTCGCCGGCGCGGTCGTAGTCCTGCGTCGCCGCCAGCACGAGCGCACCGCGGTTCTCGGGCCGCGGTCCCGCGGGGGTGCGGTCGAGGACGTCGCGGTCATCGCGCCGGATGGACCGCGTTCTCCCCCGCGCGCCGGAGCCACTGTGGCAGGCGTCGATCATCACCGTGAGCCGCGCGCCGCGATCGAGGATGCGGTTGAAGATGCGCCGCAGCTCCTTGTCCCGGATGTCGGCCGCTCCCCGCTTCGAATCCGCCGGCACGAGCGATTCGTCGAGCTTGTCCGGCTCGTCGGACCGCGAGTTCGCCACCTGCGACCCATGCCCGGCAAAGTAGACGAAGAGGACGTCCTCTTTCCGCGCGGTGTGCGCGAGCCGCTCGAGCTCCTGCAGGATGGCGTTCCGCGTGGCCTCCTGGTCGGTAAGCGTGACAACGGCGAACCCGCGCGCGTCCAGCAGGTCCGCGAACGTCGTCACGTCATTGACGGCGCCGTTCAGACTCGGCCACCCGCGGTCCTCGACCGGCGCCACCTCCGGCAGCCGCGACGCGCTGTAATCATCGATGCCGATGAGCAAGGCCCGCCGCTCCCCCGCCTCGGCCACAGGCGCGGCGAACAGCGTGCACAGAAGGAGCGCGCGGCTAATGGCACGGGACAAGGTTCGCGATCTCCACCTTCTCGATGCCATACGACCAGACGTTGCCTTCGCGGTCGCGATAGAAGACCGCCCGGAAGCCGCGCTCGCGATGGAACTGCTGCACGCCTCCTTCATAGAGGTCGTAGTAGCCGTAGCCGTAATGCACCGCCTCGACCATCGACGGCTCCATGACGTTGGCCGTCTGGATCTGCAGGACGTCGCAGTTGCGGCCCACGGCGGTGGCCTGGACTTTCCAGTCGGCCAGCCGCGACTTTGCACAATCGTTCGTCAGCGTTTCGGCCGCAATCACATGGCTGTCGCGGGGCGGCGCCGTTTCACAAGCGGCAGCGGCGAGCAGAGCTAGCGCCAGCGCACACAATTTACGCATTGTCCTCACTCCTGGTGTGTCGAATCGGATGGACGTAAAACGAACGGCCCGCCACGAAGGCGGGCCGTTCCGGGAGGTTGGATCAGGGAGTGCCGCCGCCGACCGGCGGGCAGAGCACCCGGTCGTACGGACCGCGGCCGACGTCCAGCCGCAGTTTGGCGAGAAGAGTGGAAGCCACTGCAGTCGTCGGATGCACGAGGGTCCAGTCGGTGCTACTCGCGCTGCCGGCGAAGGGCACGAGGCGCGTCTCCTTCGACGGGACGGTGTTGAGCAGTTCGTAGTACGCCTCGAAGTGCTTGCCGGTCTGCGGCGCCAGCGTCGCGGGGGACGCGGGCGGCACGAACGGCGGGAGGTTGACGACGGCGACTTCGATGCGGTCGTTGGCGTCCGGCGTCAGGACCATGGAACGGCCGGCGCTGGCGTCGAACTTCTCTTCGACGATCTCGATGCTGTCGCCCGAGACCTCGATGTCGACACCCATCCAGGTGGCCACGGCCTGCGCGGTCGTGCCGCTGGCGCTGGCATCCAGGCGCTTGAAGGTGACGGGCTGCACGTTGGTGCCGCCGCGGGCGAGGGAGTAGGTGAAGGCTTTGCCGCTGCGCAGACGGAAGCGCGCCACGACGAGGTCCGACGGCGGGTTGGAGCCGATCAGGTCCGCGTCGAACGTGCACCCGCTGCCGCAGATCTGCTGCATGTTCGCGAGCCAACTGTAGTCAGTGCGCTCGGTGGAGTTGGACGGAAGCGCGACCGGCACGCCGTTGACGGACGGCCGCGCGCCGGTGAGGAAGCTGAACCCCGGCAAGGCCGGAGCGTTAATACCGACTTTGTTGACCGTGATTTGCGAGCCATTGAGGAACCAGGCAGCGCCGCCACTGACCGCTTCGGCCAACGCATCCTGCGCCTGCGTCAGCGTCTTGTCGCGATAAACCGTGGTGGCGGTAGTGCCGTCGGTCGTCGGGCAGTCGCCGGTGCAGCTACCGGCACGGGCGAAGAGCATGGCGTTGTGAGTCCCGAGCGCGCTGCCGTCGGAAAGGTGATGCGCGTGTGCGGCCTTGAGCAGCACGACGTCGAGTTGCTGGCCGTTATCGCTGGGGATAAAGACCATCAGACCACTGAAAAGAATACGGACGAGAAAATCCAAGGCGTGTGTCTCCTTACTTGCTATCTCGCAGCGGGGCGGAACGGTGAGTCGGCATATCCGATCACCTGAAACGCACCCCACGCGAGGACCGACTGGGAGTCGGGGTCATTGTTGTTATCGAGCAACTCACGTTGCGCCAACTGCAGCGCAACCGCCACTTCATTGCCCGCCTGATAGTGACGATGAAAGGACACCATCAACGGTTTAGTTGTGGCGTCGTTCACGTCCCACAGGCTCCCAATGATCGCCGGCACACCCTGCGCGATCAACGGCCGCACCAGCGGTGCCATACCTTCAGGACCGATCGGCGCTCCCGCCGCGCTCTGGCAAGCAGCCAACACAACGAGTCTTGTTTTGCTGAGCTGCTTCGAGCCAATCAATAACTCGACCGCCTGCAACGCGCCTGAATGCGACTTATCCTCCGAGGGCGCCAGCAGGATCAGGGATTTCCACGGCGCACCTGGGTGGACGATCGCATGCGCGGCCACGTGCACAATCGCGTGCTTCGGCGCGAGCTCCATGAAAGCATTCGCCGTGGCCATCCGTCCGGTCAGCAGCATGGCCGCCGGACCGTACAGCAACTCGAGGTCCTTCACTTCCGCTTCGGCTCCCCCGAGCCGCCCGTACTGTTGCGCCAACTGCTCGTTGGCGGCGGGGTTTCCGATGAGCAATACAGATGGGCTTTCGTCGGGCTCCGAGAGCTTCTGATCGCGATCCAGAGCCCACAGATAGAGGCTCAGGCTCCCCGCCGTCGAAACGACCGGCTGCTCCTGAACGAGGTATCGTTGCTTGACTGGCTCCAGGAAGGCAGCGAATGGCAACACCTCCATCTCGGCCCCGGGAACGATTACGAGGCGCTGGGCGCTGCCGGTCTGTTTCAACGGCTCCTTGAGCAATTGGTCATAGAGCACCGACAGCAGGCCTCTCGCGTCGGACTCTGACTGGCGAGCTATTGCGCTCTGGAGCTCCTCCCGCCAACCTTGGATCTCGTCTCGACGTGCCGACTGCCGCACAACCCGCGCATCGTCGCGCGAAATAATCCAGACGTAGGTCCGGTCGTCCATGACCACGTAGTCGAGGACTACGGTTCCGACCGGAATGCGTCGCTGAGCATCGGCAAGGTTCGCCACGTCAACGAACCCGTCGCCGTCATGTAGTTTGATGAGGTTGATCGGCTCGAACGCGCGCGCGGTCTCGGCGTACTTGAATGCCTCGGCCATTGCACCGCGATCAAGCAGGTCAGCAATCAAGCGATGATACGTCCGCTCAAAGCGCCTGAAGTACGGGCTCCAGATCTCCTCGTTTTCGCCGGGTTTTCGCCGGGCAAGAATATCGGCCTCCTCGTACCTCAGGACCGAAAGAGCGTTCCGGAGATCGTCTTCAGATGCGCGAGGGCGCTTCGCCAAGAAGTTCGCTTCGGCACGACGAATGAGAAATGACACGCGCACGGTCGCGATCTCGTGCTCTCCTGCGAGTCGTAGCGCCTCCGTGAACCGGTGGACGGCTTGGTCCGGGTTCGTGCGAAGCAACACTTCGCCTTCAACTGCAACGAGACGAGATTGAATCGCTTTTCTGATCTCATCAGCAGTCTTACTCGACTCTAGCAACTCGCTTGCTTCTTTCAGGTTGGCTTGCGCGAACTCGTACTGCCCTGCTTCCACTTGTTTATCTGCGAGTCCGCGCAGTGCGATCGCGAGATACCCTTTCTCGGTTTCTCGTTCTTCCCCTGTCGTGTTATCTACGGCCTGCCGCGCACGACGGACATCAGCTTGGTGGTAGAGCAAAGCTACCGCCGGATAACCCAGCGCCAGAGCGGTGGTCGCTGTTTCGCCTGCGAGAAGACGCGCGTTTCGGGTCTTGCCCACGCTTCCTTGGTGCTTCCTCGCAAGTAGCGCTTCGCGCCATGCCCGCTGATGCTGGCCGAGGACGTTAAATATTCCGGCCCTTCGAGCGTGAATGGTTGCGATGTTTTCGCGGTCACCTATCTGCGCGTAGAAGCGCTGCGCCTCATCGTACGTCGCTAGTGCGTCTACATACCTGCTGGTTCCTGCAGCCACAAACGCGTGAACTGACCGGACGCGAGTCGCAACATGCTTATGCCCTCGAGCCCTGGCGCTCTCCTCAAGCTTCTGAAGGTCATCCTCGAGCTTTTCGCCATCCGACGCTCCACCCGTTAATAAATAGAGACCCGCGAGCAAGTGCAAAGGGCTCCCGCTTTGCTCGAGCAGGATGTTCGCCTTCTTGAGTTTCTCCGCTCCCTTTTCATGAGTGCGTTGACTAAATAGCTGAAGGCCCTTCCTCATATCTGCGGAGGGATTCAACCTGCTGGCCTCAACTACCGCCATCGGGTACGTGTCGCCGATGCGCCGGGATATCTCCTCGGCGAGTAATGCGGCCTGGGCCAGCGTCTCTGGCTTGCCATCGGACGCCCACTGCGGTAGCAATATGTCCTCAAGGTAGCTCTCCGCTGTATCGAGCACCGGCGCGATGAGCCGGCGCACCGCCGGGCGATCACGGCGGTCCAGCGCTTCCTGCAACGTCGCTCGCCAATCGGACCGGAACCGCACGCTTTCGAGGTGCGCGCGCTTTCGAATAGCTTCGGGGCTCCACGGAGAAGCCGGTTCCCGCTCTACGAAGTCGCTCCAAGCAGCAATCGCTTCCTCGGTAAGCCCCAGCGCCTCCATGATCAGCGCCCGATTGAACCGCGTCATGGAACTCTCGGGATCGGACAACGCGAGCGCGTCATGAGCCAGCAGCAGGTCGTCCGGAGTGTCATTGCGCTGCGCGCGCACGTAATAAGCGGCCGCGAGGTCGCCGTTAACCTTCACGTCAGTTCGCGCGACACCGGCCAGGTACTTCACGGCCGCGTCAGTACAAGAGGACAGCAGGCGCGTGGCGTGGGCTGGATCTTGGAAAGAATCCGGGCACGCCTGAGGCAACAGCGACTCCTCCCCGCACCGAACGTCCCTTACAACCCTCTCCTCATCCCCCGGCCTAGGCGGCGTCCTGCACGGCGTCCACTCCCAGTCCCCTGAAAGGCGGGGCTCCACCGTTCGACGCCACACGGTTGGTTTTTCCGTGTCCGTATCTCTGCAGGCGATTGCGATGGCACAGACGATTGCGACGGTGCAGAGAGCAACGACGATGAGAGAGAGCTTTTTCACGTGTCAACTAAGATACGCGATTGGCGGAAGCGGGACGGGACGATGAGCAATCGGGAAGAACGATTCGAAGCGGCCTACCGCAGGTATTACGCTCGCGTTTACAAGTACTTCCGTTTCTGCCGCGTCGCCGACGACGAGGCCCACGACCTTTCGCACGACACTTTCAAGCGGTTCTTCGAGAAGATGCCGACGATGCGGGGGGAGGACGAGTGGCCGTTCCTTCAGTCCATCGCCCGCAGCATCTTTCTGAACTGGTGGCGGAGTCACAACAAGACCGCCAAGCGGACCGGGACCACCGTCGACATCGACGATCCCGATCTTTCCTACCAACTGGCCGCGCCCGCGGGGCCGGATTACGCCGAGCAGGACCACCAGGACCGGCGGATCCGGCGCTTGCACGAGGCCATCAACACGCTGCCCGAGGGGCAGCGACAATGCATCCGGTTACAGCTCGAAGGCGACTCGTACGACGAGATCGCCGCGAAGCTCGGAATCAGCGTCGATGCAGTGAAGTCGCGGATTCGCGACGCCAAACGGCTCCTTCGAGCCCGGATGGGAGACGACACGTTCCCGGAGGACGAACAATGATCAGAAAATCGGAAAGTGACGCCGCGCGTCACCCCCTGCCGCAGCAGCGCCCCTACGTCGAGCCCCCCACGGACAAAGAGCTGCTCGCCTACGCGAACGGCGAGCTCTCGCCGGACCAGGCGGCGCGTGTGCGCGAAGCGCTCGCCCATTACCCCGACCTCGCGCAGGCCCTGACCCAGCCCTTCCCGGAGGCGCCGCAGCCGGGCGACCCGGACTACCTGTCGCCGGAAGTGCTGACCACGCACTGGGAGCAGCTTGAGAAGGAGATCCATGGCGATGCCCGCCGGCGCGATCAGGGGAAGGTCCTGCAGTTCTGGCGGGCGTCGGCGCTGCTGGCGGCGATGCTGACGGTGGTCTTCGGCAGCCTCCTGTGGCGGGCGAGGTCGGAGCTGGCCGAGCCGCGGGGCGGCCAGATCGTGCAATTGCAGCAGATGCGTGGCGACGCCGGAGCTAACGTGGCAAGCGCGGATGACGTACTCACGGTCTCCCTGAAGGGCCTGGGGGAGAACGAGACGTACCGCCTCACGCTGGAAGACGCCGGCGGCAAGACCGTCTCGCGCGGACCGGCCGTGCCGCGCCCGGCGAGCGAGCGGCTCGGCCTCGTGGTGCCGCGCAAGCTGAGACCCGGCACGTATACGGTGGTCGTGTACGCCGTGTTCCCGAATCTCGACGAACAAGACCTCCAGCGCTACCCCGTGCGCGTCGTCGCGCGCTGACTCCCATCGTCCGCGCGACGCGCCGGCGCGGCCGGTGACGCGCCACGCCCATCCGCAAACAATCTCTCCGCACAGGAACCCAGGGTCCGCTACGCGTGTCTCCGGGGGCAGGGGCACGATGGGACCTATGGGACCTATGGGACCTCTGGGCCTGCGGGCGGGGGGGCGTGCGGTGGATGGGTTGCCGTAAGAAGGGGGGCGGTTCTCTCATGGGTGCCATGAGTCCGATGGGATCGATCGTGGCCCCCGCCCCCGCCCGAAGCGCAACACCGTACAGTTGCCGCTATCCGCTACAATCCACCCGCGCATGACACTCTGGCGGCCACTCGCCCTCCTTTCCTTCGTTCTCACCCTCGGCCTCGTCTCCTCCCTCGAAGCTCAGCGGCCGAACATCCGCTTCGTACCGGGGCCGAAGGCGGGGGGTGGGGACATCGAGTGGAGCAATGCGCCGAACGGGCGGGTGGAGCTCGTCAAGGACGAATACCTCCTGATCGAGCTCGAAGCGCGCATCAAGTACCAGGACATCACGGTCCGGGCGGACAAGATCACGCACAACTTCAAGACGAAAGACGTCGTGGCCGAGGGGCACGTCATCGTCGATCAGGGACCGTCCAGGCTCACGGCTTCGCAGGCCGTCTACAACATCAACACCCGGACCGGCACCTTCTTCAACGCCACCGCCACCATGGACCCCTCGATGTACTTCTCGGGGGACCGGATCGAGAAGATCGACGACGACAGCTTCAAGCTGACGAACGGCGTCTTCACCTCCTGCGATCTCGACCGGCCGGCGTGGTCGATTCACGTCGGCGAGGCCACGGTCAACCTCGACGACTACGCCTACTTTCACGACCTTTCGTTCCACGCGCAGAAGCTGCCGATCTTCTGGGCGCCGCGGCTGGTCTGGCCGACGAAGAGGGAGCGGTCGCAGGGGCTGCTGATTCCGCGGGTGCTGTTCTCGACCCGGTTCGGACAGCGGCTCGAGCTCGGCTACTTCATCCCCTTCGGGGAGTCGGTCGACGCCACCGTGTACGCCGACATCAACACCAAACAGTTCTTCGGCACGGGGCTGAACCTGCGCTACCTGCCGTCGCAGGACGTGAAGCTGGGCGAGCTGTCGGCCTACGCCGTCAACAACCCCGACCGCAACGACGTCGAGTGGAAGTACCAGTACCAGCACGCGCAGGAGAACCTGCCGGGCGGCTTCCGCGGCGTCGTGGACATGCAGGACTACTCCGACCTCGACTTCTTCCGCGAGTACGACCGCGACCCGCGCCTGCACACGCTGTCGAACATCTACTCGTCGGCCTACCTGACGAAGAACCGGCCCACCTACTCGCTGAACGTCATCGCCGACCGGCGCGACCTCGTGTCGGTGAACACGCGCCAGCGCTTCGAGCAGGTGCCGGCCGTCCAGTACCGCCGCTATCCGCAGCGTCTCGGGCGCTCTCCGCTCTACCTGTCGCTCGAATCGTCGGCCTCGCAGTTGCGCATGAGCAACATCGTCAACGACCTGGAGACGCGCGACGCCGACTACTTCCGAGCCGACGTCTTCCCGACGCTCTCGATGCAGCTCCGCACGCCCCCCTGGCTCTCGGTCAAGCCGCAGATCTCGCTGCGGCAGACGTGGTACTCGTCGAGCCTCGACGAGGCGACGAACAAGCCGACGAACGACGAATCGATCGACCGCTTCTACGCCCAGGGGCAGGTGGAGATGATCGGCCCCTCGTTCTCCCGCGTGTACAACCAGGCCATGGGCGGCTTCTCCCGCTTCAAGCACGTCATCGAGCCGCGCGTCCGCTATCTCTACACGACGGAGGTCGAGGAGCAGGACCGCATCATCCGCTTCGACACGGTCGACACCCCCTACCTCCCGCTGGTGCAGGACTCCGTGGAGTACTCGCTGACGCAGCGCATCCTCGGCAAGGAAACGGGACCGGGCGGCAACGCCCGCGAAGTGCTCTCGCTCTCGCTGCGCCAGAGCGTGGCCCTCTCGGATCCGTTCGAAGAAAACCGAGGAGGGAGCAACATCCCCGGAGCCGAACGTCGCCCGGCCCGCTACACGCCGCTCACCGCTTCGCTGCGGGTGAACCCCTACCAGACGCTCACCCTCGACGCTACCTCGACGTTCGGCAACGTCTCGCACCAGATCGACACGACGTCGGTCTCGGCGAACCTGGTGGGCACGGGCGACAACGCCGACAAGTACCTCAGCTTCACCTGGTTCGCCTCGTTCAATCAGCCGGGATCGCCGGCCGACGGGTCGAGCCAGATCCGCATCAACACGGGCTCGTCGCTGCTGCGCGACCGGCTGCGTGCGGACGTGGAGCTGAACTTCGACGCGCAGAAAGGCTCGTTCCTCGAGCAGCGCTTCCTCACCGGCTGGACCGGCTCCTGCTACGGTTTCTCGCTCGAGTTCCGCCGCCACCTGGTCTACGACTTCGACGCCAGCATCGGCCAGACCGTCGAGCGCCCCATCACCAGCTACGGCATCGCCGTAACACTGAAGAACGTCGGCACGATTGGATCGCACTGATTAACCAGTAGGCAGTGGCAGTTGGCGGTGGGCAGGAGCATGAACGCCACCGACGCTCGAGACTGCAGAGACGTAACCACGAGAGAGGGAGTCGGCAAACCGCGAGCGCAGGTATCCACCGCCAACCGCCAACTGCCAACCGCCAACTGAAATGACCAGAACGCACCAGAAAATGAAGGGCCTCATCCTCTCCGGCGGCAAGGGGACGCGCATGCGGCCGCTCACGTATACGTCGGCCAAGCAGCTCATCCCGGTGGCGAACAAGCCGGTGCTGGTCTATGGGGTCGAAGCCATCGTGGCGGCGGGGATCGAGGACATCGCCATCATCGTCTCCCCCGAGACGGGCGCGGACATCCGCCACTTCCTCGGCGACGGGAAGCGCTACGGCGCGAACATCGTCTACATCGAGCAGGCCGCGCCGAGCGGGCTGGCCCACGCCGTCCTGACGGCGGAGGATTTCCTCGGCGACTCGCCATTCGTCATGTACCTCGGCGACAACCTGCTGCAGCACGGCATCACGCCTCTCGTCGAGGAGTACCGCTCGCTCGACTGCAACAGCGAGATCCTGCTGACCAAGGTGCCGAACCCCTCGCAGTTCGGCGTGGCCGAGCTGTCGGACGACAACGAGGTGGTCATCCGCCTCGAGGAGAAACCCGCCGCGCCAAAGTCGGACCTGGCGCTGGTCGGCGTCTACATGTTCGATCGGACGATCTTCGAGGCGGCCAAGGCCATCAAACCGTCGAAGCGCGGCGAGCTGGAGATCACGGACGCGATCCAGTGGCTCGTCGACAACGGCTACTCGGTCCATCCGCACATCGTCAAAGGCTGGTGGAAGGACACGGGCAAGATCGAGGACATGCTGGAGGCGAACCGCACGGTGCTTGACACGTTCGAGCGCGACCTGCGCGGCACCGTCACGGGCGAGTGCCAGATCGAAGGGAAAGTGGTGATCGAGGAAGGGGCGGAGATCATCGACTCGATCGTCCGCGGGCCGGCCATCATCGGACGCGACGCACGCATCTCGCACGCGTACGTCGGCCCGTATACCTCGATCGGCAACCGCTGCGGCGTGGAGCACTGCGAGATCGAGAATTCGATCGTGCTGGAGAACTCGACGATCGCGCACGTGAACGGCCGCATCGAGGCGTCGCTGATCGGCCGGAACGTGAAGATCGGCAGGACGCACCGCAAGCCGGTGGCCTACCGCTTCATGCTGGGGGACAACAGTGAGGTGGGGATTACTTAGCGTTGCGCTGCTGGCGGTGTTCGCGTGCGGCCCGCGCGAACAGCCCGCCGCGCCGGTGAATCACGAGCCCGCCCTCCGCGTGACGCTGCCGCGTATCCGGACGGCCCTCGCCGCCTACACGAAGGACCACGGCCGCGGTCCGGCCACGCTCCAGGAGCTGGTGCCGAAGTACCTGCCCCAGGTGCCGGTGGACCCGTTCACCGGAGAGGCGAACTGGCGGCTGGTGCAGGATGAGCGGGTCACGAACGACGACTTTGCGCGGGATGCGGGGCCGGTGGAGAAGCCGCAGATCATTGATGTGCGGAGTACGGCCAGGCCGGATTTGTAGCTCTCGGAGTGCGGGGGCGAACGCCACCGCTCTGGTACGCGTGTAGAAGAGCGGTGGCGTGCGCCACCGCACTCCGAGAATGAAAAAAGCCCGGGCTGGCCCGGGCTTTTTCATGGTGGTGACTGGCTGTTAGTGGTCGGCCACGTAGTTGGCTACGTCGTCGAGCAGTTCTTCGGCGGCTTCCTCGGGCTTGTCGCCCTGGCGGCCGGAGTGGCGCATCTTGGCGACCACGTTGCCTTTGCTGTCCTTGAAGACCAGCTCGATGCCGGCGCCGGCCTGGGCGAGGTGGCCGCCCGCGTACGGGATCCACATCTTGCCGCGGCTCATGCGCTCGGCCCAGTAGACGCCGCCGTCGACGGTCAGCGTGCCCTTGGCGGCCTTCTCGTTACGGCTGTTGACGACCTCGTCGAAGTTCTCGTTGAACGTCGACATCATGCTTTTGTCGTTGATCTCGGACTTGTTGACGAACTTGCCGCTGAGCTTGAACTTGTAGTCGGACAGCTTCACGCCGTCCTTGACCCAGAGCCACTCGATGTCCTCACCGGCGACCAGATCCTCGTAGTCGTCGATGATGGCGCTGCGGAACTCGTCCTTCTCTTTGTATGCCTCGCTGTCGACGAAGCGTTCCTTGCTCGTTTCCTTCGACTTCTTCGCGGCGGACAGGGGGAGGGCGGCTGCCACCAGCAGCATCGCTACTGCAATTGATTTCCTCATGTGAATAGTCTTCCTTTGTGAACGATTACCCTTGGACTTGGTGAGCGCAGTATAGCGGCGGTCCGGCGGGCCCGCTATTGATCTACGTCACATGTTCCACTACCCTCGCGCGACCGTGCCGAACGTCTACACGTTCAAGGATTTCGAGGGCAGCAGCCACCGCATTCTGATCGACCTCATCCGCCGCCACTCCGGCAACGGCGGGACGCTCCTCGACCTCGGCGCGGCGGGCGGCGAGCTCGGTCACGCCCTTCGGGAGCACTTCGACCGCGCCATCGGCTTCGAGTACAACGTCGACTGCGTCGGCACCCTCGGCGCCTGTTTCGACCAGGTGGTCGTCACCGATCTGGAGCAGGTGAAGACGCTGCCGAAGGCCGACGCCATCGTCCTGGCCGACGTGCTCGAGCACCTTCGCGATCCGGCCCGCGCCCTCGCCCTGGTGCGGGAGGCCGTGGACGAGAACGGCCGCGTCTTCATCTCCGTGCCGAACGTGGCGAACTTCACGGTGCGGTTCGCGCTCCTGCTGGGCATGTTCAATTACCAGGAGCGGGGCATCCTCGACCGGACGCACATCCGCTTCTACACCGCGCGCACGTTCCGCGAGGAAGTGGAACGGGCGGGGTTCCGGATTCTGGAGACGAAAGCGTCCTCGGTGCCGGTGCGGCTGGTCATCGGGCGCTTTACGCCCGAGGCGGTGCTGCGGACCGGGGAGAAGGTGCTGTCGATGGTCACGCGGCTGTGGCGGAACTTTTTTGCGTATCAGATCATCGTGGTGGCTAAAAAGGCGTAACGCGCCGCCGCTTCTATGTAGGACAGACACTCCTGTCTGTCCGGCATACCGGTACACGGGACAGACAAGAGTGTCTGTCCTACATTTTCCGTCGGCCGAGCAGCAGTTCCGCGACTCCGAGTACCAGCAGCAGCGCTACGCCGGTTCCGGCGAGCCACCACCAGCCGCGTGCGAGACGCCGCGAGAAGACCACCTCGTGTCTCCCCTCGGGCACCGGCACCCCGGCGAACATCATGTCGGTCTCGATCGGTCGAACGGGACGTCCGTCGATGGTGATGGCCAGCTCCGGTGTCAGCTTCTCAGCGGATGCTAGGTAGAACGGCGCCGAGGCGTTCGTGACGAGACGCTGCTCGGCGGGTGCGTACGACACCAGTTCCACGCGCGCGTCGGTCGCGCTCACGGCCGGCGGCATGACCGGATCGTCGGTGATGACGGCTTCACGCTCGAAGTCGACGTCGCGCGCGTTCAGGAACTCGTCGTCGTTCAGCTTGCGCAGGCGGGAGACGGCGCGGAAGCGGGGCAGCTCCGAGAGGTTGCGGAACAGACGCCCGTCCGGCAGCTCGCGCTCGAAGATCACCGGCGTCTGCACGCGGCCGTAGAAGAGCTTCGCCTCCCCTGCCGTGGGGTTCTCGCCGCGCAGCATCCAGCCCGTGATGCCGATGGAACGGACGCGCATCGTCACCCGCTGGCCGAGGCGCGCGTACGGCCGCAGCGGGAGGTAGACCTTGTCGAGTACCTCGGTATCGGCGGGGGTGAAGGCGCGCGACCAGACGACGCGGTCCTCCTTCAGCAGCTCCACGAGCAGCCGCGGTGCGCTGCCGCGCGTCTCGGTGACGTCGATCGGCAGCTCGATGGCCCAGAACGGCTCGGTCTCCACGGCGATGGTCCGCTGCAGGACCATGCCGGGCTTCATGGCGAAGGTGCCGATCTCCTTCACTCCCGGCTTCGTCGCGGCGAACGTGGTCCACTTCACGATGTCGATCGGCTTGTGCTCGAGGTAATAACGCACGCCGAGCATACCGATGAGCGGATCGTTGAAATCGAGCTTCAGGCTGTTGAGCTGGATGATGGTCGACGTACCGCCCCACGACGTCGGCTCGAACCGCTGCACGAGCCGCCGGTAATCGGCCTCGGAGCTGAAGTGGCTGCGGATGTCTTCGACGCCGAACATTTCCGAGGAGTTCGGCCAGAGGTAGTTGAGCAGCGGTGCGACGCGGTACGGCCCCGGCTGCGCGCGGAGGAAGCGGATGATCGGCGTCGACGGTACATCGGCGTCCTGCACGCGCAGGTAGGGGTAGAACTTGCCGGCGAAGAGGGCCAGGTCGAACGCGAGCAGCACGGCCACGACGCCGGCGAACGTGGCGCGCACGTTCTGCCGCCGGAGGCGGCCGGCGATCCAGGCCGCGCCGGCACCGGCGAGATAGCCGAGCGGCAGCGGCAGGAGCGCGGCCAGGCGCGTCATCGGCGAGTACTTGATGCCGGGCAGCATCCCGAGGAGACGCGGCAGGCCGAGGAGACCGAACATCGCCGCGAGGAGGATCAGCGTCATGGCGATCCAGAAGAAGCGGGTCTTCGCGCTGCGGCGGAACATCGCCACGAGCGCGAGCGGGATCGTGAGCAGGCCCACGTAGACGGTGCTCTCGACGAAGTTGTTCGTCCGCCCGAGAGCCGGATCGCCTTTCCAGTTCTTGTAGGCGGGACTGCCGAGGGCCATCGGATCGACGAACAGCCGCCAGTGGGCGACCGGATACCAGACCTCGGCGGCGGCGCGCTCGCGGATGCCGAGGTAGCCGGTGCGCTTCACGAGTTGCACGAAGGGGACGAGCGAAGGGGCCACGATCATCAGCGCGAGCAGCGTCGCCACGAGTGCGGTGGCGAGATTGCGCAGCGGCAGGACGCGCTCGCGGATGGCGATGAAGAGCGCATAGATGACGGCGATGTAGGCGCCGTACGCCATCGCCGCGGGGAAGCCGGCCAGGGCGTAGGCCACGGCGATGGGCGTGATGACGAGCAGCGGCACCGGCTTGCGGTTGAAGGTGCGGCGCACGATCCAGAGCAGCGCCGGATAGAGCGCCGTGGCGTTCGTCATCTGCCAGAGCCAGCGCACCGCGTAGATGCCGGCGCCGGCCACGACCAGCGCGCCGATGGCGGCGCCCCGCTTGCCGAGACGTTCCTCGCGCAGCCACCAGTAGGAAAAGAGGAAGGCCACGTTCAGCTTGGCGAAGATCAGCAGCGTGTAGAACCAGGTCAGCGGCACGGCCGCGGCCAGGAGCACGAACGGCGAGAGGATGGCGGCGGCGGACGAGCCGAAGCCGGGGACACCGGAGGCGATGTAAGGGTTCCAGTGGAAGGTCGCCGGCTGCGACTTCATCATCGCCACAAGCGTCAGGTAGGAGGTGGGCGGGTCATTGAGCGTGGCGTTCTGCACGTGCAGCACGGTGGCGGGGCGATAGAACGACCAGGGATCGAAGTTGAAGAAGACGTCGTTCGGCGAGACCACGCGCCCCATGAAGAGCACGGGAAAGAAGACGACGAAGTTGAACGTCGCGGCGGCGATGAGCGCCAGGGTGTGTTTGCGCAGGCGTCTCATCGCTTGTAGATGACGATGCGGTCCCAGAGCAGGCCACGGAAGAGCTTCCACAGCACCTCGCGCAGGTTGCGCGGGCGGCCGGGCCAGGGGATGGCGACGAGCGTCTCGACGCGCCCTCGCCCCGGGAAGAGGCGGGCGATGCCGCCGGCGGTCCAGAAGATGTGCTCGACGTCGTACGACGGGCCGATGACTTTCTTCTGCAACGCGTCGGGGAGCATCAGGAGGCCGCGGACGTCGCAGTGGGGATCGCGTTTGAGGAGATGGCGCACGCGGGCCGGCGTCGTAATCATGACCTGGCCGCCGGGACGGAGGACGCGCATCATCTCGGCGGCCGAGGCGCGGGCGTGCGGGAGATGCTCGATGGTTTCGAGGCAGAGGACGACGTCGAAGGATTCGCTGGCGAAGGGCAGCGCGCCGGCGGTAGCGACGAGCTGCGAGAGGGGGACGCCGGTGCGGGCGCGCAGTGAGGCCAGCTCGCCGTTGATCGTGACATCGACGGCGATGACCTGGTGCTTGGCGTTGGCCAGGCCGAGGGAGACGCCGCCGTTGCCGGCCCCGACGTCGAGGATGCGCAAGCGGCGGTCGCCGTACTTCGTGGCGAAGTGAGGGGCGAGCTCGAGCCCTTCGTCGAGCCGCTGGCGGGCGAACGGCGTCGTGCCGGCGATGGTGCGTCGGTAGACGTCGCGCAGTTCGTCCGGATCGCGGTGGAGCGAAGTCACCGGGCGATGTTTACCACACCCGCATAGAATCGGGGGGTGACCAGGACGCTGCTGATTGCCGCCGACGTCGACCGCTCGCTGATGGACCGTGCCGCCACCGATTCCCGCTTTGCCGTGGTGCATCACCCGGTACGTACGGAGGAGGAGCTGGCGGCGATTGTGGGCGACGTGGAGATTCTGGTGACGCGCGCCTACAACAAGGTGACGCGCCGGGTGCTCGAAGCAGCGCCGCGGCTGGAGCTGATCGCGCAGGGCACGTCGGGCATCGACAACATCGACGTGGAGTACGCCCGCTCGCGCGGCATCGCCATCATCAATCTGCCGGGCGGCAATGCGAACGCGGTGGCAGAGCTGGTGCTCGGGTCCATGATCGCGCTGACGCGCACGGTGCCGTTCTATACACGAGAGGTGCAGGCGGGCCGCTTCGAGCGCGACGACTGCGCCACGCGTCACGAGATGCGTTTCTACCGGCTGGGGATCGTGGGGCTGGGGCAGGTGGGGATGCGCGTGGCGAGGCTGGCGCGGGCGTTCTCGATGCAGGTGCGGGCGTTCGATCCCTACCTGTCGAACGGTGATTTCGCCGAACGTGGCGCGGAGCGGGCGGGGTCGCTCGAGGAACTGCTGCGCGGCTCCGACGTGCTGACGCTGCATGTGCCCCTGGCGGCGGAGACGCGCCGGATGGTCGGCGCCGCGGAGCTGGCGATGCTGCCGCGAGGGGCGTTCCTGGTGAGCGCCGCGCGAGGGGAGATCCTCGACCAGGCGGCGGCCTTCGCGGCGCTGGAGTCAGGGCACCTGGCCGGCATGGCGATGGACGTGTTCGACCCGGAGCCGCCGGTGGGAGGGTTCGCTGACGATCCGCGCCTGATTCTCACGCCGCACGTGGCGGGGTGCACGTTCGAGTGCAAGAGTGAGATCGGGGCCACGCTGTACGAGCGGATCTTGGCGTTCTACGCCGGGCGGTAGGGGGAACGATGGTGGGCCTTGGAGTGCGGTGGCGAACGGAGGGTGTCTCAAAACGGTGCGCCTCGATCTACTCCTTTGGTTCTGCCGTCGATGAACCGGCGCCTGCGGGCGCGGACAGACAGGAGTGTCTGTCCCACATTCAGATTCCGCCGAATATC
>DASWMP010000010.1:0-3851 GCA_036399695.1 Thermoanaerobaculia bacterium | reverse complement strand
CCGGCCGCACGAAGGGTGGACAGACAAGAGTGTCTGTCCCACATCAAGACCATCCCATGTAGGACAGACACTCCTGTCTGTCCGCCCGCTCGAAGAGCGGGCCGCGGCGTTTCACCGAAGCGGCTGGCCGCTCACCGGATCCACCCACCGCAAACCCAGCTCCCGCAGAGGCGCCATGACGAATTCGCGGTCGCGGTAGCGCGGGTGCGGGACTACGAGACTTGCGGTGCGGATGACGTGCGCGCCGTAGAAGATCAGGTCGAGATCGATCGTGCGCGGCGCGTTGCGGATACCGCGGCGATGCCGGCCGTCTTTGCGCTCGACGTCGAGCAGGGCGTGCATGAGTGCGTGCGGCGTCAGGGCGGTCGCGCCGGCAATGACCATGTTGAAGAACGGTGGTGAGCCGGATGGGGCGTCGACAGGGTCGGTCTCGTAGATCGAGCTGACGCGCACCACCCGCACAAAAGTACCCAATGCGTGCACGGCGCGGCGAAGGTGCAGCGCGCGGTCGCCGAGGTTCGAGCCGAGGGCGATGACTACCCGCTCCGTCGGAGCGTCAGTGCTCGATGTTGATGTCGTTCGTGAGCTCGTTGACATCGTCGGAGGCGACCGGGAAATAATGGCGGAGCTGCTCGCCGGCGGCTTGGATGGCCTCGACGATTCCTTCCGTCAGCTCGCCCGCCTTGAAGCGCATCGTCAGCTTCGCGGCGATCTCGTCCCAGAAACCTGCGGGGACACGCTCGTTCAATCCGGCATCGCCCAAGATGACGAATGTCTGGTCTTCTGAGGCGATGAAGAGGAGGACACCGTTGCGCAGCTCCGTCTTGGTCATGCCGAGGCGCTCGAACGTCTTCTCCGCCACTTCGCGGAGCTTGTTGCCGGCGCGCGGCTGCACGTGCACGCGGATCTCGCCTGACGTCTGCCGTTCGGCGTCGCCGATCGCGGCCACGATGCGTTGCTGATCCAGCTTTTCAAGAAAATCCTGCTGCTTCATTACCAGCCTCCGCTCGCGCCGCCGCCGCCGAAGCGTCCGCCGCCGCCTTCGAAACCGCCGCCACCACCGCCGAAGCTTCCCCCGCCGAAACCGCCGCCACCACCACCGAAGGTGATGCCGCCACCGCCGCCGGGGAACATGAAGAAGGGGAAGAAGCAGCCGCCACAACCGCTGCGGCGACGACGGCGTCCGCCGAGCATCGGCGCGATGACGAAGAAGATGACGAACAGGATCACGAGGATCGTGCCGATGCCCGGGCCGCTCGCGGGAGCGGGCGCCTGCCCCTGACGCGGCATCGTCCGCGGGCCACGCGGATTCAGCGGTGCCACCGGCGCTTCCTCGCCGCGCAGCTTGGCCATGATGGCGTCGGCGCCGGCGCTCAGGCCGCCGTAGTAGTCATTCTCCCGGAAGCGCGGTGCAATGACGTCGCGTATGACGGTCGCGGAGAAGGCATCGGTGATGGCGCCGCCGGTGCCGTAGCCGGTCTCCACGCGCATCTTCCGGTCCTGGACGAAGACGAAGAGCACGACACCGTTGTCGTACTTGCGCTGCCCCACCTTCCACTGCTCGACGCAGCGGATCGTGAAGGCCTCCATCGACTGCTCGCCGCCGAGCGTCGGGAAGACGTAGATGATGAACTGGACGCCGGAGGCCTGCTCGAAGTCCGACAGCTTCCGGTCGAGCAGCGCCGCCTGCGTCGTACTGACGACGCCGGCGGCATCCGTGAACCAGGTTTTCGGCGGCGGCGGGACGTCGAGCGCATGCAGCGCCGGCGCCGCCCCGGAGAGCAGCAGCAGGAGCAGCAGGAAGAGCGAGGGGCGGCGCACGCGCGGCGCCTCTACTTCTTGCCGCCGAAGTCGAAGTTCACGTCCGGGGCGTTCTGGGAACCGGGGGCGCCACGGAAGTACGCCTTCTGCTTGAAGCTGCCGGCTACGAGACTGGCCGGAAAGCGGCGCACCGCGGTGTTGAACTTCTGCGCTTCCTCGTTGTAGCGCTGGCGCTCGACGGCGATGCGGTTCTCCGTCCCTTCGAGCTGCGACTGCAGGTTGAGGAAGTTGGCGTTCGACTTCAGGTCGGGGTACGCCTCGGTGACGACGAGGAGGCGCGAGATGGCGCTTCCGAGCTGCGTCTGGGCGGCGGCGTACTGGTTCATGGCCTGCTCGTTGTCCGGGAGGTTGCTCCCGGCCGTCGGAGGGCCGCCGGCGGCGGGCGCCTGCACCTGGCCGACGCGCGAGCGGGCGTTGACGACGGCTTCAAGGGTGGACTTCTCGAAGTTCGCCGCCCCCTGCACCGTCGCCACGAGGTTCGGGATCAGGTCGGCGCGCCGCTGGTACTGCCCCTCGACCTGCGCCCACTGTTGATTCACCTGCTCGTCGAGGGCGACGACGTTGTTACGCACACCGACGGCCCAGAAGCCGCCGATGACGAGCACGATGATGATGGCGACGACGCAGCCGAGCAGTCCAGTATTGCGCATCAGTATTCTTCTTCTTCCTCTTCTTCGGGTTCTTCGCGGTCAGGCTCGGCGACGAACTCCCCTTCTTCATCCGCGTCGGCAGCGGGTTCCGCTGCTGGCGTGAATTCCTCGTCGTCTGCCGGCTCCTCGACGACCCGGCGGCCGCGCGTCGGCGTGTACAGCGGCGCCTCTTCGGCATCGCGCTGGTCGGCGCCACACTTCGGACAAAGAGGAACGGGCTTGCCGAGGTCGTAGAACTTCGTGTGGCAGCTATAGCAGGTGTATTTCTTCCCCAACTCAGGCATGTTCGTTCAGGATCTCCGTTCGAAAAAGCGGCGACACGTTAACACAAGAAAGTGACGGTTGGCACCGGGTGGCGATTTCGGATTTCCGATTTCGGATTTCCGGGACGGACGATATCCGATTTCGGCTCGCGGATCTCAGGAGAGTCGACCGGAACGCCGACGCAGACAAAGAAAAGCGGCTGGCAATTACGCCAGCCGCCAGGGACAAACTGCTGTGAACCATCGTTAGCGCGTCTTCGGGAGCGCCTGGGCGGAGCGGGTCTCGCGGCCGGTCTCGGCGCGCGGGGCTTCGACGCCGCGGGCGCTGGCTGCCACGGTCGCGAGCTTCTGCGCTTCCGGGAAGAGCTCGAGAGCCTTCTCGACCTGCGCGTCACCCTGGAGGCGGTACGGATACGAGGCGTCGTAACCGAACTTCGCGGCGACGATCTCCGCCTTCAGCGCACGTTCGATGTACTTGCGGTCTTCCGGCTTGCCGACCACTTCGCGGATCTCGCTGGCCGGGGCCAGCTCCTTCTCGATCGAGAAGCGGACAAAGTCCTCGACGATCTGCGGCGTGATGGCCATCTCCTTCGTCAGGTCGGGGTGCTTGGCCGCGTACTCGACGGCGTAGTTGAAGATGGCGCTGCGGACCTCGAGGAGCTGCGTGGTGCGCGAGAGCTGCGGCTGCTTGACGATGTGGTCCGGCGTGATGCCGCCGCCGCCGTAGACGATGCGACCCGTATCGGTCTTGAACTGTTTGCGCTGCTCGAGCGGAACCTCGGGACCATTCTCGGCCTCGTCGGCGACGTAGTAGTCGTAGAACGAGGAGTAGTCGCGCTGGATGTTCCGGCCGGCCGGCGTGAAGTACTTCGACGTCGTCAGCGCGAGGCCGGCGCCGTACTGGAGCGTGTAGACGCTCTGCACCAGACCCTTGCCCCAGCTCGTCTCACCGACGACGAGACCGCGGTCGTGATCCTGAATTGCACCGGCGACGATCTCCGAGGCCGAGGCGCTGCCGCGGTTGACGAGCACGACCAGCGGCTTGTCGAACTTCACGTGCTTGCCGGGCGCGAGGTACTCCTGCGCCGAGTCGGCCGTGCGGCCCTTCGTGTAGACG
>DASWMP010000009.1:0-38275 GCA_036399695.1 Thermoanaerobaculia bacterium | reverse complement strand
CTGCCAACCGCCAACTCACTCATATCTCAGCGCCTCCGCCGGCCGGAGCCGTGAGGCCAGCCAGCTCGGGTACAGCGCACAAAGTAGAGTGAGGGCGTAGATGCTCGCAAGTGCGGCGATGATTCCGGCGCTGTAGGCCTGGCGCGACATCAGCGTGAAGGCGCCGAGGATCGGGAGCTGGGCGATGAGGATCGAGGCCGCGAGGACCGCAATCGTCGTCAGCAGCAACACCTCACCGATCACCTGAAACAGCACGGCGCGGCTGGAGGCGCCGGTGGCGCGGCGGAGGCCGATCTCGCGCGTCCGCTTCGTCACGTCCTGCCACAGCACGCCGGTGAGGCCGAGGCCGACCATCGTGATGAGGAAGAAACAGACGACCGCGCCGGCAACGACGGGCGTCATGCTGAAGCGGAGTGCATTGCGGCGCATGTCGTCCATCCGGCGGATGCGGAACGAGAGCTGCGGTCCGATGGCCTGCAGCCGCGCCGCGAGAGCCGCTTCGAAGGCGGGCGGGGTGCCGGGCGGCACGCGCAGCACGACGTTCTCGACCATCGCGTCGCGAGTGGCGCGGTGGAAGAGCATCGGCTGCGCCTCCGCCATCTCGCCGTGCAGGCGGAACGGCGCGATGATGCCGACCACGCGGTAGACGAGCTTGCGGTCGCTGCCGCCACGGAACGTCTGGCCGAGCGGGTCGGCGTCGCCGAAGATCCCGCGCGCGGCATTCGTGTCGAGCACCGCCGGGACGTAGGTCGCGGCATCGTCCTCCCGCCCGAACCAGCGCCCGCGCAGGATGCGGATCTGCATCACTTTCGCGTAGTCGTCGCTGACGGCGTCGTTGAGCACACCGATTCCGCGCCTCTCTTCGGCACTGAACGTATCCTCGATCGTCGAGAAGCCGTAGGGCGGCGTGATCGCGGCCGACGCGGCGACGACGCCCGGCGTCTGCTGCACACCTTCGAGGAGCCGTGCCGACGTGGCGCGCAGCTCTTTGCCGGCTTCCGGCGAATCCATCAGCTCGCGCGGAGCTTCCACGCTGGCGACGTACACGTCGTGCCAGTCGAATCCGAGCGAGCGGTCGCCCGTGGAGCGCGGATCGAGCGTGCCATACGCCCAGCGGTTCGTCATCGTGACGGCCGTGCACATCACGGCGAAGACGACGAGGAACGCCAGGAATATCTCGGCGATGATCAGGGCGTTCGTCTTTCTGCGGTTCCAGACGAGCTTGAGCAGATGGCGAATCATGCGGCACCTCCACGAAGGGCATTGACGGCCTGCATTCGCGACATCCTCCACGCCGGATACACACCCGAGAGCACGCCGAACAGCGCGGCGGTGAGGATGCCCCAGACGAAGATGCGGAGGTTCACGTCGAAGCGGGCGTACGGGATGATCGAAAGGTCGTTGAGCACGCCGATGGCGACGACCGCGAGGATGAAGCCGACGATCCCGCCGATCAATGTGAGGACGACGTTCTCCACGATGAACTGGCCGACGAGCGCGCGCGATGAAGCGCCGAAGGCCTTGCGCACGCCGATCTCGGACGCCCGCTCCATGATGCGGCTGAGGTTGATGGTGATCAGGTTCAGCGTCGGCAGCGTCATGAAGAGCAGCGCCGCGGCGAGCAGGACGAGGCGCAGCGTCAGCACGCCGTTCTCGGGATCGCGGAAGAAGAGCCGCGCCACCGCCTCGAACGTCGTATCGAGCCCCGCGTGGACCGTCTTGAAGTGCGGATCCTCGGGACGAAGGGCGTTCACGCGGCGCGCGAACTCGGCACGCATCCGCGGGAAGTCGTCCTTGCTCCGCGCCAGCACGACGCCGCCGAAGCCGTCCATCGTTCGCCGCAGGAACTCCGGGTTCTTGACCGTGCGAATCGGCGCCCAGATTTCCGAGAAGCCGGCGATGCGCGTGATCGGCACGGCGCGGACGACGCCGATGACGCGGAAGCGCTGGCCGTCGACGTCGATGGTCTTGCCGAGCGCGGAGGTGCCGGCGAAGAGCTGATCGCGCATGTCGTCGGTGATGACGGCCACGAAGCGCCCTTCATCGTTATCCGCCTTCGTGAACGGCGCCCCCTCGATGAACTGGTGGTCGAGGATCTGCCAGTACTCGGCATCGGTGCGCCGCAGGTGCGTCTCGATCTTACGGCCGTTCGCATACATCGGCAGCGGCGCGGCGGTCGAGAAGATCGTAACCTTCTCCGCTCCCGGCAGGTCGCGCAGGTTCGTATCGAGGAAGCGGTAGCCCGGCTGCCCGGTGCGCCGTCCGTTCCCGTCGGCGCTCTTCATCATCAGCGTGTAGACCGTCAGCGCCCGCTCGAACCGCGTCTCCGGCGCCCGTGGCACGAACAGATTGTCGAGAATCGCCGTCGCCAGCATCAGCACGACGAGCGTCATGCTGATCCCGAAGAGCGAGATGAAGGTGAAGAACTTTCGCCGCCGGAGGACCTTGAGGGCGAGCTTGATGTAGTTTTTGAGCATAACGATTTCCGTTTTCCGTTCGAACGGTTTTTGGTTGTTGGTTGTTGGTTTCGGATTGCTGGCTGTTACGCCGCTTCCCCGCGGTAGCGCAGCACCAAAAACCGAAAACCAAAAACCAAAAACTGCGCGCGCAGTCGCGCTAAGCCACCTGCCTCCCATCGAACAGCCGCACGATGCGGTCCGTACGGCGGGCGAAGCGTTCGTCGTGCGTGACCATGACGATGGTCGCTTTCTCGTTGCGGTTGAGGTCGTGGAGGATGTCCATGATCTCTTCGCCGGTCTGCGAGTCGAGGTTGCCGGTCGGCTCGTCAGCGAGGATGACGGGAGGACGGCCGATGATCGCGCGGGCGATGGCGACGCGCTGTTGCTGCCCGCCGGAGAGCTGCGTCGGGAAGTGGCGCACGCGCGAGGCGAGGCCGACGCGCTCGAGCGCCGCCAGCGCCAGCTTGCGCCGTTCGCCGCCGCTCAGCTTCCGGTACAGCAGCGGGATCTCGACGTTGTCCGTGACCGTGAGGTCGGGCACGAGATGAAAGCTCTGGAAGACGAAGCCGAGCTTCTCGTTCCGGACGCGCGCCAGCCGCCGGTCGGTCGACGCATGTACGTCCTCCCCATCCAGCGCCATCTTGCCTGTGGACGGCGCGTCGAGCAGCCCGATCAGGTTCAGCAGCGTGCTCTTCCCGCACCCCGACGGCCCCATGATCGAGACGAACTCCCCTTTGGCAATGTCGAGATTGATGTTCTGCAGCGCAAGCGTCTCCACGCGTTCCGTGCGGTAGACCTTGTCGATGTTTTCAAGGCGAATCATTTTGGGCGTTCTCCGTTGTCCGTTGCTCGTTGTCCGTTGCTCGTTGTTGGTTGTTGGTTGTCGGTTTTTGGTTTTTGGTTCTGCGTTCTGCGTTCTGCGTTCTGCGTTCTGCGTTCTGCGTTCTGCGTTCTGCGTTCATCATCAGCCGCTCCCATCCCACACCGGCAAACCACCCCGGCAACGGACAACGGACAACGGACAACGCTCCTCACTTGACCCGCAATCGCTTCACGCCTTCATGGCTGCTCATATCGGAGATGATCACTTCCTCTCCTTCCTGCAGGCCGCTGGTTACCTGCACGTAGTCGTCGCCGGTGAGGCCGTACCGGACCGTCTTGCGGATGGCTTCATCGCCGCTGACGACGAACACTTCTTCCCGCTCCTGCTGGGCCAGGGCGCCGCGGCGGACGCGCAGGACGTTGTCGCGGCGGCCGCTCAGGACGAAGACGTCGACGCGCAGGTTGTTGCGGAGCTTCAGGTGGCTGCCCTCGTCGAGGTCGACGTAGAACTTCACCGTGCCGTTCTCGATGCGCGGCTCGATGCTGGCGATGGAGCCGCCGATCTCGGTGCGGTCCTCGAGACGCGCCCGGACGCGCATGCCGCGGCTCAAGCGCGTGGCATGCAGGTCGGAGATGGAGGCGAGCACGCGGAAGGACGACAGGTCGGCCACGCGGGCGATCACGTCGCCGCGCCGCACGACCGTTCCTTCTTCCTGCACGATCGACGTCACGACGCCGCTCCGTTCCGCCCGCATCGCCGCGAGCGCGAGCTGGCGGCCCGACTCGTCCTGCTCGCGCTGCAGCATGCGCAGTTCCATCGCCGCGGCGGCGAGCTGCGCGTCGGCGGTCCGCTGCGCGCGCTGGAGCGCTTCGCCGAGCTGCTTGAGCTCGATCACGCTCTTCTTCGACGCCGTGTCGGCCGCGAGGTGCGACTGCTCGGAGACGAGGCCCGCCTCGCGCAGCCGGCGGTTCTGCTCCGCCTGATAGCGGTTGATCTCGGCGTCGAGCTGCTTCTGCTCGATCTGCGCGCGGAGGGAGGCGAGCGTCTCGTCGTGCCGCAGCCGGAGCTGCGCCGTCTCGTTTGCCTTCTGCGCGAGCCGCTCGCGATAGCGGTCGACCTCGAGCTGCGACGCGGTCGTGTCGAGCGCGACGATCTCGTCGCCCGGCTGCACGCGATCGCCGGCACGCCGCACGATGCGCAGCACGCGCGCCTCGACCGGGCTGGCTACAACCTGCTCGAATGCCGGCACGACGGAGCCACTGGCCTGCAGCGTGGCGTCGACGGCGCCCCGCTCGACGCGGGCCACCGAGAGGCTCCGCCGCTCGACGGCCGGCCGCAGCCACTCGACGCTCTTCGCGAAAGCAAAAGCCGCCACGGCCAGCGTGACGGCGACCACGCCAACCCGCCTCACCAGCGTCCGGCGTCTAACCTGAGGTGCGATTTCACGGTCCATACGCCGCTCACCCATCGCGAGCCGCGTACCATTGGTGACCCACGTAAAATCAGTGACTTAGCGCGTTCCGCGCGTACGGTTCCGGACGGGCTGTCCGGAAGCGGACAGTCGCGCGGCACTGCGCCGCGGGGGGGATCGGCTTCGATCGCCAAAAAAAATCCGATTCCCGGATGCGCACGTTGCACATCCGGAAATCGGAAAACCGGTAATCGGAAATCGCCCTACGTCTTCTCGGGCGCGTTACGCAGACGGCTGTTCCAGAAGCCGTAGGCGAAGTAGAACACCAGCCCGATGGCGAGCCAGACGCCGAAGCGCGTCCAGGAGCTCCGCTCGAGGTAGTAGGCCAGGCCCACACAGGTGACGGCGCCGAGGAGCGGGATACCCCAGGCGGGGCCGGGGACCCGGAACGTGCGCTCGCGGTTCGGCTCCTTCACCCGCAGGATGATGATGCCGATACAGACGAGCATGAACGCGAAGAGCGTCCCGATGTTCGTCAGGTTCACCATGTCCTCGAGCGACGTGAACATGGCCGCGACACCGACGATCAGGCCCGTGATGATCGTGGCCACGTGCGGCGTGCCGTACTTCGGGTGCACTTTGGCGATGCCTTTGGGCAGCAGTCCGTCGCGCGCCATCGCGAAGAAGATGCGGGGCTGGCCGAGCTGAAAGACGAGCAGCACCGCGGTATGCGCCACCACGGAGCCGAAAGCCACGATGCGGATCGAGAGGTTGCTCTGACCGGCGTACTGCATGGCCATCGTCAGCGGCTCCCCCTGCTCGGTAGCCAGGAGGCGCTTGAGCTCGGGGAAGGGGATGACGCCGGTGAAGACCGCTGCCACGATGACGTAGATGATCGTGCAGACGATCAGCGAGCCGATGATACCGATCGGCATGTTCCGCTTCGGATTGCGCGTCTCCTCCGCCGTCGTCGAGACGGCGTCGAAGCCGATGTACGCGAAGAAGATGATGGCCGCACCGGTGGCGATACCGGTCCAGCCGTTCGGCGCGAAAGGCGTCCAGTTCTCCACTTTCACCGCCGGGATGCAGACGATGACGAAGAACGCCAGGACCAGCAGCTTCAGCCCGACCATGAAGATGTTGAGCCGCGCCGATTCCTTGATGCCCCACACCAGCACCATCGTGATGGCCGCCACGATGAGCAGGGCGAAGAGGTTCACGATGATCGGGAAGCCGAAGACCTTCGGCGCCACCGCCACCACCTCCGGCATCACGTGTCCGGTCTGGTAGTCGATGGCCAGCCATTTCGGCAGGGCTATGCCGAACGTGCCGATGAGCGTGTTGAAGTAGTTGGCCCACGAGATCGCCACGGCGACGTTGCCGATGGCGTACTCGATGATCAGGTCCCACCCGATGATCCAGGCCACCAGCTCGCCGAGCGTGCCGTAGGAGTAGGTGTACGCGGAGCCGGAGACCGGCACCATGGACGCGAACTCGGCATAGCAGAGCGCCGTGAAGGCGCAGACCACGGCCGTGACCACGAACGAGAGCATGAGACCGGGGCCGGCGCCGGGACGGAACGGTGCCGTCGTCTGGCCTCCCGCCGCGGTGCCGATGGTGGCGAAGATGCCGGCACCGATCACCGCGCCGATGCCGAGCGCGATGAGGTTCCAGGGACCGAGCACCCTCTTGAGCTGACGACCGTCGCCCTCCGTCTCACCAACGAGCGCGTCGAGCGACTTCGTGCGGAACAACTGGCTGAGCTTCGACATGTGCGCGAATCATGCGGGCGCTGCGGTAGGCGGTCAAGATGAATGTCGAGAAAGGAGCGACGCCGTCACCGCCAGCACCGCCTCCCGGGTCCCCGGATCGTTCGCCACGGCAGGCCACGGCTGCTCCTCTTCCTCTACGAGCCACGACGGATTCGCCGGCGCGCTCCATCTTCCGCGGGCGAGGATACGCGTCAGCCGCGCGGCGGTCGTCTCCGGATCTTCCCACCCCCGCTTCACCAGCGAGAGCAGCCATCCGAGCGGCCCGGGACGGTTGCCGAGGTCCGTCTTTACGACGCCGGGGTGAACGACGACGACGTCGATGTCCGGATGCCGCGCCGCGAAGTCACGCATGGCGACGGCGAAAGCGAGCTTCGTCGAGGCGTAGGTGCGAAAGCTCGAAAAGTCGTCGCCGGCCGGCGTACGGTCCGCGTCGAAGCGCCCCTTGATCATGATGCCCGCACCGACGACGAGGATGCGCTTGACCGAGCGCGCGAGCGGCTGCTGAAACAGCAGCGGCCCGAGACAGTTCGTGGCGAAGGCCGCTTCGAGGCCGTCCGCGGTGAGCACGCGCCGGTGCGGCCATAGCCCGGCGTTGTGGATCAGCGTGGCGCCCGGCTGGACGATCGCCGCGACCTGCTCCCCCGCCGCGCGCGCCTGGGCCATGGAGGAAAGATCCGCAACGACGTCGATGCTGTTGCCGCCGACGGCAGCGGGAGTGCGCGAGACGAGCAGGAGCCGGTGATCTGGCGCAAGCTGCGCCGCCAGCGCCCGCCCGATCCCCCGCGACGCGCCGGTGAGGATGACATCCGACATGGCCGCGCAGAGTAGAGCCGGCCGCGCGTAAAAGGAACGGCTGCTACCGAGCTGCGACGGTTTGTTTACGGAGAGGCGCGTCGTCCGTGTCACGTTGCCCGTCGCCCGCGCTTGCGCCATGCGACGGCTATCGCGTAACGCAGCACGGACAACGGACAACGGACAACGCTACTTTCTCACCCGCACCGGATACGCCGGCCGCACCGGCTTCTTCACCGGGTTGTCCGCGAGCTGCTTCATGGCGATCTCGATGGCGCGGTCGAGCTGCGGATCGCGGCCGGCCATCACGTCCGCGGGGGTCATCTCCACCTCCACATCCGGCGCCACCCCCTCGTTCTCCACGATGAATCCATCCTCGGTCCAGATCGCGAGATTCGGCGCCGTGATGAAGCCGCCGTCCATGAGCGTCGGGGTGTCGAGGATGCCGACCAGGCCGCCCCACGTCGGACGGCCGACCAGCGTGCCCATCTCCAGCTTGCGGAACATCCACGGCAGGAGATCGCCGCCCGAGCCGGCCGATTCGTCGATCAGCATCACCTTCGGGCCCTGGATGGACGCCAGCGGCGACTTGAAATCGCTGCCGTAGCGCATCGTCCACCAACTGATCAGCGGGCGGCGAAGGATGTCGATGTAGTAGTCGGCCACCTGGCCGCCGCCGTTGTAGCGCTCGTCCACGATGATGGCATCGCGATCGGCCTGCGGGAAGAAGTAGCGCTTGAAGTACTCATGGCCGGCGCCGGCGGTGTTCGGCACGTAGACGTACGCCACGCGGCCGTTCGTCTTCTCCGTGACGTAGCGGAGATTGCGCTCCACCCAGTCGCGGTTGCGCAGCGCCCCTTCGTCCTCGATCGGCACGACCTTCACCATGCGCGAGCCGGTGCCGTCGGCGTTCGGACCGACCGTGATCTCGGTGATGCGGTTCGCCGTCCGCTCGAAGCGGGCGTAGAGGTTGTCCGGGTAGCGCAGCTCCTTGCCGTCGACCGCGAGGAGGTACTCCCCATCGACGACGTCCACGCCCGGCTCGGTGAGCGGCGCGCGGAGATTCGGGTTCCAGTTCAGCCCACCGTAGACGCGGGCGAAGCGGTAGCGGCCGTTCTCGACCTTATAGTCCGCGCCGAGGAGACCGCCCGGGATGTTGTCGACGTCGGCCAGCGAGTCGCCGCCGCCCACACGGTGATGGCCGACCGAGAGCTCGCTCGCCATCCACTGGACCACACGGTTCAGATCCTGGCGCACGACCACGTCCGGCAGGAACGCCGCGTACTTTTTCTTCATCGCCGCCCAGTCGGCGCCGTGATAGTTCGGGTCGTAGAAGTAGTCGCGGTTGATGCGCCACGCTTCATCGAAGATCTGCTTCCACTCGGCCACCGGATCGATGCGCAGCTCGATCCGGTCCAGCGCCAGGCGGCGCTTCGAGGGATCGAGCTTGTCGCCGTAATCGGCGATGGCCAGCGAGTCTCCCATCGCCAGCAGCACCCGCTTGCCGTCGCGCGACAGCTCGTAGCCGTCGGCCTTCTCGAGCAGCGTCTCTTCCTTCCGCTTCGTCAGGTCGTAGCGCACGAGGCTCGACGGCCCGCCCCCGGACGACTTGAGGTAATGGACCTGCCCCGATTTGCCGACCTGCAACTGCGAATAGTTCGCCGGAGCGACCGGCAGCGCCTGGATGCGCTGCGGGAGGCGGGCGAAGTCGATCGAGACCGTCACCGGCTTCTTCTCGTCTTCCTTCTTCTCCTCCGCTTTCGCCGGGACCACGCTCTCCTCGTCGCTCTCGCGTGCGAGCGGAGAGGGGACGCCCTTCGGCAGCACCGCCATGTAGATCTCGTTCGTCGAGCGCATGTCAGCGTTCGACTGCGAGAACCAGTCGGCCACCGGACCGGCGTCCGTCGAGGCGAGGAAGTAGAGGAACTTGCCGTTCGGATCGAACACCGGGTTGCGGGCATCCGAGAGGCCGTCCGTCACCGCGAACGACTGCTTCTGATCGACCGACCAGAGGTGCACGGTGTTCAGGTTCGTCGTGCCCATGCGCGTGTAGGCGAGCCACTTCGAATCGGGCGACCAGTTGCGCTCGAGGACGCGGTTGGGGTTGTAAAGCGCGTTCGAGGCGATCTTCGTCGACGTGCCGGAGGCGACGTCGAGCACGTACAGCGTGTGCGAGTTGTCGTTGTAGCTGAGGAACTTGCCGTCCGGCGACCAGTTCGGCTCCTCGTAGAAGCCAGCGCCGGTCAGCTTGACGCGGCGCGGCTCCCCTTTGCCATCCTGCGCGCTGATGCGCAGTTCGTACTCCCCCGACTCGTCGGTGAACCAGGCGATGCTCTTGCCGTCCGGCGACCAGGCCGGCGCGCGGTCGTGCGAGCCGAGCGACTGCGTCAGGTTGCGGTCGTCCCCCTTCTCCGCCGGGACCGTGAGGATCTCGCCACGGACTTCGAGCGCGGCACGCGCGCCTGTCGGCGAGAGGCTCCAGTTGCGGACGTACTTGGCCCCCTTCACGAAGCGGGGACGGAGCTCGGCCAGATCGGCGGCCACCCCGACCTTCAGCCGCGACGTCTTGCGCGTGGCCGGATCGAACAGATGGAGATAGCCGGCCTGCTCGAAGATGATCTTGCCGTTACCGTCCGTCGCCGCCATCACCGGGAAGTCGTTGAAGCTGGTCAGGCGGACGATCGCCTTCGAAGCCGGATCGAACGAATAGAGGTTGAACTCCCCGTCACGATCGCTGCGGAAGTAGACCTTGTCCCCGATCCACATCGGATCGGTGTCGTTCGAGCGCCCCTTCGGCTGCGGGATCTGCTCGACGCCGTAAGACGCGAGGTCGAACACCATCAGCCGCGAGGCGGTGCCGCCGCGGTAGTTCTTCCACTGCCTGAACGGCTCGCTCAGCGGGAGGTAGACCATCCGCTTGCCGTCCGGCGAGTACGTGGCCTTGAAGGCGTGCGGGATCGGCAGCTTCGACACGGCGCCGCCGGTGACCGGGACAGTGAAGAGCTGCACGAAGCGGCGGGTGTGCACCTCGCGCGGCGAGGAGAAGAGGACCGACGAACCGTCGCGCGTGAAGCCGAGGACGACGTCGTTACTCGGATGCCACGTCAGCCGCTTCGGCACGCCGCCGGCCGTGGGGACGACGTAGACGTCGTTGTTCCCCTCGTAGCGGCCGGTGAAGGCGACGAACGAGCCGTCGGGCGAGAAGCGCGGCCCCGACTCGACTCCCGAGTGCGACGTCAGACGGCGCGCGTTGCTGCCGTCGGCGTTTGCCACCCAGATGTCGTTTGCGTACGAGAAGGCAATGTTTCGCGCCGAGATGGCCGGATCGGAAAGAAGGCGCGTGTCATCCACATCGACAGCGAACGACGGCACCGCGGCGAGCAGCAACGCAAAGAGGAGAGCGAGCTTTTTCATGCGTCCGCGAGTTTACGGTACACAGATGTGACGGTTTGTGGCGAAGGGATGAACAGCCGGGTTAGCGGGACGCGCCGGTCAGCCCAGCTCCCGAACGCGGGCGAGGAGCTGTTCCGGGAGACTGCCGAACGTGCGGGCGATCTCGGGGGCGTAGATGCTGTCGTGCAGCGCGCCGCCGAGGTCTTCGAGGATCTGGCGGTACGGATCGGGGAGTTGCGGCCAGGAGCCTTCGGCCGCGGAAAAGAAGGCGTCGACGGTGCAGACGTTGGCGTCGGTGCGGCCGCCCGGGCTGGCCAGGAAGATCAGCAGCCGCTCGAGCGCTTCCCGCAACTCTTCGAGGTTCCGCTCCCGCGCGCGCAGCTCGACATCCTGCACGTAGGCTTCGAGCTCCAGCGAGACCCGCCGGAACCGCGCCGCAGCCGCCCATGCCGCATCAAAGTCCACGAACGGGAAAATAGCAGAAGGAGAGGCCCGATGGGACCTACAGATGAGATCACCCGAAACCCATAGGTCCCATAGGTCCCAGCGGTCCCCTGCTACCCGTTTCGCGCGACGGCCTCGATCTCCAGCAGCAGGTCCGCGCGGCAGATATCGGCCGCCAGGTACAGATGAGCGCACGACGCGCTCATGGCCGGCTCCAGCGCTGCCGCGATCGAGGCCTGGTCGTTCGCATCACGGACATACGTCTTCGTGACGGCCACATTCGCCAGCCCGCCGTTCGGGAGCGCGCGCTCGGCAACGACGCCGATGTTCCGCAGCGTCTCGTCGAGCTGCGCGGTGACGTTGCCGGCATGCACGGTCTCGTGCCCCACGACGCTGGCCGTCCCGCTGATGAAGAGCGTCTCTCCCGCGACCGTGGCGCGCGAAAACGACGGGCTCTTCGGCCCGTACCGCCGCGGGTAGTGATAGGCGCTCACCTGGCGCGGGTTCTCGACCTGCATGCCCGGCGCGCGGCCGGCCACAAAGTACGTCACGAGGCCACGGGCGCCTTGAATCCCGACGGCGCTGGCCGCCGGCAGGTCACTCGCCAGCGCGTACCCCGCCTCGGCGAACGCCTGCCATCGACCGACGCAGAAACGCTGGTAGCGCTCCGTGCCGCCGTCGACGCCGTTGATGTCCCCGACGTGGTTCCACATCCGGAGAAAGTAGGGGTAGCCGTGCTTCCGCACGAGGGCAATGGCCCGCGAGTACACCCCGCGGGTCAACGGCTCGAGCGCTTCGCTCTCCTCGACGGCGATCGCCCCGAAGAGCGTCTGCCCATCCTCGGCGAGGGTGAACCCTGCCTCCTGCCACACTCGCGGCTCACGCCTGGCCGGCCAGACCTCGGCCACCGGGATGCGGCCGAGCTGCGGCATCGGCACGTGGATGGTTGCGCCGTCCAGACGCTCACCAAACGACACCACCGCCAGCGGCGGTTCAGGGAGCGACGCCACCTCGCGGGCCGGGACGTAAGCCGGCACGAGCACTTCGGTTGCGGTCTGGGACGATGAGCTGGACGACGACATCGACAGGAATTCCTTCCAACGTCGCCGCCCAGAGGTTCCATTTCGCCGTCGGAAAACGAGCCCATCCGGGAGGGACAGGCGCCTGGCCTGTCCCTCCCGGGGACGCCGGAACGGTCCTGCAGCCGCGGCCTACCGCTGCAGACGCCGGGCGTGCTCGAGGTGCGTGGCCACGGCGGCCCGCTGCTGCTGCAGGAAGGTACGCAGCTCAGCGTTGCGCGCCGACGGGATGAGCGCCGTATCGAGCGTGTTCAGGAGCCACTGATGGAGATCGACCTGCGAGCGGATGTAGGTACGGTCGAAATCCGGGCCACTGTAGGTGCCGAGGTTCGTCACCGTGCGCTGCGAGCTCGTGCGCAGGGCGGACGACGTGGCGTTATCGGTCGGCGTGATGCCGAGCCGGGTGAAGAGCTCGCGCCCCTGATTGAGGGCGTTCGTGTGGTCCGTGACCATCATGTCGGCGAACGCGCGAACGTCCGCGCTCGACGCGCGTCCACGCGCCGCCTGACCCTGCTGAATCTCCCCTTCATTCGCCGCCGTCATGATCGCGGCGATGTCGCTCTCACTCTGCGCCCCCTCCATCGGCGGGGTCATCGTATCCATCGTCGAGGCGCACCCCGACATCATCACCAGCATGCAAAACACCAGACTCAACTTTTGCTTCATGTGCAAAACCTCCGAACCGCACGGGAGCAAATCGCGAGCCCGCCGGCGACGGCACATCCCTTGCGATTCTCCTGCTCAGGAGGATCGCAAATGTCGAATCAAAACAACCGCGGCGGTGACGACGCCGCCTCCAGCAACCAGCCCGCCGAGCCCGGCCGCCGCCACAGCACCGGAGGCAACATGGGCGCCGGCAAATCCGGCAAGAAGAGCTTCGGCAGCGAGAAACCGGAAGAACGCGACAACAACGGCAGCAAGCGTCCGCAAGACGAGCTGTAGTGTTTGTGGTCGGTGGTCGGTCCACTTCCTGGGACTGACCACTGGCCCGCTCGTTGTCCGGTTGCTCGTTGTCCGTTGTCCGTTGCTCGTTGTCCGTTGCGCCGTACAACGGGCGCACCAAAAACCAACAACCAACAACCAAACCGGACAACGGACAACGCTGCGCGCAGGCTGTGCGCTGGGCGCGCAGGGCGCGCCCTGGAATCCGCCACCCCACCCCACCGTTCACCCTCACGAACTCGATAAAGGCAAACTCCCGGCGACGGGAGGACGCAAAGTGACGGATCTGCTGAAGCAGATGGCTGCGCTCCCGAACGTTCATGAGAGCCCGAACCCTATTCATTGCGCTGCTGTTCGTCTCCGCCTCGGCCGTTTTCGGCGCCGAGCCGGTTCCGCTCGCCACACGCGCGTTCCCTCGCCCCATCCCCGAGTCGCTGGCGAAGATCATTCAGGACGCCAGCACCAGTTATGGCGTCGACCCCAACCTCGTGGCCGCGCTCGCCTGGTACGAATCGGCGTTCAACCCGCAGGCGGTCTCCCGTCGCGGTGCCGAGGGGATCATGCAGCTCAAGCCGCGCACGGCGCGCTCCCTCGGCGTGAACAACTCCTTCGACGCCCGGCAGAACGTCTTCGGCGGCACCAAGTACCTCCGGCAGCTCCTCGACCGCTTCGATGGCGACGTCGACAAGAGCCTGGCCGCCTACAACGCCGGTCCCGAGGCCGTCGAGCGCTCCGCCACCATGCCGGCCGGCGAGTACGTCCGCCGTGTCAAATCGTTTTATCGCGGAGCGATCGCCTCGAAGTAAGCTCCGCTGTATGAGCGATCCGCGCTACCCCGTCGGGCCCTTCGTCAACCGCACCTCCCTCGACACTGAAGAACGCCAATCGCTGATCGGCGACATTGCCGCCACGCCGCAACGGCTCCGTGATGCCGTGGCCGGGCTCGACGATACTCAGCTCGACACGCCCTATCGCGACGGCGGCTGGACGCTGCGCCAGGTCGTCCACCACGTCCCCGACAGCCACCTCAACGCCTACACGCGCCTCAAGCTCGCCCTGACGGAAGACACCCCCGTGATCCGTCCGTACGACGAGGCGCTCTGGGCCAATCTGCCGGACGTGCAGGCGACGCCTGTCGAGACGTCGCTGATGCTGCTCGAGACGCTGCACGCCCGCTGGGTCGGCCTCATGCGCGCAATGGCGCCGGAGGACTTCGCCCGGCCGCTGCGTCACCCGGACCACGACGGGCCGAAGAGCATCGACTGGATCGTGGCCCTCTACTCGTGGCACGGGCGCCATCACGTCGCGCACATCACCTCCACGCGCGAGCGCCTGGGATGGTGACGTTCCGCCCGCTTGCGCGGAAAATCCGCCCGCTTACGCGCGAAGACTTCGACACGATCCTGTCCGCCTTCAACGAGGCCTTCAGCGACTACGTGGTGCCGATGAAGCTCACGCGCGAGCAGCTCGAGGCGATGTTCACCCGCCGCGGGTGGTCTCCGGAGCTGTCGGCCGGCGTCTTCGATGATGAGCGTCTCGTCGCCTTCACGGCCAACGGCTTCCATGGCCATACCGCGTACGACAGCGGCACCGGCGTGGTGCCGTCGCACCGGCGCCGCGGGCTGGCGAAGCAGATGATGGAGTTCCTGGTGCCGCACCTCCGCGCCGGCGGGGCGAAGCGTTACGTGCTGGAAGTCATCGAGTCCAACACCCCCGCGGCGACGCTGTACCGCGAGTCCGGCTTCACCGTGACGCGCCGCCTGCAGTGCTGGTCGTTCGCTGGTGAGGGCGCACCGGGGAGCGATGGGACCAATAGGACAGATGGGACCTATGGCGTCCCAACTGAAGCCTGGTTCGAGGTGGCGCCGTCCTGGCAGAACGCCACGCACTCCGTCGCACGCAGCCGCGACCCGCACGTCGTGCTCGGCAACGCGGACGGTTTTGCCATTCTCTTTCCCTCGAACGGCGACGTCCCGCAGCTCGCCGTCCGTCCCGAGGCGCGCCGCCGCGGCCTCGGCACCCGGCTCCTCCGCGAAGCCGCCGCCATCGCCGGAAAGCCGCTGCGCATCATGAATGTGGATGACCGCCATGAGGGGATCGCCCGGTTCCTCGAGGCCGCCGGCGCCATGCGCACCGTGGCCCAGTTGGAGATGGAACTGCCGCTCTGACCCGGCGGACGTGGAGCGTTGGAGCGCCGGCATCCTGCCGTCGCGACTCTCATAGGTCCCACAGGTCCCATCTGTCCTATAGGTCCCATCGTCCGCATCCCCACCCACCACCCAATCCTGGCGAACTTCCTGCTTGCGGATCGGCCAGGTTGCCCATGCACGCCGGACACGTGCTCGTCGTGGAGGACGACGATGCCATTCGCAGGTTGCTCGTCGAGTACCTCCAGGTCCGTTCCGACCTGCGGGTCGACAGCGCTCGTGATGGCGCGGAAGCGCTCCATCGGGTGAAGTACCGCCGGTACGACGTCATCGTCCTCGACCTGCTGATGCCCTACATGAGTGGCGTCGACTTTCTCAGCTCGCTCCACGTCCTCAACATCGGCAGCGACGACGAGCCGCCGGCCGTCTTCATCGTCACCGGTGCGTCGCAGAGCGACGTCCCGGCCGAGGCGCTGGAACAGAACTTCCGCCGCTTCGTCCGCGGCGTCTTTCGCAAGCCGCTCGATTTCGTGATGCTGGCCCGCTGTGTCGAGCAGGCGCTCCTGCCGCGTTAGCGGCATCTCGGAGCTCAGCGCGCCAGCGCCGTATCGACCGCGGCGCCGACGATATCGCGGGACAGGTCGCCTTTGTAGATCACGTTCACCGCCTTGGTCATGATCTGCCGCCGCTCCTCTTCGTTGACGAAGCGGGACGTAATCACGATCACCGGGATCGGCGCGGTCAGCGGATCCCCCTTCAGGCGCTGCAGCACCTCGTGGCCGCCGATGCCCGGCATCATCAGGTCCAGCAGGATCACGTCCGGGTGATCGGACTGCGCGCGGGCGATGCCGGCCAGGCCGTTCTCCGCTTCCGTGATGACGGCGCCGGGACGCGTGGCGAAGCTGCCGATCGTATAGCGCGCCGTGTCGTCGTCGTCGATGATCAGGATGCGCAGGTTCGCATGCTCCGGCGAAGGCCGCTTCGAGACCGTGTGGAGCGCCACCACCTCGGTCAGACCCTTGAAGCGGATCGGAATCTCGGCCCAGAACGTCGAACCGACGCCCACCTCGCTGCGCACGCCGACGCGTCCGCCGAGGAGCTGCGCCAGCTTGCGCGTCAGCGGGAGCCCGAGGCCCGTCCCTTTCTGGCTCGCCTGCATCGGATTGTCGATCTGCGTGAACTCCTCGAAGATCGCCTCCTGATCCTCGGGCGCGATGCCGATCCCCGTGTCCGTGACGGTGAAGAGGATGCAATGGTTTCCCGGCGCCACCGACGCGGCCACGCGAATCTCCCCGCCTTCTGTGAACTTCAGGGCGTTGGAGATGAAGTTGCGCAGGATCTGCGACACCTTCCCTTCGTCGGTGATCATCGGCGGCAGCCCTTCGGGCTCGTCGAACACCAGCGACAGCGCCCGGTTCAGCAGCAGCGGCCGCAGCATGCCACGCAACGCGGAGAAGAGCGTCGTCACCTCGAACTCCGCGGCGCGCACTTCCGTCTTCCCCGCCTCGATCTTCGCCAGGTCCAGCAGGTCGCTGACCAGGCTTTCCAGGTCCTCGGCGGCACGGCGGATCAGCGACACCTGCTTGTCCCCCTCCTCCCCCAGCGGCGCTTCTTCGAGCAGCCGCGTGAGCGCGAGGATCGAGTTCACCGGCGTGCGGAACTCGTGGCTCATGTCGGAGAGGAAGCGCGTCTTGAGATGGTCGGCGCGGCGCAGCGACTCCGCCTTCTCGTCCAGCTCCGCGTAGAGGGCGAGCACGCCGCGGTTCGTATCCTCGAGCTCCTGGTTCAGCCGCTCCAGGTCGTCCTGCCGCTCGTTGAGGGTCGCCAGCGCCTGCAGCAGCTCCTTGTTCTGCTGCTGCAGCTCCTCGAGCGGATTCTCGGGACGCTGGCGCGCCAGCTCGTCGACGATTTTGTGAATGCGCGGCGGCGTCAGATCGTCGGCGTGACGCGGCAGGATCTTCTTCATCGTCACGGTCGTCCCTTTGTCGGGGGCGGTGACGATCGAGAAGTCGTCCATCAGCCGGCGGGCGCCGAGGATGCCGAGGCCCATGCCTGTGTTCGAGACGTAGAGACCGGCCATGATGTCGTCGAGCTCGGCGATCCCGGGGCCGCGGTCGCTGACCGTCATCACCAGCGCCTGCGAGCCGGACTGCCGCTCGACGCCGAACTCGATGCGTCCGCCGTTGCCGTAGCGGAGCGCATTGCGGGCGATCTCGGAAGCGACGGTGGCGATGCGCGTCTGCGACTGGCCGTCGAAACCGAGCAGCTCCGCGATCTGGCGGGCCCGTCGCCGGGCGGCGACGAGGTCATAGTCGTAATTGAGGGTGATCGAGGAGATCGGGCTCGTCGTCGCCATATCTCTCTCTCAGGACGCCTTTGCCACGACGACCGTCGCGTCGTCGGTGCCGCGGCAGTAGTCGCGGTAGATCACGGCGGCGATCACCGCCGGTTCGTGCTGGATCAGCCCCGGATAGCTCTGCAGATTCCAGCCCGTGCCGATGCCGTCGGAATGGAGCACCAGTACGGAGTCAGAGGCCCAGGGATAAGAGAACGATTGGACTTTGCGCATTTCGTGGCCGACGATCCCGCCGTGCGACACCGTCTTGCGGGCTGTGTCCTCCGTGACAATCGTACCAGCGATATTGCCGGAGCCGACGAAGTCCACCCGGCCGGCACCGGGATGGATCCGGGCCAGGCCGACGGCGGCCCCCCGCGTCGGCCTGAGGGCGCCGTGCATCGCCTGAATGATGTGCTCGAGCTCGCGGTCGGCACGCTCGCGGATGACGCGCACGCCGTACGCCGCGGCCATCGCCGCCGCCTCGCCGTGCCCCAGACCGTCCACGATGCCGAGCGTCACGGAGTCACGGCCACTCACGGCGGCCCAGTCGTCGCCCGACACGTCTTCGCCCGATTTCGGAGTGCAGAAGCCGGCAATGCTGATCCGCGAAGGCGAACCGGAGGGCGGCGGCGGCGTACGCGCCACCTCATCCGCGATGTAGCAGACCGCCACCGTGCCTTTCCCCCCGAAGGTGTAGATGTCGAAGCTGGTCGCCCCACGCGCCACCGCGCCGAGGCCCGTGCCCGGGCTGCCGGCGGTGGAGTAGCCGTCCGCCATCGCCTCCTGCAGGTTGCGGATGCCCTCCCCCCTGTCGATCGCCGTGATCGTGAGGGTCTGCGGTGTACCGTCGTTGGAGCCGAAGATCAGCGTCCCGCCGGGCGTGTGCTTCACGAGGTTCGTGGCCAGCTCGGTCGTGATGAGCCGGGCCTTGCCGACGGACGTCTCGCTCAGGCGCAGCGCTTCGGCACACTGCGTCGCCACGCGACGCGCCTCCGCCACGGAGCTCTGATCGCCGACATGAACGCTGCGTCCCGCGCGGATCAAGAGGAGCCCTTCCAGCGCGTGATCGCCACGGTCGTACCTTCGCCGGGCTTCGACTGGATGGAAAACTCATTGGAGAGCCGCTTGGCGCCGCCGAGGCCGAGCCCCATGCCTCCGCCGCTGGTAAACCCATCGCGCAGGGCCTGGTCGATGTCGGCGATACCCGGTCCCTTGTCCTCGAACGTCAGCCGCAGCCCCTTGCGGAGCCCGTCGTCGAGCGCCTCGAGGTGGAGCTGTCCGCCTTTCCCGTAGTCGACCATGTTGCGCGCCAGCTCGCTGGCCGCCGTGACGATCTTCGTCTGCTCGACGAGCGTGAAGCCGCACTCGACGGCCCAGCGGCGCACGAGATGCCGGACGCTGACCACCTCCGCGGATGTACGGACCGCTACCGTCTCATTCTTCGTGGTCGTGTGCATCCAGTTGCTCCGCACCGATCCGCTGCAGGAGCTCCATTCCTCGTTCGACGTTCAGGGCCGACCGGACTCCCTTGAGGGAGAGCCCCAGCTCGACCAGGGTGATGGCCACGGACGGCTGCATCCCCACGACCACCGTATCGGCGTCCAGGATGCGGGCCATGGCCGCGGTGTTGGCCAGCATGCGGCCGATGAACGAGTCGACGACGTCCAGCGACGAGATGTCGATCAGGACGCCGCGCGCCTGATGCTTCACGATGCTCTCCGTCAGGTCGTCCTGCAGCGACATCGCCGTGCGGTCGTCCATGTCGACCTGGATCGAGACGAGGAGAAACCTCCCCATCTTCATTATCGGGATCCGCTGATCCATCAGGACTCGCTTTCTTCGGTGCGGCGGCGCGGCTTGTCTTTCTTCGTCACCTGCATCCCGATGCGGGCCAGGGCGATGGCGAAGGCGTCGGCAAGCGTGGCCTTGGTGATGACGTCGTTGATCTCTACACCCAGGTGCACGATCGTCTGCGCGATCTGCGGACGGATGCCGCTGATGATGCAGTCGGCTCCCATGAGGCGCGCCGCCGCCACCGTCTTCAGCAGGTGCTGCGCGACGAGCGTATCGACCACCGGCACGCCGGTGATGTCGATGATGGCGATCTGCGAGCCGCTGCTGACGACCGCCTGCAGCAGGCTTTCCATGACGACCTGCGTGCGCGCGCTGTCGAGCGTGCCGATGAGCGGCAACGCCAGCACGCCGTCCCAGAGGCGGACCACCGGCGTGGAGAGCTCGAGCAGCTCCTGCTGCTGGCGCGCAATGATCTCTTCGCGCCCCTTCTGATACGTCTCGGTGGTAAAGAGGCCGAACTGGTCGAGGAGGACCGTGGCCTTCCACGACTCGGAGGCCAGTGCGTCGCCGGAGAGCTTCGCCCGGAGCATGTTGAAGATCGGCTCCTTGAGCGAAAAGATGAACATCGCGGTCTCGGTCGGAGTGAAGCCCTGCTTCGCCCGCGCCCGGGAAATCGTGTGCAATACGTCCCGGACCGGCGCCCACGTCTCGGACGTGAGGACGTCCCGCGCTTCGCCGCCGCTCTGTAAGGCGACGCCGAGTACGGTGAGGAAGTCACGCGACTGCTGGTCCATTTCGCCAGGCCGCAGCATGTTGTTGCGCAGCGAAAGATTCCGCTGCTGCGACGCCATCCACTCCGAAAGGATCTCCCCCTCGGCGGCGCGCAGAAGCTCGGCCAGCGCCGTCAGTTTCGAATCAGCCATTCAGATCTCCTAGAAGTGTTGTGACAGACCTGAGGATATCGCAAGCAAGGGACGGGCCGGGACGGCGCGATCGTCAGTGGGACCCAGGACCGCTGGGACAGATGGAAATCGTCTTGGTCCCATTAGTCCAATAGGTCCTATTGGCCCCACGCCGCTCCGGAGATAACATCGCCCCCCCGATGTCTCCCGCTGCCGCCGCTACACGCTTCATCACCATTCACGGCCACTTCTACCAGCCGCCACGGGAGAATCCGTGGCTCGAGGCGGTCGAGACGCAGGATACGGCGTTCCCCTACCACGACTGGAACGAGCGCATCACCGTCGAGTCGTACGAGACCAACGCCGCCTCGCGCGTGCTCGACGAGCACGACCGCATCCGCCGCATCGTCAACAACTACGCCGCCATCAGCTTCAACTTCGGCCCCACGCTCCTCTCCTGGCTCTGCGAGCGGGCGCCCGATACGTACGAAGCGATCATCGAAGCCGACCGCCTCAGCCGCAAACGCTTCTCCGGCCACGGCTGCGCGCTGGCGCAGGCGTACAACCACCTGATCCTCCCCCTCGCGAACGAGGCGGACAAGCAGACGCAGGTCCGCTGGGGCATCCGCGATTTCGAGCACCGCTTTGGCCGGAAGCCGGAAGGCATGTGGCTCCCGGAGACCGCCGTCGACGTCGCCTCGCTCGAGGCGCTGGCGGCGAACGGCATCACCTTCACGATCCTCGAGCCACATCAGGCCACGCGCTTCCGCCGCATCGGCGAGACGCAGTGGCTCGAGACGAACGGCTCGCTCGATCCGACGATGGCGTATCGCTGCCCGCTGCCTTCCGGCCGCTCGATCGACATCTTCTTCTACGACGGCCCGATCTCGCGCGCCGTCGCCTTCGAGCAGTTGCTCGCACGCGGCGAGAACCTCGCTCATCGCCTCATCGGCGCCTTCTCTGATTCCCGGCGCCATCCGCAACTCGTCAACATCGCCACCGACGGCGAGACCTACGGCCACCACCATCGCTTCGGCGACATGGCCCTCGCCTACGCCCTGCAGTACATCGACGAACAGGAGCTCGCCCGCATCACGAACTACGGCGAGTTCCTGGCCGAGCACCCGCCGACGCACGAGGTGCAGATCGCCGAGGCGACGGCGTGGAGCTGCTCGCACGGCGTGGAACGGTGGCGCAGCGACTGCGGCTGCAACACCGGCGGCGGTCCGGGCTGGAACCAGCAGTGGCGCCAGCCGTTGCGCGACGCTCTCGACTGGCTGCACGCCGAAGCGGGACGCGTCTTCCTCGAAGTGGGGTCACGCGTGCTGCGCGATCCCTTCCGTGCGCGCGACGAGTACATCGACGTCATCCTCGACCGCTCCGACGAATGCGTCGACGGCTTCCTCTCCCGCCACCTGAACGCCGCCGAGAGCACCGACCCGAAGGCCGTTGCCACGACCGCGCTCGGGCTGCTCGAGATGCAGCGCGGCGCCATGCTGATGTACACGAGCTGCGGCTGGTTCTTCAACGACGTCTCGGGCATCGAGACGACGCAGATCCTCGCCTACGCCGCGCGCGTCGTGCAGCTCATCGAACAGATCTCCGGCACGAAGGTCGAAGCACACTTCGCCGAGCTCCTGGCCCCGGCGCGCAGCAATGTCACGGAGCGGGGCACGGCCCGGCAGATCTACGAACGCGAGATCGCCCCCATGAAGATCGATCTCGCCCGCGTCGCCGCGCACTACGCCGTCGCCTCGCTCTTCGATCACTTCGACGACGCCGCCCGCGTCTATTGCTACGACGTCATCCAGCGCGACTTCGAGATCCACAAGGCAGGCCGCGCGCGCATCGCCATCGCCACCATCCTGGTCCGCTCGCGCATCACGCGCGAAGAGCAGCTCTTCGATTTCGCCACGCTCCACCTCGGCGAAACGGAGCTGACGGGCGGCATCCGCCCCGCCAACGCCGCCGACTGGGAAACCGTCAAGGAGGAGCTCCTCGAGGCCATGCAGCCCGGCGGGATCTCCACCGTGATCCGCGTGCTCGATCACTATTTCGGCTCCACGCCGATCTCCATCCGCTCGCTTTTCCGCGACGAGCAGCGCCGCATCTTCAATCAGTTGATGACGGCCACGCTGGAGGAGGCGGAATCCGCCTTCCGCCAGCTCCACGAGCGTTACGACCCGCTGATGCGCTTCCATACGCGCCTCGGCATCCCCGTCCCGAAGGTGCTGCAGCTCGCCGCCGAATTCGACGTCAACCTGCAGCTCCGCCGCCTGCTCGAGTACCCGACGCCGCCCATCGCCGAGATCGAAGCGCGCCTCCGCGAAGCCCGCGACGAAGGGGTCTCCCTCGACGAGACGACGCTGCTCGCCTTCGGGCAGGCCATCGTCCGCGCCTCCGACCGCTTCCGCGAGCAGCCGCAGGACCTCGACCGCCTCGAGGACTACGAGACGCTCGTGGCCGTGGTCCGCGACGCGCAGATCGCCGTCAACATGCGCAGCGCGCAGAACGCCTACTACCGCATGAAAGCGACGGTCCGGCCGGCCATCGCCGCGAACGGCACCGGCACGGCCGCGCAGCGCTGGCTGCAGCTCTTCGACTCACTCGGCACCAAACTCTCCATCACCCCGGAGGCAGAGTAGTGGCTCACATGTCCGACACGATCGCCGGCCCCCCTCGCAATGCCGGCGTGCTGCTGCATCCCACTTCCCTGCCCGGCCGCTACGGCGTCGGCGACCTCGGCGACGAGTTGACCGTCTTTCTCGACTGGGCCGCGGGCGCCGGCTTCAAGCTCTGGCAGGTCCTCCCGCTCAATCCCCCCGGCTACGGCGCATCGCCATACGGCTGCCTCTCGTCTTTTGCCGGCAATCCGCTGCTGATCTCTCCGCAACGGCTGCTGCAGGAAGGGCTGCTCTCCCCCGAAGCGGTCGCCGACGTGCCGCACTTTGCCGACGCGCACGTGGAGTTCGAACCGGTGAGCGAGCTGAAAACGCGCCTGCTGCGCGAGTCGTTCGCACAGTTCGGCCGCGAGGCCAGCGAAGAGCAGCGCGCGTCCTTCGAGACGTTCATCGCCTTCGAGAACGAGGCCTGGCTCGCCGAGTTCGCGCTCTACATGGCCCTCAAGGAGCACCACGGCGGCAGCGCCTGGTGGCAATGGGACAAGCCGTATGCGCGCCGCGACGACAAGGCGCTCTTCGCCGCGCGCCGCGACTTCGCCGACGACATCCGCTTTCACCAGTACGTGCAGTGGCTCTTCTTCCGGCAGTGGGCCTCGGTGCGCGACGCCGCCCACGCGCGCGGCATCCACATCATGGGAGACGTGCCGATCTACGTCGCCGGTGACAGCGCCGACGTCTGGGCCAACCCCGGCCTCTTCCAGCTCGACGACGAAGGCAACCCGACGGTCGTCGCCGGCGTGCCGCCCGATTACTTCAGCGCGACCGGCCAGCGCTGGGGCAATCCGCTGTATCGCTGGGACGTGATGCGGGAGACCGGCTTCGCCTGGTGGATCTCGCGGATCTCGACGAACCTCCGCTTCGCCGACATGATCCGCCTCGATCACTTCCGCGGCTTCGCCGCCTACTGGGAGATCCCGGCGTCTGAACCGACGGCTGTCCACGGCCGCTGGATGCCCGGCCCGGGCGTGGCGCTGTTCGAAGCGATCCGCGACGCGCTCGGCAACCTCCCGCTGGTCGCCGAGGACCTCGGGTTCATCACGCAGGACGTGCACGACCTGCGGCATGCCGTCGGCCTCCCGGGCATGAAGATCCTGCAGTTCGGCTTCGCCCAGACCGACAGCCCGCACCTCCCCCATCGCTACGAGCCGCAGACCGTCGTCTACACCGGCACCCACGACAACGACACGGCGCGCGGCTGGTTCGAGACCGCGCCCGAAGGGGAGCAGGAAGCCGCGCGCCTCTACACCGGCACCGGCGAGCCGATCGCCTGGGGCCTGATCCGCCTCGCCTACACGTCGGTCGCCCAGACGGCCATCATCCCGGTGCAGGACATCCTCGCCCTCGGCGGCGAAGCCCGCATGAACCGCCCCGGCGCCGAAACGGACAACTGGTCCTGGCGCATGCACTTCGGCGCCCTCACCCACGAACACGCCGACCGCCTCCGCCGCCTCGGGGAGCTGACGGGGCGCATTTGACGCGGAGTTTGGAGTGCGGCAGCGACGGTTCACCATCTGCCGCTTTCCCATAGCGGAAGCGTCGAGCTTCCGCCCCGCTCGCTGGTGCACCGCGCGGGCCGCGGCTCGCCGCCGCGACTCTGTCAAAGCGGCAGTTGATGAAGCGTCGCTGCCGCACTCCAAACTCCGCGCACAGTGGACGCGCAAGCGTCTGTTCCGAGTGGAAGACGGACAATCCTGTCCGTCACGCGCAAACCTCTCCCACGGAGCGACCAACCTTGACCGCAGGTGCGCGAACGCGAAGCGCGTTCGCGCCACTCATCGCGTGACGGACAGGATTGTCCGTCTTCCACCACGCAACGATGGACCCGCCGAACGCAAGGTTGCGACGGCGGAGCGCGACGGTAGCCTCGGCCAGCCAGACAATCCGCACCACGGCCCGAACGCTTGCCTGCCGGCACGCGATCGTGGCCTCGGCGAACGCAACAATGGCCCCTCGGCACGCAACAGTGGGCTCGCGGAGCTAAACAATGCGTTCGCGGAGCGAAACTTTTGCCGCGCGGACCGCAATGATGGACTCTAAGAGCGCAACATTGCGGTCCGGGAGCGCAACGTTGCGGCCAAAGAGCTCATTCTTTGAGTCGGCGAACCCACTGTTGCGCTCTTCGAGCCCATTGTTGCGCCGTTCGAGCCCATTGTTTCGCTCCGTGGACGCACTGTTGCGCTCACTGAGTCCAGTGGTGCGTCCGCGCGGGCCATTGTTGCGCTCCGCGAACCCATCGTCGCGCGTCGTGACGCCACTCTTGCGTTTCGCGACCGGAAAAGTGCGGTCTACGAGCGTATCGATGCGCTCCCGGAGCCCACGATCGCCCTCATCGCGGCCATCGTCGCGCACGGATAGCGCGCCGATGACCTCCGGCGGGCGAACGTTGGGCTCGCGGCGCCAACGAGCCGCCGCCGGTCAGCCGCGGTATTCCCAGCGGCCGCCGCCCGCGACCTGGTAGATTCCATAGCTTTCGGCATCCAGCGCGCGATTGAGCATGGTCCGCACACTGGCCTTGAAGTTTTTCGCGCGCGTGGGGTAACCGCCGGCGCGCAGAGCCTCCGCGACCTCGGCGGAAGTCTTCGGCTCGCCTGCCTGCGCCAGATAGTTCGCCGCCGCGGCGTAGAAGCCGCCGTAGTCCGCATAGGGGCCGCGCGGCGCCGGCTCAGAGGCTGTGCCGCCGTCGCGCGGCGCCGGCTCGGAGGCTGTTGCACCGCCGCCCGGCTCCACCGGCGCAACGTTCTGCGGCGCCGGCTCGGCCGCGGCCACATCCCCGCCGAGCACCTGCTGGAGGGCCGCAATGGCCCTCTCGACTCCCGCTGCCTCGGCGAGGAGCCGCCGCCGTTCCTCGCGCAGCGCTTCCAGTACCTCTGCGACCTTGTTCACCGCAACAGTATCGCCCAATGACGGCACCTGTTGCGATCGCCCTACCGCGCCGCAAAAACCTTCGTGAGGTTGATGCGCAGCCCGGGGAAAAGCGGCGACGTCAGCGCCGCGCCCTCTTCGGTGGACAGCTCCGCCATCCGCGCAAACCGGTCGCCCTCGCGCCGATAGACTTTGACCGTCTCCAGCACCGGGTCCATGACCCAGTACTCGCTGACGCCGAAGCGCTCGTAGCGTTTGCGCTTCGTGATCTCGTCCGTCTTACGGCTGGACTCCGAGAGGATCTCGACCGCCAGGTCGGGCGCGCCGCTCACGTTCTTGTGGGTGATGATCTGTTCGCGCTCGTTGGAGATGAACAGCAGGTCCGGCTGCACGACGTCGTGCTCGGAAAGGACGACGTCGAACGGCGCAAAGTAGACCGAGCCGATCGGATGTTCTTCCAGATAGGCGCCGATGCGGAACACGAGGTCGCGCAGGACTGCCTGATGCTTCCGGAGCGGTGATGCATTCACGTACAACTCTCCGTCGAGGATCTCGTAGCGGCGGCCGTCTTCGGGCAGCAGCAGGTAATCCTCGTAGGTGAGTCTGGTGGACGTGCCCGGTGCCATACAAAAATTCTACGCCCGTTCGAGAATGGCGACCGGAGATGTGGCGAAGAGGCGGGCCAGTTCGAGGCGCTGGCCGGTCACTTCCAGCGTCTCGCCGGTGAAGGCGTTGCGCCATTGGCCTTTGCCCGGAGACTCGATGGTCATGTCGCCCCAGACGTCGCCGAGCGGCTGCTGGGGCGGTTTTACGAGGCGGGTCGTGAGGCGGGGGACGGCGACGGCGATCTCCTTGCCGCGCGTGAAAGCGACGACGTGCGGCGAATCGCCGCGCAGCGGGCGGTAGTCGCCGCGGCGGAAGGCGTCGGTGTGGCGGGCCCGCACGTCGAGCGATTTCCACGTGGTGTAGAGCTTCACGCGGCCGTCGAACCAGCGGCGGAGCATCGTCGGGAGGTCCAGCGCCCCCCGCTCCTCGGTCGACTTCAGCTTCCGGAGGAGCATCTGCCGCTTGTCGTAATCGACCGGCCGGCGGTTGTCGGGATCGACGAGGCTGAGATCCCAGAGCTCCGTGCCCTGGTAGAAATCGGGGACGCCGGGCGAGGTGGCTTTCAGCACGAGCTGTGACAGCCCGTTGAGGTAGCCGTGGAAAGCGACACGTTTCTGCAGCTTCGAGAAGGCCTCCCGGAACTCCGGCCGCTCGGCGATGGTGGCGGCGTAGTCGAGCAGCTTCTGCTCGTATTCGGGCTTCGGCTCGATCCAGCTCGTGTGCGTCTTCGCTTCGCGCGACGCTTTCTCCATGTACTGCCGCAGCCGTTCCGGCACGCCCGGCAGGTCGTCGTCCTCGAGCGGCCACATGCCGATGAGTGTCTGGTAGATCAGCAGCTCTTCGTTCGCGTCGGGGATGCCCTCAGGGCGCAGCGGCGCGTTGAGCTTCGACCAGCGGCGCACCTCTTTCTCCCACGTCTCCGCCAGTTCGGAGAGGACGAACAGCCGCGCGCGGACGTCTTCGCTGCGCTTCGTATCGTGCGTCGACGTGGCGTTCATCGTATCGGGCCAGTCGCGCACCGTCTTCTCGTTGCGCGCGTGCAGTTCCTCGATCGGATCGAACGCGCCGGTGCGTCCCGGCTCACCGCCCACTTCGTTGAGTGCGACGAGGCGGTTGTAGTTGTAGAAGGCCGTATCCTCCACCCCTTTGGCCATGACGCGGCCGGTGAACTGCTGCCAGCGCATCACGAAGGCCTGCCAGCTTTCCCGCTCGCTGGCGATGTAGGACGGCGGCTTGACCATCAGCACGTTCTGCAGGAACGTGAAGATCCGTTTGTCGAGCGACGTGCCTGCGTGCTCGCGGGCGCAGGCGATGGCGCGGCGGATCTGCTCCTTGTCCGCCTCGCTGACGTTCTCGTCGCGGATGTACGTGCGGTAGACGTGCATGCAGGCCGTGATCTCGGTCAGCGCTGCCAGCAGCTCGCTGGGGGCGAAGTCGCGGGCGTTGCGGTCGTGCGCCGCCAGTGCCGCAAGGCGGTCGCCGAGGGCGCGCATCTCGCCCGAGAAGAGCTCGTGGATCACCTGGCGCTTGCGCGTGTAGGCCAGCTCCTCGAACGACTCCCGGAGGCCGGTGAAACCGCGGTAGAAACCGGTGAGCTGTTCGAGCCCCTGCGGATCGATGAAGACCGCGTTCAGCGTATCGGTGAAGTCGTAGCCCGTCGTCCCGGCGCAATCCCAGTCGGACGGCAGCTCCTCCCCTTCAGCGAGGATCTTCTCCACGACGACGTAGCACTTGCCGTCGCCGTTGCCTTCTTTGGCCGCCGGATCGGTGAGGCGCATCTGCAGCTTGCGCATGTGGCCGGCCGGATCGTAGAGACCGTCGATGTGATCGATGCGCAGGCCCGTCACGCTTCCTTCGGCCACGAGGCTGAAGATGCGCGTGTTGCGTGCTTCGAAGACCTCCGGATTCTCGATGCGCACGGCCACGAGATCGGCCACGTCGAAGAAGCGGCGGTAGTTGATCTTCTCGCTGGCGATGCGCCAGTACGCGAGGCGGTACCACTGCGCGCTCAGCAGCTCGTCGAGCTTGTTGAAGCTCTCGCGATTGCCGGCCTCGCCGTTGATGCGGGCGATCGTCGCGTCGAGCGCTTCGCGGAACGCCGCGTCCTGTTCGTACAGGCGGTGCAGCGTGTCCTTGAGGAAGCGGCTGTTGAGGAACTGCTGCGGCTGCGTGTCGGTCGCATTCGACGACCCGGCCAGCTCGCGCAGCTCCATGCCCACGCCCTCTTCCGGCAGCGCGCCCGCGCAGTCGCGCAGCACGGTGACGTAGGAGTCGGGGGACATCGGCAACTGGCGGTCGAAGTAGCGGAAGTGCAGGCCTCGGTCGGTCGAATAGGCGAGCTGCACTTCCTGCGATTCGATCGCTTCGCCGTAAGGTTTACCGAGGATCGGGAGGACGACCTTGTTGTCCACCCAGTCGATGTCGAAGTACTGAAAGAAGCGCGAATACGGGCCGTTTTCCAGGACGCTCATCCACCAGCCGTTCTCCGGGCTGGCGGCCATGTGATTCGGCACGATGTCGAGCACGAAGCCCATGTCTTTCGCGCGCAGCTCGGCCGTCAACGCGGCGAAATCCTCCTCGCCGCCCAGCTCCGGATTCACCGACGTGGCGTCGACGACGTCGTAGCCGTGCATGCTCCCTTTGCGGGCGCGGAGAATCGGCGAGGAATAGAGATCGGTGATTCCGAGATCGCGCAGATAGCCGACGATCTTGCGGCCGTCGCTGAAACAGAACGTCGAATTGAACTGCAGGCGATACGTGGCCACGGGGACTCGGTACATCGGGGTTCCTTTCGGGCGATTCGTGAAACGGGGGAACGATGCTAAGTGCCCCAGATGGCGAACGCATGCGGCGGCAGGGTGATGCTGGCCGCATCGAGCGTGGCGCCGGTATCGAGCAGCGCCGTCCACTTCGCCGTGAACGGCAGGTCCAGGCGCTGCGCCTTGTCGCTGAAGTTGAAGGCTACGAGCACCTCATCCCCATCAGCCTGACGATGCACCAGCAGCACCCGCTTGTCATCATCCGCGTGCGTTGCAACACCATCGAGGTCCAGCGAGCGGAGCGCCGGCCGGTCTCGGCGGAACGCGAAGAGCTGCCGGTAGAGGCGATGAATCGAGGCGTGCTCGTCGCGCTCGAGCGCCGACCAGTTCAGCTTCGAGCGCATGAACGTCTGCTCGTCGTGCGGATCGGGCGCCTCCCCCTGCCAGGCGAAGTCGTTGAACTCCTCCGCCCGACCTTTGCGCACCGCTTCGATCAGCGCTTCGTCGGAGTGCGAGGTGAAGTACTGGAACGGGGCCTTCTCGCCGTACTCCTCGCCCATGAAGAGCATGGGGACGAATGGCGCGAGGACGACGGCCGCGGCGGCGAGGCGCAACTGCTCGGGGCTGACGAGATCCGACAGGCGATCGCCCATCATGCGGTTGCCGGTCTGGTCGTGGTTCTGCGCGTAGACGACGAACTGCCGGCCGTCGCGCGTCTTCGGCTGCAGGCCGTAGCGGCGGCCGCGGTAGGCGTTGTGCTGGCCGGTCCAGAGATAGGCGTTCGTGAAGACGCGCGCGAAGTCGCTGACCTTGCCAAAGCCGAGATAGTAGCCGTCGTTCTCGCCGGTCAGGAGCGTGTGCAGTGAATGGTGGAAGTCGTCGTCCCACTGCGAGTCGAAGCCGAGTCCGTAGTCCTCTTTCGGGGTGATGACGCGCGGGTCGTTGAGATCGGTCTCGGCGATGCTGTAGATGTGGCGGCCGGTGCGGTGGGCGACGTCGCGCACGGCGGTGGTCATGTCCTGCAGGAACGGCTCGGCGGTGTGGTCGACGATGGCGTGCACGGCGTCGACGCGCAGTCCGTCGATGTGAAACTCCTCCACCCACTGCACGGCGTTGTGGGTGAAGTACCAGCGCACGTGGTCGCTCAACGCGCCGTCGAAGTTGAGGGCCAGCCCCCACGGTGTCTTGTAGCGATCGGTAAAGTACGGGCCGTATTCGCCGAGGTAGTTCCCCTCGGGGCCGAGGTGGTTGTAGACGACGTCCACGATGAGGGCCAGCCCGCGGGCGTGGCAGGCATCGACGAGACGCTTGAGCGCGCGAGGACCGCCGTAGCTGTTCTGCACCGCGCCGACGTAGACGCCGTCGTAGCCCCAGTTGCGGTTGCCCGGAAACTGTCCGACCGGGAGCAGCTCGATGACCGTGATGCCGGTCTCGCGCAGCAGGTCGAGCTTCGCGATCACGGCGTCGAACGTCCCTTCGGACGTGAACGTGCCGACGTGCAGCTCGTAGATGACCCAGTCCTCGAGCGGCAGCCCCTGCCACGCCGAGTCGGTCCAGTCGAAGTCGGCACCGACGACTTCGGACGGCCCGTGCACGCCGTCCGGCTGCAGCCGCGAGGCGGGATCGGGGCGTTCGTTGCCGTTCGGGAGCACGTAGAGGTAACGCGTCCCCTCCGGGCAGTCGTCGACCAGCGCCTCATGGTAGCCGTCGGACGTCTTCGTCATCGGCACGCGGCGCTCGTCCGGCGCGAGGACGTGGAGCTCGACCTTGTCGAGGTTCGGGGCCCAGACGCGGAACTGGCAGCGGCGGCTGTCGACGAGACGCGCGCCGAGCGGCACGCCGAAGGGCGCGGGCCGCGTCGGCTCGACAGCCGGCGCGGGAAACGATTCATGACCGGGGACGGAGGGTTTCGGATCGGCGGAGTGGTTGTTCATTCGTTCTCAGCACCCGCAACTTCTACGCCTTCTTTTTGCGCCACGAGGAACACCGCACCGAGCGGCGGAAGCGTGAGGTTGACCGACCAGCGGCGGCCGTGCAGCGGGATCGGCGCGGCGTCCACGCCACCCATGTTGCCCTGCCCGCTGCCGCCGTAGAGCGGCGCGTCGGTATTCAGCGCTTCCTTCCAGTGGCCGCCGAACGGCACGCCGATCTGATAGTTCTGCCGCGGAAGCGGCGTGAAGTTCAGCACGATGACGACGGCCTCGTCCGGCTTCGACTTCGAGCGGCGCATGAGGCTGACGACGCTGTTCTCACTGTCGCAGCAGTCGATCCACTCGAAGCCTTCGGGATACATGTCCAGCTCGTGCAGCGCCGGGAGGTCGCGATAGGCCTTGTTGAGGTCTTCGACCCAGCGATTGAGGCCGGCGTTGAGCGGGTTGTCGAGGATGTGCCACTCCAGGCTGCCGTCGTGGTTCCACTCCCGGATCGTGCCGAGCTCGCCGCCCATGAAGAGCAGCTTCTTGCCGGGGTTGGCGTACATGTGCGCGAAGAGCAGCCGCAGGTTGGCGAAGCGGCGCCAGTCGTCGCCCGGCATCTTGCCGAGGAGCGAGCCTTTGCCGTGCACGACCTCGTCGTGCGAGAGCGGCAGCACGAAGTTCTCGGTGAAGGCATACATCATCCGGAACGTCAGGTCGTTATGGTGGTAGCGGCGATGGATCGGGTCCTTGGAGAAGAACCGCAGCGTGTCGTGCATCCACCCCATGTCCCACTTCATGCCGAAGCCAAGCCCCCCCACATACGTCGGCCTCGACACCATGGGCCACGCCGTCGACTCCTCGGCGATGACCTGCACGTCCGGGTGCTCCTTGTAGATGTCCTCGTTCAGGCGGCGGAGGAAGGCGATGGACTCGATGTTCTCCCGTCCACCGAACTCGTTCGGGATCCACTCGCCGGCTTTGCGCGAGTAGTCGAGGTAGAGCATCGAGGCGACGGCGTCGACGCGCAGGCCGTCGGCGTGGTACTCGCCGAGCCAGTAGAGCGCGCTCGAGGAGAGGAACGCGCGCACTTCGTTGCGCCCGTAGTTGAACACGAGCGAGCCCCAGTCGGGCTGGAAGCCTTTGCGCGGATCGGCATGCTCGAAGAGGTGCGTGCCGTCGAAGTAGGAGAGGCCGTGGGCGTCGGTCGGGAAGTGCGACGGCACCCAGTCGAGGATGACGCCGATGTTGTGCTGGTGCAGGACGTCGACGAGGTACTTGAAGTCCTGCGGCGTGCCGTGGCGGCTGGTCGGGGCGAAGAAGCCGGTGCACTGGTAGCCCCAGGAGCCGTAGAACGGATGCTCCATGATCGGCAGCATCTCGACGTGCGTGAAGTTCATCTTCTGCACGTACTCGGCGAGCGGCTGGGCCATCTCGCGGTAGGTCATGGAGCGCCACGTCTGGCCGTGGTCGTCGCTGGTCCGGCGCCACGAGCCGAGGTGGACCTCGTAGATCGTCATGGGCGCTTCGAAGGCGTTGCGCTCGCGGCGATTGCGCATCCAGTCGCCGTCGTTCCAGTCGTAGTCGAGGTCCCACACGACGGAGGCGGTGTTGGGCGGCGTCTCGTGCATGACGCCGAGCGGGTCGGCCTTGTCGACGCTGTAGCCGCCGTGGTTGGAGACGATGTGGTACTTGTAAACCGTCCCTTTGCCGACGTACGGGATGAAGCCTTCCCAGATGCCGGAGTTGCCGCGCAACGCCAGCGGATGCGCCTCTTTGTCCCACTGGTTGAACTGGCCGATCACGCTGACGGACTTGGCGTTCGGCGCCCAGACGGCGAAGTTGGTGCCGTGCACGCCGTCCTTCTCGATCATGTGCGCGCCGAGCTTTTCCCAGAGCCGGTAATGGGTGCCCTCGTTGAAGAGGTGGATGTCCCAGTCGGTGAGGACGCTGTCGACGTTGTACGTGGTGGGTGAGGCGTCGGCGGCGTTGTCCGTTGTCCGTTGGCCGTTGTCCGTGGGGGAGGCGGTGTACGTGGTGGACGGTGGCTGGTGGTCCGGCGCGGTTGTCGCTTCGGGCGCGGGCTCGCTGGCTCGGCCCGCCAGCTCGGCGGGCTCGTGATCTTCTGCGCTCGGTTCACCGTAGGCGTGCGAGGGGCGGTCCTCCGGCGGCTCGGGCGGATCTTCGGGCTGCCATTGGGGCTCGTCTTCGTGCACGGCCTGCGGCTGCGAAACGAAGCCGGGCGGCTGCACGCCGGGTTCCGGAGCGTCGGCGCTGGAGACGGTGCCGGAGGGGACGACGTCCGCGCCGACGTGCTGCAGCTCTTCCACAGCCGGGTTCGGCGCAGAGTTCGGCGCCGTCGCCGCTTTCGGGTCGCCGCGGCGTGGGGCCACGGCTTTCTTCGCCATGGTTTTCTTTGCCGGCGCGGGGGCGGCTTTCGCGGCGGGCGCGGGGGCGGCTTTCCGCGGTGGTGCGGACGCGGCTTTCTTCGCCGGTGCGGGCGCGGCCGGCGGCGGTGTCACCGGGGCTGGTGCCGGTGCCGGTGCAGCGGCTGCGGCCGGTACTGGTACGGCGGTGGCCGGGGCCGGGGCCGCTTTCTTCGCGGAGCCGCTCTTCTTCGTCGCCTTCGTGCCGGTCTCTTCCGCCGGCTTCACGTCGTTGCCAGTGGTCGAGCCTTTTTTACGTCTGAGTGCCATCTGCTTCCTTCGCGTTGTGATTTGGGCCGAGAAGCTATCTCGCGGCCATTGTGTGTAGCAAACAGGGGGCCTGTGACACAGGGTGACGATCGAATCCAGGCAGCAGGCACTGGGGACGCCCATGGAAAGCGTTTGGAGTGCGGCAGCGCCACCTCATCAGCTGCCGCTTTCCGACAGCGGAAGTGTCGAGCTTCCGCCCGTCTCGCGGGCCGCAGCTTGCGCTGCGGCTATGGGAAAGCGGCAACTGATGAAGCATCGCTGCCGCACTCCAAACTTCGCCTCGCTGTCTGCCGGACATCGACATTTTCGTGTGCGCAGGCCGTGTCTTCTACCGTTGTCCTACCGTTCCTCCGCTCGCGGCCGCTCCTCATGGCTTCTGCGCATGGGCTCCTGCGGTCTCGCGCCTGCCACGCCTCTCCGGCGGTCATGCACGATCCGCAGAATGCGTTTGACCGTGGCGTCTTCACGCGTCTGCTCCAGCCCGTACCGCAGCTTCTGTTTCCAGCTTCGCTCCGGGATGCCGGGGCGGTTCTGCGGTTCGGTCTCGCCCCACAGATCCTCGAGCGTCACGAGCACGATCTCCGCCGGACTCGAGGCCAGGAACGCCAGCGTCCCTTCGAGCACGCTCATCGCGTCTTCGCGCCGTCCGGCCAGGTAGCCGCGCTCCTCGAGGAAGTGGCTGAGGCCGTGGCGCATCTGTTCGCGTGTGGTGCGCTCGGTCTCCCCCTCCTTCTTGTCGAGCAACCCCTGCTCGAGACGGTCGTCGATGTCGCGCTCGCGCCACCAGCCGGCGAACGTCGGCATGTCGTGCGTGTTGATACTCGCCACCGACTGCGCCGGCGGAATGCCGGCCGGCTCGTTACCCTCCGGCTGAATGGCGTATTGCACGACGAACATGCTGCGCACGCCGTGGCGGGCCATGGCCCGGGGTACTTCCTCCGGCACGGTGCCGAGGTCCTCGCCCACGATCATGCACTGATGGCGCGTCGACTCGAGCATGAGGATGGCCCACAGCTCGTCCTGCGGATAGCGCACGTACACGCCGTCTTTCGCCTCGCCGCCATCCGGAATCCAGAAGAGACGGTGCAGCCCCATGACATGATCGATGCGCAGGATGCCGGCGTGCTCGACGTGATGGCGGACCGAAGCGCGGAAGTATTCGTGACGGTTCTCCCGGATGGCGTCGGGATCGAGCGGCGGGAAGCCCCAGTTCTGCCCCTTCGTGAAGAACAGGTCCGGCGGCGCGCCCACGCTGATCCCCTTAGCGAAGTGCCGCGCGTACTTTTGCGCGTCGAAGCCGCCGGGATTCACGCCCAGGGGGAAGTCGAGGTAGAGGCCCTGCCCGGCACGGCGCGCGGCGTCCGCCACTTCGCGCATCTGCTGCGCCATCCGGTACTGCACGTAGAGGTGATAGCGCGACGAGTCCTGCTGCTCCTGCTGGGCCCGGAACTCCGCGTAATCGCGGGCGCGCACGGCAAACTCTTCGAACGTGTCGTCGGGACGGAAGCGCTCGGCCATCCGCTCGAGCACGCGCCGCTTCTCACGGAAGGCGCGCGTGTACTCGATCGTCCGCGAGTGCTGCAGCCGCTCGATCTCCTCACGGTCGAGGTCGCGGGCGTCGTACTCCGGCAGGCGCCGGGGATCGAGGTAAAGCTCGTTCCAGAAGAGGCGGCTCACCGGCGAGTAGGGACTCGGCTCATCCGGATAGGCCGCGAGCATCGGCAGCGTCGCCACGACCCCGCCGCCGAGAGAGTTGATCCAATCGGTGTAGGCGAGGAGGTCGCCGACGTCTCCCGTGCCCCAGCTCCGGGAAGTGTGCGCGGCATAGAGCGGCGCAAAGACGCCCCACGCCTTTGCACGCGGCGCAAACGCCTTTCCGGGCGCGGAGATGACGAACGTCTCGAACGTCTGCCCGCCCACTTCGAGACGCAGCGTGTGGTAACCATGAGGGAAGAGGCGGTCGATGACGACGGTGACGGCGACGAGGCCGCCATGTTCTTCGCCGCGCTCCATGGCCGAAAGCTCGACCGTGCCGCTGCGCATCTCGCCGTCTTCCCCGTCGAGCGTCCACTCGGCAGTGCCGCCGGCGTGCTGCTTCGGCACGTACAGCTCGAGCTCGGGACGCATGCGTCCCCAGACGACTGTCACGGGCTCGATGCCGCGCGTCCACTTCTGGTCCTTCCTCAGCCGTAACGCTTCATCGAGATCCGCCCCCTCCGGGATGCGCATCTTCAACGCCGCCAGCAGCGATTCGCGCGTCGCGTAACGCTTCTTGCCGGCCGCATCATCGTAGGTAATCTGGATTGAATACAGTTGCGCGAGCTCGCGCAGTCGGGTCATCCGCATGCGAAGGACAGAGAGCAAGAGGAAGGCCCGTTTGCGTGGGGGAGAAGCTGAAGTCAGAACGCGGAACGCGGAACGGAGAATTGAGAAGAGCTCACCGTTCAGCTTCTGCGTTCTGCGTTCTGCGTTCTGCGTTCTGCGTTCTGACTTCAGCTTCTTACTTCACACTCCACCGCAATATCATGCCAGCCTGATGCGCTCCCCCTTCGACGTCGAGCCGTACTTTTCCGTTCTGACCGAGCCGCGGTACCTGCGCGCGAACCTGACGCCGGCGGCCGAGGTGGAGTTTTTCGAGACAGGGGAAGCGTACGTGGCGCGCCTGTTCGACCTGCTGCGCAACCGCGTCGCGCCAGGGCTGCAGCCGCAATCGGCGCTCGAGGTCGGCTGTGGTCCGGGGCGCGTGGCCATTCCGCTGTCGAAGCGCGTCTCTGCCGTGACGGCGGTCGACGCCAGCGCGGCCATGCTCGCGGAAGCGAAGCGGAACGCGGAACGGCTCGGCGCCGGGGCCATCCATTTCGTCAGCGATTTGCACGCGACGCAAACCGCGTTCGACCTCGTCAACGCCAGCCTGATCTTTCAGCACCTCTCCCAGGCCGAAGGGCTGGCGCTGCTGCGCACACTCGTCGCGAAGCTCAACGGTGTGGGGGTCTTCCACATCCCCTACCGCCGGCATGCGAACGCGCTCGTGGCCGCCTCCCGCTGGCTGCGGACGCACGTGCCGGGCGTGGACGTCACCGTGACGGTCGCGCGCGGCAAGCAGCAGCCGTTCCTCAATCCGCGCGTGCACGACCTCGACGCCGTCTTCGCCGTCCTCCAGGACGGCGGCTGCAACGAGCCGCACGTCTTCTTCGAACGGCACGGCGACCTCGACGTGGCCGTGATCTACGTCCTCAAGCGCTCCGTCATGGCCGTGGAGACGAAGACTGACGACGAAGAACGCCCCGGCGATTTCATCGACGTGAAGAAGCTGATCGCGGAGACGTCGCTCGAGGAGCTGAACCGCACGGCCGAGGAGTACTTCGGCGGGCTGAAGGAATGGGAGCACCACCTCGCCAAGCCGTTCAACAACGCCGACGAAGCGGCTACGATCCTGACGAACTTCGCCACGATCCTGCAGGGGCTGCGGCTGCATCCCGGCCTCACGGTGCTCGAGTTCGGCGCCGGCACGGGCTGGCTGTCACGCTGGCTGACGCAGCTCGGCTGTAAGGCGATCCTGATGGACGTCTCGCCGAGCGCGCTGCGCATCGCGCGCGAGCTGTACGAGAGGATGCCGGTGATCGGCGACCGGCCGGAACCCCGCTTCCTGACGTACGACGGCGTGCACATCGACCTGCCGGATGCGAGCGTCGACCGCATCGTCTGCTTCGACGCCTTCCATCACTCTCCGAACCCGGAGCACGTCCTCGGCGAGTTCGCCCGCGTCCTCGTGCCGGGTGGCATCGCCGCCTTCGCCGAGCCGGGCCCGCAGCATTCGAAGACCGCGCAATCGCAGTTCGAGATGCGCACGTACGGCGTCGTGGAGAACGACGTCGACATCCACGCGCTCTGGAAAGCGGCGCGCGCGGCGGGCTTCGCCGACCTGCGCCTGGCCGGCTGGAACGCACGCCCGTTCCACATCCGGCTCGACGAGTACGACGACCTCCTGGCCGGTGGCGAGACGTACGCCCGCTGGGCCAACTGGTCGCGCGAGTTCATGAACAACGTGCGCGACTTCTTCCTCTACAAAGCAGGCGAGATGGCTCTCGACAGCCGCAGCACCGAGGGTCTGTCGTGCGCGATCCGTGCGCGCCTCGAGGGACGCACGGTGCACGCCTCGATCACGAACACCGGCCGCGCGCAGTGGCTCCCCTCAGGCCGGAACCCCGGCGGCGTCTCCCTCGGCGCGCATCTCTACGACGCGCACGGCAGGCTCGTGAACTTCGACTTTCTCTGGATCCCGCTCCCGCGGACGCTCGCCCCGGGCGAAGCGCTGGAGCTGCAGTTCGAGCTGCCCGAGGACACGCACGGCGTATTGGAGCTCGATTGTGTGGCGGATGGCGTCGCGTGGTTCGCGCAGGTGCGGTCGAACGCGGAGCGGATCACAATTCCGTGAAGCGGGTTTGATCTCGGAGTGGGGGGG
>DASWMP010000008.1:0-63193 GCA_036399695.1 Thermoanaerobaculia bacterium | reverse complement strand
AGAGCGGTGGCGTTCGCCACCGCACTCCAAGATCAATCCATGGAAACCGTCAACGAGCTTCTCCGCAAGCTGGCCAGCAATGGGGTGAAGCTGTCTGCCCATGCCGGTCAGTTGAGCTGCTACGCGCAGAAGGGTGCGCTGACGCAGGAGCTGCGCGACGGCATCGTCCGTCTCAAGCCGGAGCTCATCGCCTTCCTGCAGGCGGAGGACGTCACGCCCGTCGAGTTCCCGCTCTCCGCGGGGCAGAAGGGGCTGTACATCCTGCAGAAGATGAATCCCGGGATGAGCGCGTACAACGTGCCGCTCTGCTTCCGGATCAACGCGGACATCGATCCCGCCGTGCTGGCGGAAGCGTGGGACCGCGTGCTCGACGAGCTCCCGATCCTCACCGCGAGAGTCATCGAGCGCGACGGCGCCCTCTACCAGCGCGTCGACGCTTCCTGCCGCACGTCACTTCAGCACCAGACGCTTGCCCTCGGCGACGCACAACTGCTGCCGTTCCTGCAGTCGCGCGCCAAGCAGCCCTTCGATCTCGAGCGCGGGCCGCTCACGCGCATCGAGCTGTTCGCCCGCGCGAACGAGAAGCCGGTCCTCCTGCTCACCGTGCACCACATCATCATCGACGGCGCTTCGGCCGTGCTCGTGCTCAAGGCGCTCCTCGACTGTTACCAGCAACTGATCGAAGGCATTTCGCCGCGGCCGGTGCAGCCGCTGCCCGGCTATCAGAAGTTCGTCGCCTGGGAAGAGGCGATGCTCGCATCGTCCGAAGGCGCCGCGCACGCGCGCTACTGGCAACAACAGCTCGACGGCGAATTGCCGCTGTTCGAGCTCCTGCCGGGCACGCAGCGCCCGCAGCAGACAACCTTCTCCGGCGACACGCTCGTCACTGACCTGCCGCAAGACCTCGGCGCATGGGCGCGCGATTTCAGCAAAGCGCACGCGGTGCCGCCGTCCGTGATCTTCCTCGCCGCTTTCCAGCTCCTGCTGCATCGCTACTCGAACCAGGACGACGTCATCGTCGGCATGCCGGTCATGGGACGGCCGTCGCAGGAGTTCGCGACGGAGGTCGGCTACTTCATCAACATGGTGCCGCTGCGGGTGCACTGCGGCGCGCCGCTGACGGTCAAGCAGTTCATGCGCAAAGTGCAGGGAACGATGCTGGACGCGCTCTACCACTCCAGCTTCCCCTTCCCGCTGATCGTCGAAGGGCTCAGGTCGACGCGGCGTGACAACGCACCGATCTTCCGCGTCTCGTACGCCTACCAGAACTTCGTCAACCCCGCGGACTTCATGTCGATGCTGCAGCAGGAGCTGTTTCAGCTCGAGAACGTCCCGGGCATCTGGCAGGAAGGGGACTTCGAGCTGGGCCTCGAAATCTACGAGGCGCAGGGGTCTGCGTTCAGCGTCCACCTCAAGTACAACCCCGACCTCTATTCGCGCGAGACGATCGAAGCGCTGTACCGGCACTATGCCGTCCTGCTGCGGGGGTTCGGTGCCAGTCCTGATCTGGCGGTGCACGAGCTCCCGATGCTGACGGAGCAGGAGCAGCAGCAGCTCGCCGCGTCGCGGCTCTTCGAGCAAGGCCGCGCGTACTGGCAGCAGAAGCTCAGCGGCCTGCCGGAGCGTCTCGAACTGCCGGCCGACCATCCGCGCACGAGCAGCGACCCTGTCGCCGGCAGCTACACATTCGACCTCGATGCCGACGTGTCCGCCCAGCTTGAAGCGGTGGCGCAGCACAAAGGCGCGTCCCTCTTCATGATCCTCCTGGCGGCGTTCAAGGTGCTGCTCCATCGCTACACCGGCGAAAGCGACATCTGCGTCGTGACCGCCGGCGGCGGACGCCTTCTGCCGCTCCGCAGCCGCATCGAGCCTGAAGACACCTTCTCCGCGCTGCTCTCGCAGGTGAAGAAGACCTGCGACGAGGCCTACGCGCACCAGGCCGCGGCGCCCGAGGCCGCAGGCGATTTCCCGGCGCTGCTGATGACGCAGGAAGCGCCCGCCCCGCTGCGTTCAGCGCTCTGCCTCCGCCTGACCGACGCCGCCCGCTACACGCCGCAAACCATCGCCCGCCTCGGCGTACATTTCACCTCGCTCTGCCGCGCCATCGCCGCCAGGCCCACCACGAAGATCCGGGCGCTCGAATGCGTCACCGAAGTGGAGAAGCAGCAGTTGCTCGTCGGCTTCAACAGCACCGACACCGACTATCCGCGCGACCGCTCCATCCACCAGCTCTTCTCCGCGCAGGCCGCCGCCGCTCCGTCGAGGACGGTCGTGACCGTCGCCGGACACCCACTGAGCTACCAGGCCCTCGCCGACAAGAGCGGCGAGCTTGCGTTGTATCTGCAGGCGCTCGGCGTGACGGCGGAGAGCGTCGTGGCCGTCTGCGTCGAGCCCTCCTTCGACCTGGCCATCGGCGCACTCGGCGTCGTCAGAGCCGGTGGGACGTATCTGCCGCTCGATCCGGCCGATGCCGAGGAGCAGCTCACGTACGTCCTCCAGGACAGTCAGGCCGCCGTCGTCCTGACGCAGGAGTCCTGCCGGTACAAGCTCGCCCCGCTGCTCGCACCGAACGCGAAGCTGGTCGTGCTCGACCGCCAGTGGGGGGAGATCGTCCGCCGCGCCGCCGCGCTGAAAACGCAGGGTGTGTTGCTCCGCGACGACGCTTCAGCCGCGAGCGCCTGCTATGTCGTCTATCCCGCGGCAGCGGAAGGGAAGCCGAAAGGCGTCGTCGTCGAACATCGGGCACTGGTGAACCGGGTCAGCTCGATGCAGCGCCGTCATCCGCTCGACGCCCACGACGTCCTGCTACAGCACGCATCCCACGCCTCCCACACCGCGGTAGGGGAGCTCTTCTGGCCCCTCACCGCCGGGGCGTCCGTCACGATCGCTTCCTCGGCGCCGCTGGCGGGGGTGCTCACCGATTCGAAAGCAACGGCCGTGCATTTCACCCCCTCGCTGCTGCGCACGTTCCTCGCCGAGACCGGCGATACGTTCGAAACCGTCCGCCGGGTCTTCTGCACCGGCGCAGGCCTGGACCGCGCCTCGGCCGAGCGCTGCCGGGCGACATTCCCGAAGGCCGTCCTGCATCAGGTTTACGGTCCGGCCGAGGCGGCGATCGACGCCACGTCGTACGACTGCTCCACGCTCGATCGCGCCGTCATCCCCATCGGCCGGCCGGTGGACAACACACGCATCTACATTCTCGACCGCGGCAGTCGTCCGCAACCGGTCGGCGTCGCCGGCGAGCTGCACGTGTCGGGAGACGGTCTGCCGCGCGGCTACCTGAACCGCGCCCGCCTCACGCAGGAAAAGTGGGTTCCGAATCCTTTCGTCCCCGGCACCCGCATGTACAAAACCGGTGACCGCGGCCGCTGGCTGGACGATGGCAACATCGAATACCTGGGGCAGGTGAAGCTGTGACAACGCTTTGACTCAAAGCTTTGACCCTCGCACCCAACGCTTTGCCTCCCGCACTCAAAACTTTGTCTCCGCCACTCAAAACTTTGACTCAGGGCGCAAAACTTTGACTCCACGACTCAAAGCTTTGACTCCGCGACTCAAAGCTTTGCCTCGGGACTCAAAAACTTTTGCCTCGGGAGTCAAAGCTTTGACTCCGCCACTCAAAACTTTGACTCCGCCACTCAAAACTTTGCCTCCGGGAGTCAAAACTTTGCCTCCACGACTCAAAGCTTTGACTCCGCGACTCAAAGCTTTGACTCCACGACTCAAAGCTTTGACTCCGCGACTCAAAGCTTTGACCCCGGGACTCAAAGCTTTGTCTCCGGCACGCAAAACTTAGCCTCCCGCCCGCGGCGTACTCCCCCCATTCAGCAACTCACCCGGCATCCCCGGCGAACCGGCCGGCGGATGCGTCATCTCGAGGAAGGTCACATGGAAACCGTCACTGAATTTCTCAGCAAGCTGGCAAACAGGGGGGTAAAGCTGTCGGCCGAGGCCGGACGGCTGAATTGTTACGCCCCGCAGGGAACGCTGACCGGCGAGATCAGAGACGGCATCGTCAAGTTCAAGGCGGAGATCCTGGCCTTCCTCGAAAATGGCGAGCAGCGGGAGACGGCGCAGGCAAAGAACATCGTTCCCCGTTCCACGGTAGTCGTTCCGGAAGTGGCGGCCGGCGCCATGCCGGCCATCCCGGTCGTCGATCGGAAGACGGCAGAGGCGCTGCCGCTCAGCTTCGCGCAGGAGCGGCTCTGGTTCTTCGACCAGCTCGAGCAGGGGAGTGCCGTCTACAACATCTCGCGCGCCGTCACGATCGAGGGGCCGCTCGACGGACGCCAGCTCGAAGAAGCGCTCGCGCTGCTGGTGGCGCGGCACGAAACGCTGCGCACCCGCTTCCCGAGTCACGACGGGCAGGCCCGGCAGGTCATCGCCGGCGGTCCCGGCTTCACCGTCACCCACATCGACCTCAGCGACGACGACGCGGAGACGCGCGCCGGTAAAGCGCTGGAGATCTGCCGGGACGAAGCAGCGACGCCGTTCGATCTCGCCCATGGGCCGCTCTTCCGCGCGACCGTCATTCAGGTGGCGGAACCGGAGCACCTGCTCGTCCTGACGGCCCATCAGATCGTGGCCGACGGCGCGTCGATGGACATCCTCCTCGCCGGCTTCAGCGCGATCGTGCACGCCCTCGGCGAAGGTACGAAGCCCAACCTCGCGCCACTGCCGGTCCAGTACGCCGATTACGCCGTCTGGCAGCGGGAGTGGCTCGAAGAGAGTGGGACCCTGGCGCGGCAACTGGCGTACTGGGAGCGGAAGCTCGCCGATCTCCCTCCGGCGCTGGAACTGGTTCCGGACCGCACCCGGCCGGCCGTGCAGAGCTACGCCGGCGCGATGCACGGCTTCACGCTCGACGCCCACCTGACAGGGCAGCTCGAACGGCTGGCGGCGCAGCAGGGCTGCACGCTTTACATGGTGCTGCTCGCCGCGTTCGACGTGCTGCTCCATCGCTACACCGGCGAGGACGACTTCTGCGTCGGGTCGCCCGTGCTGAACCGCCGGCACCCCGATACGAAAGCAGTCGTCGGCCCGTTCGCCAACATGCTCCCCCTGCGGGAGCGGGTCAGCGCGAGCGAGACGTTCGCGTCGCTGCTGGCGCGCGTGAAGACGACCTGCCTCGAAGCGTACGCCCATCAGGACGTGCCGTTCGAGAAGCTCGTCGATGCCCTGCAGCCGGAACGGAACCTCGCCTCCAGCGCCATCTTCCAGGTGACGCTGTCGCTGGAGCAGCGCGCCACGGCGGCCGCGCGTCACGACCGCTTCCGTGAGTATCCGCTGCCGGGCAGCATCAGCAACTTCGACCTGTCGCTCGCGTTCGCGGAGACGCCGCGCGGACTGGCCGGGACGGTCGAATACAGCACGGCCATCTACGAGCCGAACACCATCGCCCGCCTGGCGGAGCACTTCGAAGCGTTATGCCGCGCGGTCGTCGCGAACCCCACTGCCGTCGTCGCGGAGCTCGACTTCGTCTCCGAGGCGGAGATGCGGCGGCTGCTGGTCGAGTACAACGCCACCCAGACTGCGTTCCGGGACGACATCTGCGTGCACGAGCTGTTCGCCGAGCGCGCCGCCCTGCATCCGTCGCGCGTGGCGGTGGCGTGCGGCGACGAGCAACTGACGTACGAGCAGCTTCACCGGCAGAGTGACGATCTCGCCCTCTACCTGCAGGCGCTCGGCGTGCAGCCCGACGCTCCGGTCGGCCTCTGCGTCGAGAGGTCAGTCGACACTGTGGTGGGGCTGCTGGCCATCCTGAAGGCCGGCGGCGCCTATCTGCCGCTCGATGCTGATTACCCCGACGAGCGTCTCGCGTACATGCTGCGCGACACCGGCGCCCGCATCGTGCTGACGCAACAGAGGCTGCTGAACAAGCTGGCGGGCGTCGCCACGGCCGGCACGCGGCTCGTGGCCCTCGACACGCAGCGCGCGGAGATCTCCATGCGCGCCGAGGCCTTGCAGGCCGAAGGCGCCGGGCTGCAGCAGCAGGTCACTCCCGCGCACCTCGCGTACGTGATCTACACCTCCGGCTCGACCGGCCTCTCCAAGGGAGTCATGGTCGAGCACCGCTCGGTGCTGAACCTCTTCGCCGCGCTGAAGAACAGCGTCTACAGCAGCATCGAAGGGGGCATCGAGAGCGGGCGCCGCGTCTCCGTCAACGGTCCGATCGTCTTCGACACCTCCGTCAAGCAGCTCATCCAGTTGCTCGATGGCCACACGCTGGACATCGTGCCGGAAGACGTTCGCCGCGACGGCGAGGCGCTGCTGCGCTACGTGCGCGACCGCAAGCTCGAGGTCTTCGACTGCACGCCCTCGCAGCTCCGCCTGTTGCTCGAAGCGGGCCTCCTGCGGGAGCCGAGCGCACTGCAGCTCGTGCTCGTCGGCGGTGAGCCGATCGACGAGACGACGTGGGCCACGCTCGCGGCGTCCGACATCCGCTTCTTCAACGTCTACGGCCCGACCGAGTGCACCGTCGACGCCGCCGTCTGCCGCATCTCCAGCGATCATCCGGCGCAGACCATCGGTGGCCCGGTCGGCAACACCCGGCTCTACATCCTCGACGCGAATGGCCGTCCGCAGCCGCTCGGCGTCCCGGGTGAGCTGCACATTGCCGGCGCCGGCGTGGCCCGCGGCTACCTCAATCGTCCGGAACTGACGCAGGAGAAGTTCGTCGCCGACCCATTCACGCCGGGCGGACGCATGTACAAGACGGGCGACCTGGCGCGCTGGCGCAACGACGGCACCGTGCAGTACCTCGGCCGCATCGACACGCAGGTCAAGATCCGCGGCTTCCGCGTGGAGCTGGGCGAGATCGAGGTGCAGCTCGCCCAGTACGACGCCATCCAGGAGAGCGTCGTCATCGCCCGCGGCGAGGAGCCACACAAACAACTGATCGCCTTCTATCGCGCCAACGGCGACGTCGCGGCCGAAGAGCTGCGCGCGCACCTGTCACGCACGCTCCCCGAGTACATGATCCCGGCGGCGTACGTCAGGCTGGAGTCGATCCCGCTGAACACGAACGGCAAGGTGGACCGCCGCGCGCTGCAGCGGCTGGACGTCGCCGTCGCCTCCGGCCGCGAGTACGTGGCGCCCCGCAACGAGACAGAGCAGGCGCTCGCCGAGATCTGGGCGGAGGTCCTCGGCCTGGCGCCCGAAGAGATCGGCGTCAACGACAGCTTCTTCGAGCTCGGCGGCCACTCGCTGCTGGCCACGCGCGTGATCTCCAAAGTCCGGGCCCGGCTGAACGCGGAACTGCCGCTGAAGGCGCTCTTCGAACGGACGACGGTCTCACGCTGCGCGGAGCTGCTCGCCGCCAAGCCGCAGAGCAACGTGCCGGTGCTCGCGCCGGTCGACCGCTCGCAGCTCGACCGCCTGCCCCTCAGCTTCGCCCAGGAGCGCATCTGGTTCTTCGACCAGTTGGAGCCGGGCAGCGTCATCTACAACCTGCCGAACGCCTTCACCATCCGCGGCGCGCTGGATGTGGAGCAACTGGAGCAGGCTTTCAAGCTGCTGATCGCGCGGCACGAAAACCTGCGCACGGTCTTCCCGGTGCAGGACGGCCAGGCCCGGCAGGTCATCCTCGACAAGATCGATTTTCACCTCGAGACCCTCGATTTGAGCGATATCGCGGACGAAGTTTGGAGTGCGGCGGCGACGCTTCATCAGCCGCCGCTTTCACATAGCGGAAGCGTCGAGCTTCCGCCTCCGGGGCCGCGGCTCGCCGCCGCGGCTGTAGGAAAGCGGCAGTTGGAGAATCATCGCTGCCGCACTCCAAACTCGGCGATCTTCGCAGCCGATGCCACGCGGCCCTTCGATCTCGCCCACGGCCCACTGCTCCGGGCAAAGGTCATCCGGACCGCCGAGCAGGAGCACATCCTCTACCTGAACCTGCACCACATCATCAGCGACGGCTGGTCGATGGCCGTCCTGATCCGCGAGCTCGACACGATCGTCGACGCGCTGGCCGCGGGACGCGAGCCCGAGCTGGCGCCGTTGCCCATCCAATACGCCGACTACGCCGTCTGGCAACGCACCTGGCTCGAGGAGAGCGGTGCGCTGGACGAGCAACTGACGTACTGGCAGGCCAAGCTGGCCGGCGCGCCGGAGTCGCTCGAGGTGGCCACCGATTACGCCCGCCCGGCGGTGCAGAGCTTCGCCGGCGCCAGGCATTCGTTCACACTCGACGCCGGCCTGACGGCGCAGCTCCGGCGCATCGCTCAGGAGCAGGGCGCGACGCTGTACATGGTGCTGCTGGCGGCGTTCAAGACGCTGCTCCACCGCTACACCGGCCAGACCGACCTCTGCGTCGGCACGCCCATCGCCAACCGCCATTTCGCCGAGACCGAAGGGCTCATCGGCATGTTCGTCAACACCCTCGCGCTGCGCAATCGCGTCGAGGGAGAGGAGACGTTCGCCACACTGCTGTCGCGGGTGAAGGCCACCTGCCTCGAGGCCTACCAGTACCAGGATGCGCCGTTCGACCGTGTCGTGGACGTCCTCCACCCGCAACGCAGCCTGGCCGTCAGCCCGATCTTCCAGGTGATGTTCATCCTGCAGAACGAAGAAGAGGGCTGGAGCGAGCGGTTCTCCCGCTATCCGCTCGACAGCAGCATCAGCAAGTTCGACCTGACGGCCGCGTTCACCGAGCGCGCCGGCGCGCTGGCCGCCTCGCTCGAGTTCAGCACGGCGCTTTACGAGCCGGGCACCATCGAGCGCATGGCCGCGCACCTCGTGGCGCTCTGCCGGGCCATCGTCGCCGCGCCGGCCGCCGAGCTCCGCCGGCTCGACTATCTCGGCGAAGACGAACGCCGCCAGCTCGCCGCTTTCAATGAGGCGCCTGCGATCGACGAATGCCTGCATCAGCGCTTCGTCGAGCAGGCCGCCCGCCGCGCGAACCAGACGGCCGTCGTCTGCGGCGACACCAGCGTCACGTACGAGCAGCTTCAGGCGCGCAGCCGCCAGCTCGCGCTCTACCTGCAAGCCGAAGGCGTCGCGCCGGACGCACTGGTCGCCTTGTGCATGGAGCGCTCGCTCGACGTCGTCGTCGCGCTACTCGGCATCCTGCAGGCCGGCGGCGCCTACGTCCCGCTCGACCCGGACTATCCGGATGACCGTCTCGCGTACATGGTGCAGGACAGCAAAGCGGCGATCGTCCTGACGCAGGAGGCGCTGCTCGACAAGCTCGGCGCCGTCGTCCCCGCGGGCACGCGCCTCATCGCCCTCGACCGCGAGTGGCCGGAAATCGCGGCGCGCGTCGCCGCACTGCAGGCCAGCGGCGTCGAGCTGCAATCGCTCGTCACTCCCGAGCACCTCGCGTACGTCATGTACACCTCCGGCTCGACCGGCCGCCCCAAGGGGGTGACGATCGAGCACCGCCAGCTCGCCAGCTACGTCACGGCCATCGAGCAGAAGCTGCAACTGCCGGAGGGAACGGCGTACGCCTTCGTCTCGACGTTCGCCGCCGATCTCGGCAACACCGTCCTCTTCCCGGCGCTGGCCGGCGGCGGCACGCTGCACGTCCTCGACCGCGAGACCGTGACGGACGCGGACCGCTACGCCGCCTATTGCAGCCGCCACCGCATCGACTGCATGAAGGTCACGCCCTCACACCTGCAGGCACTCGTCGGCGACGGCACGGCCCCGGAGCTGATCCCGGCGCGCACGCTCGTCCTCGGCGGCGAGGTGCTCTCACGCGGCGTCCTCGACCTGATTCGCAGGACGAACCCCGCCTGCCGCATCTACAACCACTATGGTCCGACGGAGTGCAGCGTCGGGGTACTGTGCGGCGAAGTCACCCCCGCCGCCGCGTCCCGCCACTCCATCCCGCTCGGCACGCCCCTCGGCGGCACGCGCATCTACATCCTCGACGCGCTCGGTCAGGCGGTGCCGGCCGGCGTCGCCGGTGAGCTGTACATCGGCGGCCCCCAGGTCGCACGCGGCTATCTGAATCAGCCGGAGCTGACGGCGGAGCGCTTCGTCGCCGATCCGTTCGACGGCCGCGACGGCGCGCGGATGTACCGGACGGGCGACGTGGCCCGCTGGCTCTCCGACGGCACGGTGCAGTTCTTCGGACGCAACGACTTCCAGGTGAAGATCCGCGGTTTCCGCGTGGAGCTCGGCGAGATCGAGGCGCAGCTCGCGAAGCATCCGCGGGTGAAGGAAGCAGTCGTCGTCGCCCGTGAGGACGAGCTCGGGGAGCAGCGCCTCGTCGCCTACGTGACGACGGGCGCCGAGCCGGTGAGCGTCGACGAGCTGCGCGCCCACATGCAGGGCCACGTGCCGCAGTACATGGTGCCGGCGGCGTTCGTCGTGCTCGACGCGCTGCCGCTCACCCCGAACGGCAAGATCGATCGCCGCGCCCTGCCGCAGCCGGACGCTGAGGCGTATGCCCGCACCGATTACGAGCCGCCGCAGGGGAGGATCGAAACGACCCTCGCCGCGCTCTGGCAGGAGCTGCTGCCGGTGGCCCGTGTGGGCCGCAACGACGACTTCTTCGAGCTGGGCGGCCACTCGCTGCTGGCCACGCGCCTGATCTCCCGCATCCGCGGCGGACTCAATGTCGAGCTGCCGCTGAAAGCGCTCTTCGAGCGGACGACCATCGCCGGGTTTGCCGAGCTGGTGGCCGGCGCGTCGAAGAACGACATTCCGGCCGTCGCCCCGGTCGACCGCACGCGGCTCGAGCGCCTGCCGCTGAGCTTCGCGCAGGAGCGGCTCTGGTTCTTCGATCAGCTCGAGCCGGGCAGCACGGTCTACAACGTCCCCCGCGCCATCACCATCAACGGCCCGCTCGACCTCGACCACGTCGAGCGCGCGTTCGAGCTGATCGTCGCGCGGCACGAGATCCTGCGCACCATCTTCCCGAGCCAGGAAGGGCAGGCGCAGCAGGTCGTCCTCGACCATGCGCGGCTCCCGCTCGACCGCATCGATCTGACCGCCCTGGCGACGAAGGCAGACCGCGACCAAAACGCGCTCAACATCTGCCAGGCCGAAGCAGCCACGCCGTTCGATCTCACGACCGGCCCGCTCCTGCGCGTCAAGGCGCTGAAGCTCGCCGCGGACGAGCACATGCTCATGCTGAGCATGCATCACATCATCAGCGACGGCTGGTCTCTCGGTGTGCTGATCAAAGAGCTCGGCACCATCCTCGAAGCGTTCCGCGACGGCCGCGAGCCGGCGCTGGCGCCGCTGCCGGTTCAATATGCCGACTACGCCGTCTGGCAGCGCCGGTGGCTCGAAGCGGGCGGCATCCTCGACGGCCAACTGGAGTACTGGCGCGGGAAGCTGACCGGCGTCCCGGAGAGCCTCGACCTCGTCGCCGACTATCCGCGGCCGAGCGTGCAGAGCTTCGCCGGCGCGACGCGGACGTTCGCGCTCGACGCGCAGCTCACCGGGCAATTGAAGACACTCGCGCAGCAGAGCGGCGGGACGCTGTACATGGTCCTGCTGGCGGCTTTCAAGGTGCTGCTGCATCGCTACACGGGCCAGAGCGACATCTGCGTCGGCAGCCCCATCGCCAACCGGCAGTACGGCGAGACCGAAGCCCTCATCGGCATGTTCGCCAACACGCTGGCGCTGCGGAACCAGGTCGACGGCCCCGACACCTTCACGTCGTTCCTCTCGCGGGTGAAGACCACCTGCCTCGAAGCGTACGAGCATCAGGACGCGCCGTTCGAGAAGGTCGTCGACATCGTCCGCCCGCAACGCAATCTGGCCATCAGCCCGATCTTCCAGGTGATGGTCATCCTGCAGAACGCGGACATCGGCACGCTCGACGAGCGTTTCCCCCGCCGCCTGCTCGACAGCGTCGTCAGCAAGTTCGATCTCACGGCCTCGTTCACGGAACGGCCGGAGGGCCTGTCCGCGCTGATCGAGTACAGCACCGCGCTGTACAAGCCGGAGACGATCGAGCGGATGGCGCAGCACTTCGTCGCGCTCTGCCGCGCCATCGTGGCCACGCCCACCGCACGCATCCGCGACCTCGATTACCTCGGCGCGGCCGAGAAGCACCGGCTGCTCGTCGACTACAACGCCACGGCCGCCGATTACCCGAAAGACGGCTGCCTGCATCAGCTCTTCGCCGCGCAGGTGGCCGGGCATGCCGGTGACACGGCCGTCGTCTGCGGTGACGAGCGGCTGACCTATCAGCAGCTCTATGAGCGCAGCCAGGACGTCGCCCTCTACCTGCAGGCGGAAGGCGTCGGCCCCGACCAGCTCGTCGGCCTCTGCGTCGAACGCTCGCTCGACATGCTCGTCGGCATGCTCGGCATCCTGCAGGCCGGCGGCGCCTACGTGCCGCTCGATCCGGAGTATCCGGACGACCGCCTCGCCTACATGGTGCAGGACAGCCGCGCCACGATCGTCCTGACGCAGGAGAAGCTGCAGGACCAGCTCCGCGCGCTGCTGCCTGCCGGCACGCGCCTCATCGCGCTCGACCAGCAGTGGCCGCAGATCGCCAGCCGCGTGGCCGCGCTCAAAGCGGACGGCATCGTCCTGCGCAACGACGTGCAGCCCGAGCATCTCGCGTACGTCATCTACACCTCCGGCTCGACCGGCCAGCCGAAAGGCGTGGCCATCGAGCATCACAGCCCCGTGACGCTGGTGCATTGGGCCACCGAGGTTTACAGCCGCGAAGAACTGTCCAGCGTGCTGGCGGCGACGTCGATCTGCTTTGACCTCTCGGTCTACGAGATCTTCGTCACGCTCGCCAACGGCGGCACGATCGTCCTCGTGCCGAACGCGCTCGGCCTCATCGACCTCGCCAGCGACACCGCCGTGACGCTGGTCAACACCGTGCCCTCGGCGATGGAAGAGCTCGTCCGCGCGAACGCCATCCCCGCCTCCGTGCAGACGATCAATCTCGCCGGCGAGCCGCTGTCGCAGGCGCTCGTCGCCAGGATCTACAGCACGACGCACGCGAAGAAGGTTTACGACCTCTACGGACCGTCCGAAGACACGACCTACTCGACGTATGTCCTGCGGCAGCCCGACGCGCCGGCCACCATCGGCCGGCCGATCTCCAACACCTCCGTCTACATCCTCGATGCGTACGGCCACCTGCAGCCGGTCGGCGTGCCGGGCGAGCTGCACATCGCCGGAGACGGTCTTTGCCGCGGCTACCTGCACCGCCCCGAGCTGACGCAGGAGAAGTTCATCGCCAATCCATTCGAGCCCGGCACGCGCATGTACCGCACCGGCGATCTCGCCCGCTGGCTCGACGACGGCACGATTCAATACCTCGGCCGCATCGACACGCAGGTGAAGGTGCGCGGCTTCCGGATCGAGCTCGGCGAGATCGAAGCGCGCCTCGCCCAGCATCCGGACATCCAGGACGTGGCCGTCGTGGCGCAGGGTCAGGGCGCCGGTAAGCAACTCATCGCCTTCTATCGCGCGACCGACACGACCGCTGACGGCGTCGTCGAGCTGCCGTACGACGAGCTGCGCGCGCATCTGCTCACGAAACTGCCGGAGTACATGGTGCCGGCGGCGTTCGTCAGCCTCGCCGCGATTCCGCTGAACCCGAACGGCAAGGTGGACCGGCGCATGCTGGCGCGCATCGACGTGACGATTGCCTCCGGGAAAGAGTACGTCGCCCCGCGCAATGAGACCGAGCAGCAGCTCGTCGAGATCTGGGCCGAGGTGCTGAAGCTGGCGCCGGAAAAGATCGGGATCAACGACAATTTCTTCGAGCTGGGCGGGCATTCACTGCTGGCCACCCAGCTCGTGGCCAAGATCCGCCGCCGCCTGAACGTCGAGCTGCCGCTCAAGATGCTGTTCGAGCGCACGACCGTCGCGCTGCTCGCTGCCTTCGTGGCGCCGCCCGCAACGAGCGACGCCGGCGCCGCGGCTGCATCGGCGCAACCGGCGGCGGCTGCCGAAGACAAGCGGCACTCGGCGCTCGCGGCGCAGTTGATGGCCAAGCTGCGCGGGCGGCTCGGCGAAGACTCACCGCTGAAGGCGCTGTTCGAGAACACGAGCATCGACCAGTTGGCGGAGCTGATCGCCGAAGCCGAGGAGACGGACGTCGAGGCCATTCCCCGCGCCGACCGGTCCAAGTACGAGCGGCTGCCGCTGAGCTTCGCCCAGGAACGGCTCTGGTTCGTCAGCGAGCTCGATCCCGACAGCGCCGTCTACAACGTGCCGGTCGCCTTCACGATCGACGGCGCGCTCGATGTGCGCCAGCTCGAGGCCGCGTTGAACCTCGTCATCGGCCGCCACGAGGTGCTGCGCACGCTCTTCCCCAGCGACGAGGGACAGGCACGGCAGCTCATCCTCGACAAGGCGGGCCTCGAGCTGCAGCAGGTCGACCTCAGCGGCGATGAAGATCGCGACGCGAAAGCGCGGGAGCTCTGCCAGACCGAAGCGGCACTGCCGTTCAACCTCGCCACCGGACCGCTCCTGCGCGCCAAGGTCATCAGGCTCGCCGAGGAGCGGCGCATCCTGATCCTGACGATGCACCACATCACCAGTGACGGCTGGTCGCTCGGTGTGCTGCTCAAAGAGCTCGGCGCCGTCATGGAAGCGTACGAGCAGGGGAGAGAGCCGGAGCTGCCGGCGCTGCCGATCCAGTACGCCGACTATGCGGTCTGGCAGCGGACGTGGCTCGAAAACGGCGGCGTCATCGACCAGCAACTGTCGTACTGGCAGCAGAAGCTCGCCGGAGTGCCGGAGAGCCTCGATCTCTTCACCGATCATCCGCGGCCGAGCGTGCAGAGCTTCGCCGGCGCGACGCACGAGTTCACCCTCGACGCGCAACTGAGCCGGCAGCTCAAAGCCCTCGCGCAACAGCAGGGCGGCACGCTGTTCATGGTGCTGCTGGCCGCCTTCAAGGCGCTGCTCCACCGCTACACGGGCCAGCAGGACATCTGCGTCGGCAGCCCCATCGCCAACCGCCAGCATGCCGAGACCGAAGCGCTGATCGGCATGTTCGCCAACACGCTGGCGCTGCGCAGCCAGGTCGTCGCCGGCGATTCGTTCCAGTCGCTGCTCGATCAGGTGCGGGCCACGTGCCTCGAAGCGTACGAGCATCAGGACACGCCGTTCGAACGGATCGTCGACATGCTGCATCCGCAGCGCAACCTGGCCATCACGCCGATCTTCCAGGTGATGCTCGTCCTGCAGAACGTCGACATGGGGGCGCTCGACGCCCGCTTCCCCCGTTATCGCCTGGAGAGCGGGATCAGCAAGTTCGATCTCACGGCTTCGTTCAGCGAGACCGCCAAAGGGATGACCGGCGCGATCGAGTTCAGCACCGCGCTGTACAAGGCCGAGACGATCGAGCGGATGGCCCAGCACTTCGTCGCGCTCTGCCGCGCCGTCGTGGCCACGCCCACCGCGCGCATCCGCGATCTCGATTACCTCGGCGCGGCCGAGAAGCGCCGGCTGCTCGTCGACTACAACGCCACCGCCGCCGATTATCCGAAGCACGAATGTCTGCATCAGCTCTTCGCCGCCCAGGTGGCGGAGCATGCGAACGACGTTGCCGTCGTCTGCGGCGATGACCGCCTCACGTACCGGCAGCTCTACGACCGCAGCGCCGAGCTCGCGCATTACCTGCAGGCCGAAGGTGTCGGTCCCGAGCAGCTCGTCGGTCTGTGCATGGAACGGTCGGCCGACATGCTCATCGGCATGCTCGGCATCCTGCAGGCCGGCGGCGCCTACGTGCCGCTCGATCCGCAGTATCCGGACGACCGCCTCGCCTACATGGTGCAGGACAGCCGCGCCACGATCGTTCTGACGCAGGCCACGCTGCAGGACCAGCTCCGCGCCATGCTGCCGGCGGAGACGCGGCTCATCGCCCTCGATCGCCAGTGGCCGGAGATCGCCAGCCGCGTCGCCGCGCTGAATGCAGACGGCATCCCGCTGCGCAACGAGGTCCGTCCCGACAACCTCGCCTACGTCATCTACACCTCCGGTTCGACCGGCCAGCCGAAAGGCGTGGCCATCGAGCATCACAGCCCCGTCACGCTCGTGCACTGGGCGAGCGAGGTTTACAGCCGGGAAGAGCTGGCCGGCGTGCTGGCCTCGACGTCCATCTGCTTCGACCTCTCCGTCTACGAGATCTTCGTGACGCTGGCCAACGGCGGCACGATCGTGCTCGTCCCGAACGCGCTCGGCCTGATCGACCTCGTCACGGAGGCGCCGGTGACGCTGGTCAACACCGTCCCGTCGGCGATGGAGGAACTGGTCCGCTCGAACGCCATCCCGGCGTCCGTGCAGACGATCAATCTCGCCGGCGAGCCGCTGGCGCAGGCTCTCGTGGCCAAGATCTACAGCACGACGTCGGCGAAGAAGGTCTTCGACCTCTACGGACCCTCCGAAGACACGACCTACTCGACGTACGTCCTACGGCAGCCGGACGCACCGGCCACCATCGGGCGGCCGATCTCCAACACGTCCGTCTACATCCTCGATGCATACGGCCATCTGCAGCCGATCGGCGTGCCGGGCGAGCTGTACATCGCCGGCGACGGCCTTTGCCGCGGCTACCTGCACCGTCCCGAGTTGACGCAGGAGAAGTTCATCGCCAATCCGTTCGAGCCCGGGACGCGCATGTACCGCACGGGCGATCTCGCCCGCTGGCTGGACGACGGCACGATCCAGTACCTCGGCCGCATCGACACGCAGGTGAAGGTGCGCGGTTTCCGCATCGAGCTCGGCGAGATCGAAGCGCGCCTCACCCAGCACCCCGACATCCAGGACGTGGCCGTCGTCGCCCAGGGCTCGGGTGCCGGCAAGCAGCTCATCGCCTTCTATCGCGCCGCCGACACCAGCGCCGGCAACATCGTCGAGCTGCCGTACGAAGAGCTGCGCGCGCATCTGCTCACGAAGCTGCCGGAGTACATGGTGCCGGCGGCGTTCGTCAGCCTCGCGGCCATTCCGCTGAATCCGAACGGCAAAGTGGACCGCCGCGCCCTGGTGCGCATGGACATCACGATTGCCTCGGGGCAGGCGTACGTCGCGCCGCGTAACGAGACGGAGCAGCAGCTCGTGGAGATCTGGGCCGAGGTGCTGAAACTGGCGCCGGAGAAGGTGGGGATCAACGACAGCTTCTTCGAGCTCGGGGGGCATTCACTGCTGGCGACGCGGCTGATCTCGAAGATCCGCGGCCGGCTGAACGTCGACGTCCCGCTGAAGTCACTGTTCGAGCGCAGCACCGTGGCCCGTTTCGCGGAGCTGATCGCGACCGCGACGGCCAGCAACGTGCCGGCGATCCGCCCCATCGACCGCACGGCCATCGAGCGGCTGCCGCTCAGCTTCGCGCAGGAGCGCCTCTGGTTCTTCGATCAGCTCGAGCCGGGCAGCGTCCGTTACAACGTCAGCACGGCCGTCACGATCACCGGGGCGCTGAACGTCGATCACCTCGATGAGGCGTTCAACCTCATCATCGCGCGCCACGAGAACCTGCGCACCGTCTTCCCCAGCATCGACGGGCAGGCCCGGCAACAGATCCTCGAGCGCGTCGACTTTTGCCTCGAGCGCGTCGATCTCACGCACCTGGAAAGCAAAGAGCAGCGGGACGCCGAGGCGCGGACCATGTGTCAGGCGGACGGCGCGAAGCCGTTCGATCTCGCGCGCGGGCCGCTGCTGCGCGGCAAGGTCGTCAAGCTGGACGAGCAGGAGCACATCCTCACGCTCAACATGCACCACATCATCACGGACGGCTGGTCCAGCAGCATCCTGATGAAAGAACTGAGCACGATCATGGCGGCGCTCCGCGACGGCCGCCGCCCCCAGCTCGCGCCGCTGCCGGTGCAGTACGCCGACTACAGCGTCTGGCAGCGGACGTGGCTCGAACAGGGGGGCGTGCTCGAGCAGCAGCTCGGCTACTGGAAGCAGAAACTCGCCGGCGTGCCGGAGAGCCTCGACCTCGTCACCGACTATCCTCGGCCGAGCGTGCAGAGCGTCGCCGGTGCCGCGCATCCGTTCGCGCTCGACGCCGACCTGACGGCGCAACTGAAGCGTCTCGCCGAACAGCGGGGCGGCACGCTCTACATGGTGCTGCTCGCCGCCTTCAAGGTCCTGCTCCATCGCTACACCGGGCAGCAGGACATCTGCGTCGGCACCCTGATCGCGAACCGCCAGTACGCCGAGACCGAGAACCTCATCGGCATGTTCTTCAACACGCTGGCGCTGCGCAGCCAGGTCGACGGCGAGGATCCGTTCTCGGCGCTCGTCTCGCAGGTGAAGGCGACCTGCCTCGAGGCATACGAGCATCAGGACACGCCGTTCGAGAAGGTCGTCGACGCGTTGCGTCCGCAGCGCAATCTCTCGATCAGCCCGATCTTCCAGGTCATGCTCGTGCTGCACAACGTCGAAGGCGGCAAGCTCGACGACCACATGCAGCCGTACCCGCTGCCGAGCGGTGTGAGCCAGTTCGACCTCACCGCCGCGTTCATCGAGAAGCCCGAGGGACTGGCCGCTTACTTCATCTACGGCACCGCGCTGTTCAAGCCGGAGACGATCGAGCGGATGGCCGGCCACTTCACGGCGCTCTGCCGCGCCATCGTGGCCACACCGACGGCGCGCGTCTGCGACCTGAACTTCATCAACGAGACTGAAGAGCAGCAGTTGCTCGTCGCCTTCAACGACACCGCGACCGACTATCCGCAGGACCGCCGCATCCACGACTTCTTCGCCGATCGCGTGGCCGAGCATCCGGACCGCACGGCAGCGACGTCGGGCGACCAGTCGCTCACGTATCGCGAGCTGTACGACCGCAGCCAGGACCTCGCGTTGTACCTGCAGTCGCAAGGCATCGGCCCCGACGCCATCGTCGGCCTCTGCCTCGAACGCTCGCTGGAGATGATGGTGGCGATCTTCGGCACCGTGCAGGCCGGCGGCGCGTACCTCCCGGTCGATCCCGCCTATCCGGACGACCGGCTGGCCTACATGCTGGAAGACAGCCAGGCGGCGGTGGTGCTCACGCAGGAGAAGTTCAAGAGCAAGCTGGCCTCGCTGGCCATCCACGGCGCGAAACTGATCGCCCTCGATACCGAATGGGCCGAGATCAGCGAGCAGGTCGCCGCGCTCAAAGCGGAGGGGACGCGACTGCGCCAGGACGTCGGTCCTGAAGATGTCTGCTACCTGATCTACACCTCCGGCTCGACCGGCCGTCCGAAGGGCGTGCTCAACGAGCACCGCGGGCTGGTGAACCGCGTCAACTGGATGCAGAAGGCGTATCAGCTCACCGGCGCCGACGTCGTCCTGCAGAAGACGCCGTACAGCTTCGACGTCTCGGTGTGGGAGTTCTTCTGGCCGATGATGGCCGGCGCGTCGGTCGTCTTCGCGGCGCCCGAGGGGCACAAGGACGCGCGCTACCTCGAAGGCCTCATCAACGAGGCCGGCATCACGACGCTGCACTTCGTCCCGTCGATGCTGCACGCGTTCCTCGAGACCGCCGGCATCGGCTGCCCCGGCGTACGACAGATCTTCTGCAGTGGTGAAGCGCTCGACCGCAAGTCCGTCGACCGCTATCGCAAGGCCTTCCCGAACGCGTTGCTGCACAACCTCTACGGCCCGACGGAAGCGGCGATCGACGTCACGTTCTACGACTGCTCGAAGCTGCCGTACCCGTTCGTGCCGATCGGCGCGCCGATCGACAACACGCAGATCTACATCCTCGACCGTCAACTGCACGTGCAGCCGGTCGGCGTCCCGGGCGAGCTGCACATCGCCGGCGACGGCCTGGCCCGCGGCTATCACGATCGTCCCGATCTGACGGAGGCGAAGTTCATCGCCAATCCGTTCTCGCCCGGCCGCCGCATGTACAAGACGGGCGACCTGGCCCGCTGGCTCGACGACGGCAACATCCAGTACCTCGGGCGGCTCGACACGCAGGTCAAGATCCGCGGCTTCCGCATCGAGACCGGCGAGATCGAGGCGCAACTGAATCAGCACCCCAAAGTCCGGGAGAGCGCCGTCGTCGCACAGGGCACCGAGGACAAGCAGCTCGTCGCCTTCTACCGGGCCACCGAGACGCAGGGCGACCAGATCGTGCATCTGCCGTACGAGGAGCTGCGCGCGCACCTGCTGCGGACGCTGCCCGAGTACATGGTGCCGGCTGCCTTCGTCAGCCTCGAAGCGATCCCGCTGAGCAGCAACGGCAAGGTCGATCACGGCGCGCTCGCACGGATGGACGTGCGCATCGTGTCGGGCCAGGAGTACGTCGCGCCGCGCAACGAGACGGAGCGCCAGCTCGCCGCCATCTGGGCGCAGGTGTTGACGCGCGACGCCGACACCATCGGCATCAACGACAACTTCTTCGAGCTGGGCGGGCACTCGCTGCTGGCCGTGAAGCTCATCGAACGGATGCGGCAGCAGGGGCTGCAGACGACACTGCAGGCGCTGTTCACGGCGCCGACGCTCGCCAAGCTCGCCTCCGCCGTGGCGCAGGGCGAGGAACCGGCGGAAGCCGTCGCCGACGCCGTCCCCGACTTCGAGCGCGAATCGACGCTGAGCGCCGACATCGTGCTGCGGACGGACAGCGCCTCGAACGGTCTGGACAACGCCTTCCTCACGGGCGCCAGCGGCTTCCTCGGCGCGTTCCTGCTGTCCGACCTGTTGACCGGGACGAACGCGCGCGTCCACTGTCTCGTCCGCGCCGCCGACCGGGAGTCCGGCCTGAAGCGCATCGAAGAACAGATGAAGACGTACCGCCTCTGGGACGCTTCCTTCATCGAGCGCATCGTCCCGGTGCCGGGCGATCTCTCCTGGCCGCTCCTCGGCCTCACGCGCAGCCGCTACGAGGAGCTCGCGCGCGACGTCGACGTCATCTATCACAACGGCGCCAACGTCAATCTCTACTACCCGTACGACGTCCTGAAGACGACGAATGTCCGCGGGACGGAAGAGTTGCTGCGCATGGCCAGCTTCGGACGAAGCAAGTCGCTCCACTTCGTCTCGACGCTGCACGTCACCTCGGCACGCGGCCGCGACGCGAACGGCGCGATGATCACCGAGGCCGATCCGCTGCCTCGCGCCGAGCTGCTCATGGACGGCTACGCCCAGAGCAAATGGGTCGCCGAAAAGCTCGTCGCCGGCGCGGTCGAGAGAGGCATCCCGACGGTGATCTACCGTCCGTCGCAGATCATCGGCCACTCGACGACCGGCGCCGCGAGCCTCAGCGACTTCGTCCCGTCGTTCATCCGCGGCTGCATGGAGGTGGGCTACGTGCCGGACGTCGTCGCCGACCAGCAGCTCTATCTGGCGCCGGTCGATTACGTGAGCCGCTCGATCGTGGCCATCTCCAGGCGCCCGGAGCTCTTCGGCCGCGCCTTCAACCTCACGAACACACACGCCACGCCGCTTCGTGAGGTGCTCGACTGCCTGCTGCGCTTCGATCCCACTCTCGAGACGATGCCGTACGAGAAGTGGCGCGCCACGCTCGAAGCCGAGCCGGACAACCCTCTGGCGCGCTATCTCCCGTCCTTCGCCCACCGCGTCCCCGAGCCGCAACAGCAGAAAGCTCCCGGCCGCCCGCGGTTCGACTGCTCCGAAACGCTGAAGGTCGTCGAATCGATCGGCATCAGCCACCCGCAAGTCGACGAGCAGTTGCTGCAAACGTACTTCGCGTACCTGGCCGAGCACGCGGCCAGCCGCGTTTCCCGGACCTGAGCAGCCCACCGGCTCAGCGGCTCACACCCACCTCACATCAAAACAGGAGTGCTCCACTCCATCAGATGAAATCCACTCTCGAGGGATAAGGAACCTTTCATGCTCACCAGAGACAGAATCAAAACGATATCCAAGCTGGCGTTTCCGCTCAGCATTGCGATCAGCGCGAACTTGATGATGGATCTCATCGACATTGCGATGGTCGGGACGCTGGGGCATCAGTCCATCGCCGCGGTCGGGTTGGCGGCGTTCAGCAACACGCTGGTCCTGGCGCTGGTCGGCGGGATCGCGGCGGCGGTGCAGGGCATCGTCGCGCGCCGGCGGGGCGAAGGCTCGAAGGAGCCGCTCTGCCTGACACTCAACGGCGGGCTGCTGCTCGGACTCGGTGTCGGGTTACCCCTGGCGATTCTCTGCTACCGGTTCACACCGTTCTTCTTCTCGCTGATCTCTTCCGATCCGGAAGTCTCGGTCATCGGCGTGCCGTATCTCAGAACGCGATATCTGGCAGTGCCGGTCGTCGGGATGCTGATGGCGTTCAAGGGCTTCTGGGCCGGCGTCGAGCGGACGAAGATCTACATGCTCATCATCCTCGTGATGAACGTGACGAACATCTCGGTGAACTACGCGCTGATCTTCGGCCATTTCGGCGCGCCGAAGATGGGCGCTCAGGGCGCGGCAGTCGGTACGGTGACGGCCCTCTGCGTCGGTCTGATCATCAATCTGGTGGTCGTCGCGCTCCGTTTCCGGGGACAAGGCTTCCTGTCGGTGAAGCCGGCCCTGTCGCTGCTCGGCCGCATCATGAAGCTCGGGATGCCGGCAAACGTTCAGGAGTTCTTCTTCTCCTTCGGCTACATCGTCTTCTTCTGGATGATCGGCCGCCTCGGCACGGCCGAACTGGCGGTGATGAACGTCCAGGTCAGAATGTCGATGCTCCTGTTGATCGTGGCCGCGTCGCTCGGTCAGGCGTCTGCAACACTGGTGTCCAGGACCGTCGGCGAAGGCAACGTAGAGGGTGCCGCTCAGTGGGGCTGGGACGCCGGGAAGCTGGGCGTGATCATCAACGTCATCCTCGGCCTTCCGCTCATCTTCTTTCCCCGGCAAGTCCTTTCGATCTTCCTGCATGATCCGCGGACGATCGAAATCGCCGTCGTTCCGTTTCAGTTGCTCGGCGGCACCGCCGGCTTCGGCAGCCTGATCTGGATCTTCGCCTACACCCTCTACAGCCTCGGCGACGGCAATCGCGTGATGCTGGTCTCGTTCATCACGCAATGGCTGCTGTTCCTTCCGGCCGTCTGGGTCGTTGGCCCTCATCTGCATTACGGCCTTGTGCAGATCTCTCTCGTGCAGGTCGTCTACGGTCTGATCTCGACGATTCTCATCACAATGATCTGGGCCAGCGGACGCTGGAAGACGGTCCGGTTCTGAGGCGGTCCATGTAGGACAGACACTCTTGTCTGTCCGTCTATCACCGCCCGCGTCCAGGGCGGACAGACAGGAGTGTCTGTCCTACACCACTTCATCGCACACAGACACTCTCCGCCTGTACGTGCAATCCATTGGAGATCACAGTTGAACGAGCAATCTCATAGCAGCGAATTCGATGCCATCGTGGTGGGGTCCGGGCCCTCCGGCGCCACGATCGCAAGAGAATTGAGCAAAGGCAAAAAGCGGGTACTGATCCTCGAGCGCGGCGGCAATGCCAAAGTGCAGGAAGGGTCGCTTGCAACGGCGGGGATCTTCAGTGCGGTTTCCGTCAGTGACAATCTCGTGGCGCCGAGGGCGTTCACGACCGGCGGCACGACATCGCTGTACTTCGCCATCGCCGATTTCCCGCCGCTCGATAAGTTCCAGGCGCTGGGCGTCGATCTCTCGGGCGCCGTCGAAGACGCGAAGCGGGAACTGCCGCTGTCCGTCATCCCGGACGAGTTGCTCGGTTCGCAGTCCCTTCGACTGCGGCAGAGCGCGATGGATTGCGGCTATCCCTGGCCGAAGAGCTCGATGCTCATCGACCTGGCCAAATGCGCGGACGGGTATACGCCGGACGCGAAATGGAACGCACGGAGCTACGTCGAAGAAGCCGTGCAGAACGGTGCGACGCTCGTCAACCGCGCGAGGGTCCTGAAGGTGCTGTCGGCCAACCAGAGCGCGGTCGGTGTGGAGTACGAGGTCCGCAAGTCGAAGAAGGAGGTCGAGGTCCGGAAGGCCTACGCACCGAAGGTCGTGCTCTCCGCCGGCTCCGCGGCCTCGCCGATCATTCTGCGGGACAGCGGCATCCGCAGCGTCCTCAATAACGGCTTCTATTGCCATCCCGGGTTCGGCCTGTTCGGCTACGTGCCGGGGCTGAAAGCAGGCAAAAGTTTCGTGGCCAGCATGGGCCCCGTCCTCGAAGACAACATCGGCGTCGGCGACGCGAACTTTCCTCGCAAGCTGTTCAAGATGTTCATGCTCAGCAGCCGCCAGTGGATCCGTGCCTTCCGCCACGCGAGCAGCATCGGCATCGGCGTGATGGTGAAGGAAGGCCTGGGCGGCGGTCTGCGCGAGGACGGCCGGTATTACAAGCAGTTCACCGCCGAGGATCAGTCCAAGCTGAAGCGGGGAGAAGAGATCGCCCGCCAGATCCTGCAGCGCGCGGGCGCGAAAGACATCTTCAAGTCGCAGCCGGCAGCCTCGCACATCGGCGGCACGATCCGCATCAAAGAGCACCTGAGCTCCAACCTCGAAACGGAAATCCGGAACCTGCACGTATGTGACGGCTCGGTCATTCCGGCAGACGTGAAGATCGCCCCGAGTTTCACGCTGATCTGTCTCGGCAAGTACCTGGCCGGACGTCTACTCGCGCACTAATTGACCGTCCGCGCGGCGTACTCGCTGCCGCGGACACGATTTCGAATCGTCTGATTGCAAGGAGGCAACAGTGACAACTGAGAACAGCGGTACAAAACGTCGCGGTTTCATGGCCAAAGCAGCCCGGTTTCTGTTCATTGCAGCCGTCGTCCTGATGGTGCTCGCCACCGGGGCCCATTTCGCCTGGAAGTATTCGGGCTCCAATAAGTGGGAAAAGGTGATCGACAAGAACGGCGTGACGATTTACACGCTCAAGGCGCCAGGCGATGTAGTGCAGCGCGTCCGCGGCGTCACGCGCGTCCGCACGACGATGAACGCGGCCGTCGACTCGATGATGCAGACGTCGAGCGAGGACTGCTCGACCTGGTTCCCGAGCTGTAAAAGCATCGCGGCCATCCAGCCCTGGAACTCGCAGGACCTCTCCTACATCCACCTCTTCCGCCTCCGCGCCCGCGGCCCCTTTGATGCCCGCGAAGTGCTCATCAAAGCGCGTGCGACACAGAACCCGGTCACGAAAGCCGTCCTGATTGATTTCATGGCCATGCCGGACGATCTCCCACAGAACGATTGCTGCTACCGCGTCTCGCACATGCACAACACGTGGAGCTTCACGCCGCTCGATAACGGGCAGGTGGAAGTGGAGAACCGCATGAACGTGGACATGGGCCTCCCATACTTCATGTTCAACCGCTTCGCCCCCCGCGCGCAGTACAGACTGCTTCACCCGCTGCAGAAGTACCTCGACAACCCGCGGTGGCAGCAGGCCCGCTACCCCTCGATCCAGGAAAGAGCCGACGTCGCCATAGCGTCGAAGTAGAACGATCGGGGCCGCCCGCCGGGGGCGCTCCCGGTCGTATCTCCCACTCATTGCCCGACAGGCAGGCTGAATCCACATGAATCCAGAAGAGAAGCGAAACGGCGGGGACGTCCGTCCGGCTGTCGACATTGCCATCGTGGGCATGTCGTGCAGGTTTCCGGGCGCGGCGAACTACGACGAATACTGGCGCAACATCGTCGGCAAGCGCGATTCCATCCGTGAGGTTCCGGCCGACCGGTGGGACTGGCGGCGCTACTTCGGCGACCCGCGTGTCGAGGCCAACAAGACCAACGTCAAGTGGGGCGGGTTCATCGACGACGTCGACAAATTCGATCCGCTCTTCTTCGGCATCGCGCCCAACGAAGCGGCGTTCATCGACCCGCAGCATCGCCTCTTTCTGGAGACCGCGTGGCATGCCGTCGAAGATGCCGGTTACAGCGTGGCCAGCCTGTCGGGCCGGACGATCGGCGTGTATGCCGGCGTGTCGAAAAACGACTACAGCGAATTGATGCGAGAGAGCCGGCACGACATCGCGCCGTACATCTCCACCGGCACCGTGCATTCGATCCTGGCGAACCGTGTGTCGTATCTCTTCAACCTGCGGGGACGGAGTGAGGCGGTGGACACGGCCTGCTCCAGCAGTCTCGTCGCATTGCACAACGCCATCCGCGACATCACCACCGGCGAGTGTGAGGCGGCCATCGTCGGCGGGGTGAACACCCTGCTGACGCCGACCATGTTCATTTCGCACAGCAAGTCCGGGATGCTTTCGCCGGACGGACGGTGCAACACTTTCAGTGCCTCGGCCAACGGTTACGTGCGCAGCGAAGGTGTCGGGGTGCTGTTCATCAAGCGGCTCGACCACGCCGTGCGCGACCGCGACCACATCCACGCGGTCATCAGGAGCTCGGCCATCAATCATGGCGGCCGGTCCAACTTCCTCACCGCTCCGAGTACCGACGCCCAGGCGGCGGTGGTGCGTGAGGCGTGGCGTCGTGCCGGGATCGATCCTCGCTCCATCGGCTACATCGAGACGCACGGCACGGGGACGCCGCTGGGCGACCCGATCGAGATCAATGGTCTGAAGAAGGCGTTCGCCGAACTGGTGCGGGAGCTCCCGCTGCAGGCCGGCGACGACACGCGGCGGTGCGCGCTGAGCGCGGTGAAGACGAACGTCGGCCATCTGGAAAGCGCGTCGGGCGTCGCCGGCATCGTGAAGGTCGTCATGGCGCTCAAGCACCGGACGATCCCGCCGGTCCGGAGCTTCGACCGCATCAATCCCTACATCGAGCTGGACGGCAGCCCGTTCTACGTCGCCGTGGATGCGGCGCCGTGGGACACGAGTGAAGCGCCGAGAAGAGCCGGCGTCAGCTCCTTCGGCATGGGCGGCGTCAACGCGCACGTCGTGCTCGAAGAAGCGCCGATTGTGGCCGCCGATCCGGAGACCGAGGAACGGCCTTACGTCTTCCCGCTGTCCGCGAAGAAGGGGCGGCTGCACGCGTACGCGGCGTCGATGGCCGACTATTTCGCGGCGCGCGAGCACGGCGACAGTGCCGCACGTCTTTCCCCGCGCGACGTCGCGTACACACTGCAGAGCGGCAGGGATGCGTTCGACGAACGGCTGGCGGTGGTCGCGTCATCCATCGAGGAGGTCGCCGAGACCCTGCGGGGCTACGTCGCCGGCGGTGAAGGGACGAAGCCGGGAATCGTGCTGCACGCTTCCGGCGATCGGCAGACACCTGACGCGTCTCTGGCGACGCGCTGGGTGCAGGGTGAGGCGATCGACTGGACTGACGCGGCGTCGCCGGCACGGCGGTTGCCGCTGCCCACCTATCCGTTCGCGCGGAAGCGCTGCTGGTTTACTGAAGCGGGTGGTGCGCGGCCGTCGAAGGCGATCGTGCCGGAGCCCGTCAAACACGAGCCGGCGCCAGGCGCTACGTCAGTCGTGCTGCGTCGGGCCGATTTCTTCATCCGCGACCATGTGGTGCAGCACAGGCCGATGCTCCCGGGTGTGATGCACCTGGAGCTCGCGCGGGCCGCGGCCGCGACGAAGCTGGGCAACGGCGTGCAGGTGCTCGAGAACGTCTACTGGATCGCCCCGGTCGTGATCGAGGCTGGAGACGTTCAGGTGGAGCTCCGGCTGACCCCGCAGCAGGACAAGGTGAGCTTCGAGCTGGTCCAGGGTCAGACGGTCCACAGCAAGGGTGTGGTCGCGGTCCGTCCCGCGGAGCCGGGCCGGCGCCGTACCGTGGACCTCGCCGCGGTGCGGGCGAGGTGCAGCAGCCGCGGTGCGAAGACCGATCTCTACGCGCTGTTCGAGCGGCACGGGCTCGCGTACGGGAGCACGTTTCAGGTGCTCGACGAGTGCGTGCACAACGACCGGGAGATCCTCGCCGAAGTCACGCTGCCCGACGCGCTGCGCGGAGACGCGCAAGGCTACGTCCTGCATCCCAGCATCATGGATGGCGTCTTTCAGGCCGTGACGGCGCTGACCCTTCTGGGGCTGCGGCGCCAGGGACGCCAGTTCGTGCCCTTTTTCCTGGAGACGGCCGAGGTGTTCAAGGCTGTCGAAGAGCGCTGCTTCGTCCACGCCACCGTCAGCACCGCCGGCTCGCCGGACGGGAACGGCACCGCGTTCGACGCCACGCTCGTCGACGCAAACGGCAACGTGCTGGTGGAGCTCCGGAACTTTCAGAAGCGTCCGCTCGCCGAGCGGCCGGCGACAGCGCCGGCCGAACGCCGAGGCGACATCTACTACCGGCCGGTGTGGACGCGGAGCGATCCGGCCGCGCAGCCGGGCGTCGCGGCAAAGACGCTGGTGCTCTTCGCGCAGGACGTAGAGACCGCCGAGAGTTTCGCGCGTTGCGGCGGTTACGAAAGGGTTGTCCTCGTGCGGCCGCCTGCGGCGTATGGGACCAATGGGACCAATGGGACAGCCAGGACCGATGAGGTCAGCGGTTCCACCGAGCTGGAGCCCGCGGTCTACGAGCTCGATCCGCGCGACCGTGCCGGCTATGAGCGTCTGCTGCAGGAGCTCGCAGCACAGGGCATTTCGGTCTCGCGCATCGCGCATCTCTGGGGCATGAACGCCGGGGGCGCCGGCGACGCTTCGGCCGCGCTGGACGCCACGATCTTCAGCGTGCTGTATCTGACGCAGGCCGCGCTGAAGGCGAAGCTGCGCGAGCGCGTGCAGTTCGTCTATGTGCATCCGCTCGGACACGACTTCACCCGCGCGGTCCATGCGACGGTCGGCGGCTTCGCCAGGACGCTCAAGTACGAGAACCCGAACTTCGATTACGTGACGCTTGGCGTCGACGGTCTCTCCGCCGACGAGCTGGCTCGCACCGTGTCGCTGGAGTTGGCCGCGGCCGCGGACGCGCCGGCGCTGCGCGAGGTGCTGTATCGCGGTGGAGAACGTCACGTGCGCCGGATCGTTCATGAGGCGGCTCAGGGTGGCGATGCCGCGGCCCCGCTGTTGAAGCGCAAGGGCGTCTACGTCGTCGCGGGCGGCAACGGCGGCCTCGGCTCCGTCTTCACACGGCATCTCGCGTCGACGTACGGCGCCACGGTCCTCTGGCTCGGCCGCAGCGCGATGACTGACGCGATCGCCGCGAAGATCGCCGACATCGAGAGCGCCGGCGGCAAGTGTCACTACTTCAGCGTCGACATCACCGATCGCGACGCCCTCGCCGCCGTGCTCGCGGAGATCAAGACCGTCCATCCCGCCATCGACGGTGTCATTCACGCGGCGGGCGTCATCGAGGATGCGTTCATCCTGCGCAAGCAGCACGACTCGTTCGCGCGCGTGCTCGCCCCGAAGATCGAGGGCGCGCTGAACCTCGATGACCTCACGCGCGACGAGCCGCTCGATTTCTTCGTCGTCTTCTCGTCCATCGCCGCGGTGATGCCCAACCAGGGACAGTCCGATTACGCCTCCGCGAACAGCTTCCTCGACAGCTTCACGCAAGTGCGGAACGAGCTGGCGGCGGAGCAGCGCCGCTCAGGCGTGAGCCTGGCGATCAACTGGCCGCTGTGGGCGCAGGGTGGCATGCGCGTGACTGCCGAAGAGGAGCGCCATCTGCTGCGCGTCTTCGGCATGAAGCCGCTGCCGACCGCGGACGGGGTGGCCATCTTCGAGACCGCACTGGCGCTCGCGAAGCAGACGTTCCCCGAGACGCACCAGCTCATCGCCCTCGACGGAGACAAAGCAAAGATCGAACGTTGCCTCGGGCTCGACCAGCCGGTGCGCGTAGCACAGGCGCAACCCGAGGCCGAAGCTCCGCTCGCCCGGCTTCAGCGCGAGCTCAAGACGATCTTCGCCGGATACCTGGGACTCGCACCCAACGCCATCGCCGGCGGACGCACGCTCGGTGAGCTCGGTCTCGATTCCGCGGCGCTCCTCGGCGTCACCAACGACGTCAACAAGCACTTCGGCGCCGATCTGAAGCCGACGCTCTTCTTCGATCTCGACACCGTCGACAAGCTCGCCGCGCACCTCATTGCCATCGGGAAAGCGGAGCCGGTCGCAGCGAACGGCGATGTGGCGCGGTGGAACCGCTCCCTCATCGACGTCGACCGCTCGGACCGGCAGCAGCTCCGGTTCAGCCGCGTCTTCAAGACCGCCGAGTTCTACCTGCGCGACCACGTCGTCGACGGGCAGTACAACATGCCCGGCGCCTGCTACGTGGAGATGGCGCGGCAGGCGGCCGATCTCGTGCTCGGCACCGGCGTGGCCAGGAGGCTGACGCACAACTACTGGGCCAGCCCGCTCTCGTCGCCGGCCGAAGACTTCAGCGCGCACGTGCAGATCACGAAAAAGGACGATCAGCTCGCGTATGAAGTCGTGAGCTTCGGGCCGGACGGGGAGAAGCGCCTGCACGCGATGGGGCAAGTCACGCCCGGCGACCCGGCAAAGGCGGCCGATTCGCGGATCGACGTAGCCGTCGTGACCGCGCGTTGTGACGAGACCCGCTATCCGGCGCAGGTTTACGGGCAGATCCGCGGTGAGGGGCTCATCGTCGGCACGACGTTCCAGCCGATGCAGCAGATCTCGCTCAGCGATACCGAGGCGCTGGGGAAGCTGGTACTGCCGGCGGAGGTCGCCGGGACGATCGACGATTACGTGCTGCATCCCGCGCTGCTGACCGGTGCGTTCCAGACGGCGCTCGTCAGCAACAAGCGGAGCAGCGGCAACGACCGCTGGTACGTACCGATCGGCATGGACGACCTCGAGGTGCTCGCGCCAATTCCGGCCGAGTGCTACGTCTATTGCCGGCCCCGGCCCGCCAACCTCCGCAATGAGGAGATGAGGAAGTTCGATCTCGACGTCTGCCGGATGGACGGTGAGGTCGTCGTCCGCCTGACCGGCTTCGCCATCCGCGCGCTGAAGCAGGGCGCCGCCGCGGCACATGGAGCGAGAGTGGTGCAGAGCGCGTCCCGGACTCCGCTGGCAGAGGGAGTGCTGGCCACCGCCGCTCAGGAGCTGATCCGATCGCTCGTGGCCGGTCCGATTGGCTTAGCGGCCGACGAGATCGACTTCTCCGTTCAGTTCGACGACTACGGGGTCACCTCGGTGATGGTGGTCGAGCTGAACCAGAGCTTCGAAGAGGTGTTCGGGCCGCTCCCGAAGACGCTCTTCTTCGAATACCGGAACATCACCGAGCTGGCCGGCTACTTCGTCCTGCATCACGCGGACGTGCTGACCCGTGGCGCGGAGAAGCCGGCGCCGGCAGCCGAGATCACGCCCGTCGCTCAGCCCGCCATGGGACCTATGGGACCTATGGAACCTATGGGAGCAGGTGAACAGCTCGACGACCGCGCGCGTGCCTACTTCCGGTCCCTCATCGCGCCGTCGATCGGCGTCGCCGAGGGGGAGCTCGACGTCCAGACGGGCTTCGACCAGTACGGCGTCAACTCCGTGATGGTCGTGGAGCTGAACGAGATCTTCGAGCACGTCTTCGGGCCGCTGTCCAAGACGCTGTTCTTCGAGTACCGGACGATCGACGAACTGAGCGCCTACTTCCTGGACATGCATCGCGAGAAGCTGCTGGCGGCGCTGCCGGCCGTACCGGTGAGCGAACGGCGCGTGGTCGCGACGCAGAGCGAGCCCGAACAACATGACGGCGCACGCGCTCCGGAAGCTGTGAGCAGCGCTCGCCAGAACCAGGACGACATCGCCATCGTCAGCGCGGCGGGCCGCTTCCCCGGCGCGCGCAACCTCGACGAGCTGTGGGACGTGCTCCGCGAAGGGCGCGACTGCATCACCGAGATCCCGGCCGGCCGTTTCGACTACCGCAAGTACTACGACGCCGATCCGGAACAGAACGGCATCTATGGCAAATGGGGCGGCTTCATCGACGACGTCGACCGCTTCGACGCCGGCTTCTTCAACATCTCGCCGCGTGAGGCGGAGCTGATCGATCCGCAGGAACGGCTGCTCCTCGAGGTCGTATGGGAGATGCTCGAGCGGGCCGGCTACACACCGAACCGCCTGCGGACGCTGGCTGGCGGCCGTGTCGGCGTGTTCGTCGGCGCGCTCTGGCAGCCGTACGAAAGCGCGGGCGTCGAGGCCACTCTCTCGGGCACGCCCATCGCGCCGAGCAGCCTGCTCTACAGCATCCCGAACCGCATCTCGTATTACCTCGATCTGGCCGGGCCGAGCATGGCCATCGACACGGCGTGCTCGTCGTCGTTGACCGCGCTGCACGTGGCCTGTCAGAGCATCCGCGAAGGGGAAAGCCAGTCCGCGATCGTCGCCGGCGTGAACCTGTCGCTCACCAACAGCAAGTATCTCTTCCTGTCGCGGGGGCGCTTCCTCTCGACGGATGGCCGCTGCCGCAGCTACGGTGCGGGGGGCGACGGCTACGTGCCGGGAGAAGGCGTCTGCTCGCTGCTGCTCAAGCCTCTCGCCGGCGCGGTTGCCGACGGCGATTCCATCCTGGCGGTGATCAAAGGCTCGGCCATCAACCATGGCGGCCGGACCAACGGCTACACGGTGCCGAGCCCGAAGGCGCAGGGGAACGTCATCGCCGAAGCATTGAAGCGCGGCGGCGTCGACCCGCGAACCATCTCCTACATCGACGGACACGGCACGGGCACGTCGCTCGGCGATCCGATCGAACTTGCGGGGCTGGAAAAGGCGCTCGGACTCGGCGGCGACGACAGCCGCGAGTGCGCCATCGGTTCGATCAAGTCGAACATCGGGCACCTCGAAGCGGCGGCTGGCGTCGCCTCGATCGTCAAAGTCATCCTGCAGATGCAGCATGGGCAACTTGCGCCGACGCTGCATACGGAGCAACTGAATCCGAACATCGACTTCCAGCGCAGCCGCTTCCAGGTGCAGCGCGAGCTCGCGCCCTGGCCGCGTCCCGCGCAGCTTCCCCGCCGCGCGGGTGTGAGCTCGTTCGGCGCCGGTGGCTCGAACGCGCACGTGATCCTCGAGGAATACGCGGGCAGCCCCGCTCCGGCATTGAGCCGCGATTACGACGCGGCCCGCCCTGCACTCTTCGTCTTCTCTGCCCGTACCGAGAACCGCCTGCTCGCGCTGGTCCGCAACTTCGAGAGCTATCTCGGCGCGGTGAGCGCGGACCAACTGCACGACATCGCCTACACGCTGCAGGCCGGGCGTGAGGCGATGCGCGAGCGCCTCGCGGTCGTGGCCAGCAGCATGAAGGAGCTGCGGACGGCGCTCGCCGCGATCCTCGACGGCAAGCAGCCGGAGAACTCCCGTCGCGGACGTGTCGCGGTGCGCGGCAAAGGCGGCAACCGGACCTCCGCGCCGGGCGTGGAAGTCATCGCGAGCTGGTGGAAGGAACAGAGTCTCGCGCGCATCGCCGAAGCGTGGACGGAGGGGCTGGAGATCGATTGGGCGCCGCTGTATGGCGACCGGCGGTACCGCTGCCTGCCGCTGCCGGCGTATCCGTTTGCCCGCGACCGCTACTGGCTCGACACCGCGCCGTCCACGGTGACGGCGGTGCACGCTGGGGCGGCGCCGGCGATGCTCCATCCCTTGCTCCACCGCAATACGTCGGACCTCGACGTCCAGCGGTATGGCTCGACACTGACCGGTGAGGAGTTCTTCCTCGTCGATCATCGCGTGGCGGCCGACGGCTGCGGCGCGGAGCGGGTGCTGCCCGGGGTGGCGTACCTGGAGATGGCTCGTGCGGCAATCGAGCAGGCCACGCCGGTCCGGCCCGAAGCGTCCGTCCTGGAGCTGGTCAACAACGTCTGGTCGCAACCGCTCGTCGTCACGGCGGAGACGGAGGTCAGCATCGCTCTGTCGGAGAACGAAGAGGGGGAGATCGAATACGAGATCTACAGCCACGGCGGGGACACGGACGTCGTCCACTGTCAGGGCCGCGCCGCGTGGCGCCCTGAATCAGCGCCGGAACTGCTCGACGTCGCCGGACTCCAGCAGCGGATGCAGCAGGGCACGGTGCGCGCCGATAACATCTATGAAGCGTTCGCGCAGAAGGGGCTGATGCTCGGCCCTTCCTTCCGTGGAATCAGGAGTCTCAACCTCGGGCAGAACGAGCTGCTGGCGCACCTGACGTTGCCGGAAAAGGTGCGCGAGAGCGCGGCCGAGTACGTCCTTCACCCCAGCATGATGGACAGCGCGCTGCAGGGGAGCCTCGGCCTGATCGACGGCTGGTCCGCCTCCGAGCTGCGGCTGCCCTTCGCGCTCGAGTCGGTGCAGATCGTTTCCCGATGCGCCGGGGACATGATGGCCTGGGTGCGCTTCGCGCCGGGCAGCCATCAGCGTGACCGCGTCGTGAAGATCGACGTGGATATCTGTGATGCGCAGGGACGTTTGTGCGTCCGTGTGAAAGGGTTTGCGGCACGGGCGCGGGAGCGGCGTGGTGTCGAGGCGGGGGCAAAGGCAACGATGCAACCAATGGCACCTGTCGGACAGATCGGACCTGTGAGAACCCCATCTGTCCCATTGGTCCCATCGTTCCCCGTGGCCACCGGCGGCGCCGTCACGCTGGCGGCGGTCTGGAACGCCGTGCAGCCCGAATTCACCGAGTCCCTCTCCGGCGAGCGGGTGGTGGTCATCGGCGGGCGTGCCGGGATTGCGGGCGCGGAGCTCATCAACATCGATGGCTCCGCCACCATCGACGAAATTGCCGCGCAATTGCAGGGCACGCGCATCGATCATCTGTGCTGGATTCTGCCGCCCACCTCCGCGGGTGACGCGGAGAGTTTCATTCGCGCCCAGGAGCACGGCGTGCTCTTCGGGTTCCGCCTGATCAAGGCGCTGCTGCGCGACGGCTACGGCGCCGGCGAGCTGGCCTGGACGGTCATCACGAACGCGACGCAGCAGGTCCGTCGCGGCGAGGCGATCGACCCGGCCCACGCCAGCGTGCGCGGGCTGCTCGGGTCGATGGCCAAGGAGTACCGGAACTGGAACGTGCGGCTCGTCGACGTCGACGGCGATGTGCCGTGGACGGACGTCGCGCGGTTGCCGTTCGATGCGCGCGGCGACGGCTGGGCCCATCGCGACGGCCAGTGGTATCGCGAGCTGCTGGTGGAATGCGCCTCGGCGCCGGCTCCCCAGCCGAAGTTCAGGCCCGAAGGGGCGTACGTCGTGATCGGCGGCGCCGGTGGCGTGGGCGAAGTCCTCAGCGAGTACCTCATCGCCAACTACGACGCGCGCGTGGCCTGGATCGGGCGGCGGGAGAAGGACGCCTCCATCGCCGCGGCGCAGGAACGGGTCGTGCGCGGACGTGGCGAACGTCCGTTCTACATCGCGGCGGATGCGACGAGCCGCGAGGAGCTGGAGCGGGCGCGCGAGCTGATCCTGGAGCGTTACAACCGCATCGACGGCGTCATCCACTCGGCGATCGTCCTCATCGACAAAAGCCTGGCGAACATGACCGAAGAGCAGTTCCGTGCGGCGCTCGCCGCCAAGGTGGACGTCTCGGTCCGTCTGGCGCAGGTGTTCGGCCAGGACCCGCTCGACTTCGTCCTCTACTTCTCCTCGTTGCAGAGCTTCCTCAAGGCGCCGGGGCAGAGCAACTACGCCGCCGGCTGCACGTTCACCGATGCCTTTGCCGACTGGCAGTCGGCCACGGCGGCGTATCCGGTGAAGGTCATGCAGTGGGGCTACTGGGGGAGCGTCGGCGTCGTGGCGGCGCCCGAGCATCAGGAGCGGATGGCCCGCATGGGCTGGGGCTCGCTCGAGGCCGAAGAAGCGATGGCCGGCCTGGAGCAGCTTCTGAGCGGACCGCTCGATCGGGCCGGCCTGCTCCGGACGAACGGACCGGAAGCGTTGCGGGCACTCGGCGTGTCGGAAGGGGAGGCCCTGACGGTCGCCCGCCAGGACGCGCCCTCCGTCTCCGCCACGCTGCTGGCGGAACGCGACGTGCGCGAATGGCCGCCGTCGTGGCAGCAGGAGCGCCAGGAGCTCGACGCCATGCTGGTGAAGCTGCTGGCGGCGGAGATGGCCACCCTCGGAAGCAATCCCGCCGGCGCGGTCGCCGCAACACCGGCCGGCATCATCAGCGCCTACGAGCGCTGGACGCAAGAGACCCTGCGCCTCCTCGCCGCACACGGCGCTTCGCTCGATGCAACAGCGGACGCCGGACAACTCTGGCGCGAGTGGGAGCAGGAAACGGGGCGCTGGTCCGAAGCCCACCCCGGCATGCAGGCTCACGTGAAGCTGGTCGACGCCACGATGCGCAGCCTCCGGCCCATCCTGCGCGGCGAGCGGCGGGCAACGGACGTCATCTTCCCGAGCTCCTCGCTGGACCTCGTGGGCGCGGTCTACAAGAACAACAGCGTGGCCGACTACTTCAACGGCGTGATGGCCGACGTCGTTGGCTGGTACGTCGAGGAGCGTGGCGCCCGCGAGGACGCCTCTCTCAATCTGCGTCTGCTGGAGCTGGGCGCCGGCACCGGCGGGAGCAGCGAAGGGCTCCTGCGCAAGCTGGACGACTATCGCCCGCACGTCCGGGAGTACTGCTACAGCGACGTCTCCAAGTGGTTCCTCGTGCATGGCGAGAACGCTTACGGCGCCGGACGTGACTACCTGCGCTACGCCGTGGTGGACGTGGAGAAGAGCCTCGATGAGCAGGGCGTCGAGCGTGGTGCGTACGACGTCGTCCTCGCCGCGAACGTGCTGCACGCCACGCAGCGCATGCGCGACACGCTGCGCAATGCGAAAGCGGCGCTGAAGAAGAACGGCATCCTCGTGCTGAACGAGATCAGCACCAACAGCGCCTTCATGCACCTCACTTTCGGGCTGCTGGAAGGCTGGTGGGCCTACGCCGATCCGGAGCTGCGCATCGAAGGCAGCCCCGGCCTCACGGACACGAGCTGGAAAGCAGTGCTGGAGGAGGAAGGCTTCGGCCACGTCTCCTTCCCCGCGCATGGCGCGTACGGGTTGGGGCAGCAGATCATCATCGCGGAAAGCAACGGCGTGATCCGGCACAAACGTCGTGCGACCGTGCCGGTGACCGCGCCCGTCACCGCGTCTCTTCCCATGGGTCCTATCAGTCCTGTCAGTCCCATCGGTACCATCGCCCCCGCCCCTGCGCAGAGCGGTGCGCCTAACGAAGCAGCGCTACTGCCCAAGATCGAAAGCTGGCTCGCCGAAGCCGTCGTCCTGCTGCTCAAGGTAAAGAGAGAGGACGTCGATCCCGACGCGGAGCTGAGCGAGTTCGGGTTCGACTCCATCAGCCTCACCGGCCTGGCCAACCACGTCAATCAGGCCTTCGGCCTTGCGCTGATGCCGACGGTGTTCTTCGAGCATCCGACCGTGCGCGCCTTCGCCGCTCATCTGGCGAAGACGCACGGCGCGAAGCTTGTGGAGAAGCTGCTGGGGCGCACGGCCGCACCGGCGATGCCGGTTCCGCAGACGGCGCGCGTCGTCGGGAGCGAGGCACCACGCGACCGTGCGGAGCTGCGCGAGAGCATCGAAAAGTGGCTCGTCGACGCCGTCGGCACGCTGCTCAAGGTGAAGAAAGAGGATGTCGATCTCGACGCGGAGCTGAGCGAATTCGGGTTCGACTCGATCAGCCTGACGGGCTTTGCCAACCATGTGAACCGCGCCTGCGGGCTGGAGTTGATGCCGACGATCTTCTTCGAGCACCCGACGGTGCGGGCGTTTGCCCGATACCTGGCGGAGCATCACGCGGAGCGGCTGGTGGAGAAGCTCGGGCTCAGCGTGAGCCGCGAGAGACCTATGGGCCCTATGGGACCCATGGGACCGATGGGAAGAAGCGAAGCGCCGGCGCCGGTCGCGGCACGCGACGCGCGACTTGGACGGAAGCGCGGCAGAGCGCAGGCCGCTGCCACGACGGCCACCACGGCCGCGGCAGCACCGGCGCCGCAGCACGCCGAGCCCATTGCCATCATCGGCATGAGCGGACGCTTCCCCGGCGCCGACGACCTGCACGCCTTCTGGGCCAACCTCCTGGCAGGCCGGCAGAGCGTCGTGGAGATTCCGAAGAGCCGGTGGGACTGGGAAGCGCTCTATGCCGACGAGAAAGAAGACGGCAACCGGAGCAGCGTGAAGTGGGGCGCCTTCATGGACGGGGTCGACGAGTTCGATCCGCTGTTCTTCGGCATCTCCCCGCGCGAAGCGGAGCGCATGGACCCGCAGCACCGGCTGACCATGATGTACGGCTGGAAGGCGTTCGAGGACGCCGGATACGGACCGAAGCAGTTGTGGGGCAGCCGCACCGGCGTCTTCATCGGCACGGCCAACACCGGCTACGGCGAACTGCTGCTGACGCACGACGGTACCGGCATCGAGGGCTACACCGCGACCGGACTCGTGCCCTCCGTCGGCCCGAACCGCCTCAGCTACCTCCTGAACCTGCACGGGCCGAGCGAGCCGGTTGAAACGGCCTGCTCCAGCTCACTCGTGGCCGTGCATCGTGCGGTGCGGGCGATTCTGGCCGACGACTGCGACATGGCCCTCGTCGGCGGCGTCAACACGCTCTTCCCGACGCTGCACGTCAGCTTCAACAAGGCCGGCATGCTCAGCCCGGACGGCAAGTGCAAGACCTTCTCGAGCCGGGCGGATGGCTATGCCCGCGGCGAAGGGGTCGGCATGGTCGTGCTCAAGAAACTGAGCGCGGCGGAGCGGGACGGCGATCACATCTACGCCCTGATCCGCGGCAGCGCGGAGAACCACGGCGGACGCGCGCAGTCGCTGACGGCGCCGAATCCCCAGGCGCAGGCGGAGCTGATCAAGGACGCCTATCGCCGCGCCGGCGTCAATCCCGCCAGCGTCTCCTACATCGAAGCTCATGGCACCGGTACGCCTCTCGGCGATCCGATCGAGATCAACGGCCTGACCAGCGCGTTCCGCAGCCTGCACGAGGAGCTCGGCGAAGCGCCGGCCACCGGCTACTGCGGACTGGGCTCGGTGAAGACCAACATCGGTCACCTCGAACTGGCGGCCGGCGCCGCGGGGCTGATCAAGATCATCCTGCAGATGCAGCACCGCACGCTCGTGCGCAGCCTGCACTGCGAGGAGATCAACCCCTACATCCACCTCGAGGACACCCCCTTCTACCTCGTCCGCGAGAATCAGCCGTGGCGGCCGTTGAAGGATGGAGCCGGACGCGCACGGCCGCTCCTGGCGGGCGTGAGCTCGTTCGGCTTCGGCGGCGTCAACGCCCATGTGGTGGTGGAGGAGTATGCCGGCGGCGCGGTGCAGTCTCCCGCCACCACCGGGCCCGCCGTCATCGTGCTTTCGGCGAAGGACGGCGAGCGGCTGAAGGAGCAGGCCGTCAATCTGCGCCAGGCCATCGCCCGCGGAGATGTGCAGGCCAGTGACCTGGCCGCGGCCGCATATACATTACAGATCGGCCGCGAGGCGATGGATCACCGGCTGGCTTTCACGGCCGGATCGCTGGACGAACTGGAGACGAAGCTCGGCGCGTTTCTCGACGGCAAGAGCGGCATCGACGGCCTCTATCGCGGCGAGGTGCGGCGGAACAGCGAGACGCTGGCGCTCTTCCGAGGGGATGAAGAGCTGCGCGAGGCGGTCGGCAAGTGGCTCGAGCGGGGCAAATGGGCCAAGCTGCTGGAGCTCTGGGTCAAGGGGCTGGAGATCGAGTGGGAGCAGTTGTACCGAGGGGAGAAGCCGCGGCGCGTCAGCCTGCCGACCTACCCCTTCGCGAAAGAGCGCTGCTGGATCGACCCTGTCGTGAACGTGCAGGTGGCCTCCTCCGCGGCGGTCGAGGTGCTGCATCCGTTGCTGCACCGCAATACCTCCGACCTCAGCGAGCAGCGCTTCACCACCACCTTCAACGGCACGGAGTTCTTCCTCACCGACCATCAGGTGCGCACGAACGGCCAGACGCGGGCAGTCCTGCCGGGCGTGGCCTATCTGGAGATGGCCCGCGCGGCGATCGTGCAGGCCTCACCGGCCTCCGCGGCTGGGAGCGTCCTCGAGCTGCAGAACATCGTCTGGCTGAAGCCGATCGTCGTCACCGGCGCGGCCACGGTCTCGATCGCGCTGGTGGCGAACGGGGCGAACCGGATCGACTTCGAGATCTACAGCCTGGCCGGCGAGCAGGAGACGCTGCACTGCCAGGGGCAGGGGCTCTTCAGCCCTGACGCGGCGGTCCGGGCCATCGACCTGGTGCGCCTCGCCGGGGAGATGCGGGACGGGCAGCTCGACGCCGCCGAGGTTTACGAGCTGTTCGGAAGGATGGGGCTGGAGTATGGGCCGGCCCATCAGGGGATCACGAGCATCCGTTTCGGCGAGCAGCAACTGCTCGCGCAACTACGGCTGCCGGCGGGCGTCGCGGGCAGTCAGCAGGACTACGTGCTCCATCCCAGCCTGATGGACAGCGCCCTGCAGGCCTCCCTCGGGCTGTTCGTCGACTTCGACCACCTGCCCGGCAAACCCTCCGTGCCGTTCGCCGTCGAGTCGGTGCGCATCCTGGCGGAGCCGTCGGCGGAGATGGTGGCCTGGCTGCGGTACGGGAAGAACGGCACCTCCACCGTCGACCTCGACCTGTGCGATCCTCAGGGGAACGTCCGCGTGCAGGTGCGGGGGCTGGCCTCGCGGGCCCTCGAGAGTGAAACCAAGTCGCCGTTCCCGCCGGCGACCGCCGGGCGGATTCCGATCAAGGCCAACCGCCAGCCCGAAGCGACCGTGGACCTCGCCTTCTACGAAACCCTGCTGGCGGACGTCGTCAGCCGCAAAGTCTCGGTCGACGACGCCGCCGACCTGGGGTAGCCATCACTTTCCGACCCGAAGTTACCTGAATCCGACTTGAAGTCGCTTTTTCCGAGTTGCGATCACTTCTTCCCGGCCTGAGGCGGACGTGAACCGCGCAGTCCGCCCCTGGCGGGCGTCAGCGTCGTAGCCCCGGGCGCAAGCCCGGGGACCTGAGCCCCCCAGACCACGAGCCGGCATGAGCCGGCGCCACTCCTCCGATTCCCCTCCAACGAAGCTGCGAACCGAACGCACACGGGTGTGATGCAAATGAAAGAATGGCTCAGGCAGATCTACAGCGAGTTGTCCAACGGCAGCCTGTCGCAGACAGAGGCGTTGGAGAAGATCAAGGCCCTCAAGGAGCAGGGGCCGGGCGTCCTGCTGGCCGCACCGGCGTGGCACCCGGCGCCGGTAACGGCGGGTGCCACCGTCTACGGTGCCCACCACGTCCTGCTCTGCGAGCGCCCGGCCGTCACGGCCGGCCAGCTCCAGGCCACGCTGCCGCACAGCCGCTTTGAATCGCTGCAGGCGGCCGCCCAACAGCCTCTCGCCGAGCGGTATGGCAATCACGCCCTCGCCGTCGCCGCAACCCTGCGCGCCGTCATCGAAGAAAGGCCGCAGGGGAAGACGCTCATCCAGCTCGTCGTCGCGGACAGCGAGGAGCAGGCGCTCTTCGCCGGGCTGTCCGGCTTGCTCCGGACCGCCACCCTCGAGAATCCGGCCATCGCCGGACAGTTGCTCCTCGTGCCAGCCGGCATCACGGCCGAGGAACTGAGCCGCTACCTCGCGGCGGAGAAAACGGGCGCCGCCGATCCGGTCGTGCGCTATGCCAACGGCGTCCGCCAGATCCTCCAGTGGGAAGAAGTCGCGGAAGAGCGCGCGGAGTCTTCGATCGCCTTCAAAGATCAGGGCATCTACCTGATCACCGGCGGCCTCGGCGGACTCGGACTGCTCTTCGCGAAGGAGATCTTCGCCCGGGCTTCCCAGGCGCACGTGGTGCTGACGGGCCGCTCGCCACTGACGGACGAAACCCGCGCCCTGCTCAACGACCTCTCCCCCTCGGCCGACCGCCTGAGCTACCGGCAGGCCGACGTCGCCGACGCGGCGCAGGTCGAGCAGCTCATCGCCGCCATCCGTGAAGAGCACGGACGGCTGGACGGCATCCTCCACAGCGCCGGCATCGTCGCCGATCGCTTCATCCTCACGAAGAGCGACGCCGAATTCAGCGCCGTCCTGGCCCCGAAGGTCGCGGGCACGTGCAACCTCGACCAGGCCACGCACGACCTGAAGCTCGACTTCTTCGTCCTCTTCTCCTCCGTCATCGGCGCCTTCGGCAACCCCGGACAGGGTGCGTACGCCGCCGCCAACGCCTTCCTCGACCGCTTCGCCGCCTGGCGCAACCGGCAGGTAGCGGCCGGCCTGCGCTACGGCCGTACGCGCTCGATCAACTGGCCGATCTGGCAGGACGGCGGGATGGTGCCGGATCCAGCCAACGGCGAGCTGCTGCAGCAGAGCACCGGCATGCGCCCGATGCGCACCGCCACCGGCCTGCAGGCCTTTCATCGCAGTCTGGCCCTGCCGGGCGATCAGTTGCTGGTGATGGAAGGGAACCTCGCGGAGATGCGCAAGGTGGCGCTGACCGGCCGTCCGCTCGAGGCCGAAGTCTCCCCCGTGGCGCCGGCGCCCGCCGCCGCGCTCGACGCCGAGAGCCTCTTCGAAAAGACGCAGGAGTATCTCCGCCGCCAGTCCGCGGAGCTGCTGAAGCTCCCGTACCACCGCATCGACCCCGAGGCCGCGCTGGAGACCTACGGCATCGACTCGATCCTGGCGATGAAGCTCACGGGCCACCTGGAGCTCACGTTCGGCGCGCTCTCGAAGACGCTCTTCTTCGAGTACCAGACGCTGAGCGAGCTGGCGCGGTATTTTGCGCAGGCGCACTCCGCGCGGCTGGAGACGCTGTTTGCCGCGAAGACCGGTGGGACCAATGAAAAACCCATAGGTCCCATTGGTCCCATCGGTCCCATCGTTTTCCCCTCCCGGGAGAACCGCCGCTCCGCCCGCCGCCGCACGGACAATCCGGCCACGCCGGCGGCGCAAGCGCCGGCGCCGCAGGATGAGCCCATCGCCATCATCGGCTTGAGCGGCCGCTACCCGGAGGCGGTGGACCTCCAGGCCTACTGGCAGAACCTGCGCGACGGCAAGGACTGCATCATCGAAGTCCCGAAAGAACGGTGGGACTGGCGCACCTACTACAACGAGGACCGGACCCAGCCCGGCTACCACTACAGCAAGTGGGGCGGCTTCATCGCCGGGGTCGACGAATTCGACCCGCTCTTCTTCAACATCTCCCCCAAAGAGGCGAAGCACATCGATCCGCAGGAGCGGCTGTTCCTGCAGCACGCCTGGATGGCCATCGAGGACGCGGGCTACACGCGCGCGGGGCTGCAGGTACCGCATGCCGGCGATCTGCCCGGCCAGGCCGGCGTGTACGTCGGCGTGATGTACACCGAGTACCAGTTGCTCGGGCTCGACGCCAGCACGAATGGCAACCGTCTCGGCATCGGCAGCAGCGCCGCCAGCATCGCCAACCGTGTTTCGTACGCGCTGAACCTGCACGGCCCGAGCATGGCGCTCGACACGATGTGCTCCTCGTCGCTGACGGCCATCCACATCGCCTGTCAGGACCTGAAACAGGGGCGCACCAGCCTGGCGATCGCCGGCGGCGTCAACGTCAGCATTCATCCGAACAAGTACCTGATGCTGAGCGCCGGCCAGTTCATCTCCAGCGACGGCCACTGCCAGAGCTTCGGCGAAGGCGGCGACGGCTACATCCCGGGCGAGGGCGTCGGGGTGGTCGTGCTGAAGCGGCTCTCCGAGGCGGAGCGGGACGGCGATCACATCTACGGCGTCATCCGCGGCAGCGCCCTCAATCACGGCGGCAAGACCAACGGCTACACGGTGCCGAATCCGCAGGCGCAGGCCAGCGCCATCGCCCGCGCACTCTCGGAATCGAAGACCGACGCGCGCCACGTCAGCTACATCGAAGCGCACGGCACCGGGACGAAGCTGGGCGACCCGATCGAGATCGCCGCGCTGACCAAGGCCTTCAGCCAGTACACGAAGGAGGCCGGCTTCTGCCCGATCGGCTCGGCCAAGTCGAACATCGGCCACTGCGAGTCGGCCGCCGGCATCGCCGGCCTGACGAAGGTCCTGCTGCAGATGGAGCATCAGGAGCTGGTGCCGTCGCTCCATTCGGCGGAGCTGAATCCGCACATCGACTTTGCGGCGACGCCGTTCGTCGTCAACCAGCAGGTGCGGCCCTGGGCGCAGCCGGTGATCGACGGGCAGACGCAGCCCCGCATCGCCGGCATTTCCTCATTCGGCGCCGGGGGCGCGAACGCGCACCTGATCGTCGAGGAGTACCAGGTTCCGGCGGCGCGTACGGTCGCGCTGCCGGAAGCGGTGGTCGTCCTTTCCGCGAGGACGCCGGAGCAACTGCGGCAGAAAGCGGCCGACCTGCTCGCGTACCTCCGCCCGCGCATCGACACGCTCGACCTGGCCGCCACGGCCTGGACGCTGCAGACCGGCCGGGAAGCGATGGACGAGCGGCTGGCCTTCGTCGTCACCTCGGCCGGCCAGCTCGCCGAGAAGCTGCAGGCGTACGTGAGCGGCCGGCAGGGTCTCGAGGACGTCTACGAAGGACAGGTAAAGCGCAACCGGGAAGCGCTGTCGGTCTTCAGCAACGACGCCGACCTGCAGCAGACCATCGACCGCTGGATCGCCTCGCGCAAGCTCGCGAAGCTCGTCGACGTCTGGGTGAAAGGCCTCGACGTCGACTGGAAGAAGCTGTACGGCGGCGTCACGCCGCGCCGCGTCAGCCTGCCGGTCTACCCCTTCGCCCGCGACCGTTACTGGATCGAGCTGCCGCCGCCCGTCGCGCCGGCTCCGGCGAAGCAGGCCACGGCCGCGGTGCTCCACCCGCTGCTGCACCGCAACACCTCCGACCTGCGGCAGCAGAGCTACAGCTCGACGTTCAGCGGCGACGAATCGTTCCTCCGCACCAGCGCCAACGGGCAGACCCTCCTTCCGCCGGAAGCCTGCCTGGAGATGGCCCGCGCCGCGATCGAGCGGGCGGCCACGATTCCGGACGATACGCATCTGGAACTGCACGACGTGGCCTGGGGCGAGCCGGTCGCCGTCACGCCCGCCATCGAAGTCTGCATCGCCCTGCTGCCGCGCGACGAAGAGGAGATCGGTTTCGAGATCTACAGCCGCGAAGGGGAGCGGGAGACGGTCCACTGCCAGGGACGCGCGGTCCTGCAGCATGGCGCGAGTCCGGTCATGGCGGTCGAGGAGCCCACAGCTCCGGCCGCGGCGCCGTTACCGGCCCGCGCCACCGCCACGCCCGCTCGCACGGAAGTGACGTTCCTGCCGCCGGTCGAAGCTGTCTCCGTGGCGCCGGAGCGAAAGAAACGTCCCTCGATCTCTCTGGCGACTCCGGGCGCTAGCGTGCCCGCACCGTCCGCCGGACGCGCGCCCATCACGCTGGTCAATGCCGCGCTCCGCGTGGCCGCCGCGGTCGCGCCGGCCGTCCGGCTGTTCGACGACGGCCAGGGCCTCTTCTCGATCCGCCTCGAGCCGTCGTCCAGCCCGCGCACCGTCATCGCCCAGTTGAAGCAGGCGCTGGCGAAGGTGCAGGACGATCCGTCGACGAAGGTCCTGCTGATCGCCGGCCTGGAGCAGGCGCTGCCGCGCGGACGCGAGACCCACGACGAAGCCGTCGCGCAGGGTCTCTACGGCGACCTTGCGTCCTTCCCGTACCCGGTTATCGCCGTCCTGCACGGCGATACGCTCGGCGCCTCCTTCCTGACCGCCGCGCTGTGCGGTCTGATGGTGTGCAGCGAAGAGGCGGCCTACGCCTTCACCGATGCGCAGGAAGCGCTCCATCCCGCGGCGGCCGAGCTGGCGCTGTTCAGTGCCCGCTTCGGCCACGTGCGCGCGCAGGACCTGCTGTACGTCTCCCGGACGCTGACCGGACGCGAGTTGCAGGCCCGCGGGTGGACCTGCCCGGTCCTGCCGCGGGCGGACGTCGAGACGTACGCCCGGCAACTGGCCGCGACGCTGACGACGAAGTCGCGCGAGGCTCTGCGCCTGCTGAAGCAGCACCTGACGCGCAACGTTGCCGTTCCGGTCGCCGCCTTGCGCGCCGTCGAGGCGACGCTGCCCGCGCCGGCCGTGGTTGCCCAGCCGCTGACGTCACCGTCGCCGTACATCCGCGTCGCCGAGCGCGGCGACGGCGTCGTGGTCATCAGGTTCGACGCGGATGTGCAGGCGAAGGACGTGGTGCCGGGCCTCCGCGACCTCCTGACGGCGATGCAGCAGCAGGGCGACGGCCGGGCCGTCGTTCTGGCCAGCATCCCCGCGGACCTGTCGTACGGCGCCGTCCTCGAGCTGCAGCCGCTGCTCGCGGCGTCGCGGTCTGCCGTCGTCGCCGCCTTCGACGGGGACGCCAGCGGGAACGCCTGGCTCCTCGGCCAGTTGTGCCACGCAACGGTCTACAGCAGCAGCGGCACATACTCCGCCGCCGGCCTCGCTCCGGCTGCTGCCGCCGCGTTCACGCACCGCTTCGGCAGCGATGCCGGCCGTGAGTTTCTGCTCACCGGCGATGCCTACTCCGGTGCCGAGCTGCAACAGCGCGCCGGCAGCGCGATCGTGGCCGGCGACGACCAGGTGCTTTCGACGGCCGTGGAGCTTGCGGCTGCGCTCTCCCGGAGTGTGGTGGCGCAGCAGCCGCTCTTCGACATGGATAGCAGCGCGGCGCCTGCGCCGCCGGACTCCGAGCTCGAAGCGGCGGACGTCAAGACCGCCACACCCATCCCGCTGCAGTCGAGCGTCGTCACGGCCACCGCGCACCCGGACGGCATCGTCGTCGTGACGATGGAGGACCGGGTCGCGAAGAACATGTTCTCCGAAGCACTGGTGGAGGGGATGCAGGAGGCGTTCGCGAACATCGAGCGGATGCCGGCCTGCAAGGTCGTGATCCTGACCGGCTTCGACAGCTACTTTGCCTCCGGTGGGACGAAAGAGACGCTGCTGGCGATCCACGAAGGCAAAGCGCGCTTCACCGACGTCAAGGTGTTCCAGTTCCCGCTCGACTGTGCGCTCCCGGTCATCGCCGCGATGCAGGGACATGGCATCGGCGCCGGCTGGGCGCTGGGCATGTTCGCCGACGCCATCGTGCTGAGCGAGGAGAGCCGCTACGTCAGCCCCTACATGGACTACGGTTTCACGCCCGGCGCCGGCGCGACCTGGATCATCGGCGACAAGCTCGGCGAGGACATCGCACGAGAGAGCCTGCTGACGGCGCAGCAATACACCGGCGGAGAGCTGCGCGCCAGAGGCGTGCGGCTGCCGGTCGTCTCCCGCAATCAGGTCGTCCCCGCGGCGCTGGCTCTGGCCCGGAAGATTGCCCGCGCTCCGCGCCACCATCTGATCGCCCTCAAGCAACAGTTCCGCGACGCGATGCAGCAGCCGCTCGCGGAGACGTATCGCCGCGAGCTGGCCATGCACGAGCAGACGTTCGTCGGCAAGGCCGCAACGCTGGCGCAGATCGAGACGAACTTCGCCGCGCAGGATGTTGCAGGACAGGCACTCTTGCCTGTCCATCGTGACGGTGTCCATGGCGACGGGGGACAGGCAGGAGTGCCTGTCCTACATGAGGGGAACGCAGGACAGGCAGGAGTGTCTGTCCCACATCAAGCCGGACAGACGGACGTCTCCGCCACAGTCAGAACGCTCCTCGCCAACGAGCTGCAGATGCGGGAGAGCGACATCGATGACAACACCCAGTTCATCGATCTGGGGCTCGATTCCATCGGTGGCGTGGCCTGGGTCCGGAAAATCAACGAGAAATACCGCACGTCGATCGAAGCGACGCGCATCTACAGCTACCCGACGCTGAGCCAGTTCGCCCGCTACGTCGAAGGGGAAGCGGAGAAGCAGGGGACGCTCGTGCGCGAGCAGGCGGCGCCTGCCGCCGCCGCGCCGGTGGTGGCGCCCGCGCCGAAGCTCGAGATCGCACGTCCGGGTGCCGGCGTGGCCACGCCGCCGATCGCGGCCACATCGCAGAAGCTCACCTCCTGGCGCAGCGGCACGGCGTCCCGCTTCGGCAAGGCTCAGGCGGCCGCGCGGACGGCCGAGCCGATCGCCGTCATCGGCCTGGCCGGCCAGTTCCCGCGGGCGAAGAACCTCGAGGAGTTCTGGCAGAACATCGCCGACGGGCGCAACTGCATCACGCCGGTATCGCCGGAGCGGTGGGACCTCGATGCGTATTACCAGCCGGGCGGCGCCGTGGCCGGGAAGACGTACAGCCGGTGGCTCGGCGCGCTCGAGGAGTACGACCGGTTCGACCCGCTCTTCTTCAACATCTCGCCGAGGGAAGCGGAAAGCATCGACCCGCAGCAGCGGCTGTTTCTGCAGGCCTGCTGGCACAGCATCGAAAGCGCCGGGTACGACGCGCGGTCGCTGTCGGGCAGCAAGTGCGGTGTGTTCGTCGGCTGCGCGTTCGGCGACTACCACCTGCTGTCGCGGACGCAGCAACTCAGCGCCGAGGGGTTCACTGGGGATGCCACGTCGATCTTGGCGGCGCGCATTTCCTACTTTCTGAACCTGCGCGGCCCCTGCGTCTCCATCGACACGGCCTGTTCGTCGTCGCTGGTGGCGATTGCCGACGCCTGCGACAGCCTGCTTTCGGGCGCCAGCGATCTCGCCCTGGCCGGCGGCGTGTACGTCATGGCCGGGCCGGAGATGCACATCAAGACGGCGCAGGCGGGGATGCTCTCGGCGGACGGCCAGTGCTACACGTTCGATCAGCGCGCCAACGGCTTCGTCATGGGCGAAGGCGTCGGCGTCGTGCTGCTCAAGCGGCTGGCCGACGCCCAGCGCGACGGCGACATCATCCACGCCGTCATCGAAGGGTGGGGCATCAATCAGGATGGCAAGACCAACGGCATCACGGCGCCGAATCCTGAGTCGCAGACGCGCCTCCAGCAGGACGTCTACGACCGCTACGGCATCGATCCGGCCGGCATCCAGCTCATCGAGGCGCACGGCACCGGCACGAAGCTGGGCGACCCGATCGAAGTGGAAGGGCTGAAGAACGCCTTCGCCAAGTACACCCAGGAGCAGCAGTACTGCGCCCTCGGCTCGGTGAAGAGCAACATTGGTCACTGCCTCACCGCGGCCGGCATCGCCGGCGTGCAGAAGCTGATCCTCGCGCTGCGGCACAAACAGCTTCCGCCGACGGTCAACTTCGAGCGCGTCAACGAGCACATCGACCTGACGGGCAGCCCCTTCTACGTCAACGGCCGCCTGCAGGACTGGACGCCCGCGCCGGGACAGAAGCGGCGGTCGGCCATCAGCTCGTTCGGCTTCAGCGGCACGAACGTGCATCTCGTCATCGGCGAGTACGTGCCGCCACCGGGTGTGGCGCGGCGGACCGCGACGGCGGTGCCGGGTGCGAAGACGATCGTGCCGTTGTCGGCACGCACGGCCGAGCAACTGAAGCAGAAGGTGCTGGATCTGTTGGCGTTCGTTCGCCGCGAGACCGCGTCGCTCGATCTCGCGGAGCTCGCGTACACGCTCCAGGCTGGACGGGAACCGATGGAGGAGCGTCTCGGCTTCGTCGTCAGCTCGATCGACGAGCTCGCGGAGAAGCTGCAGGCTTACGCCGACGGCGTACAGCCGATCGCCGATGCCTTCCGCGGAGAAGGCAAGCGGACGAAGGCGACGCTCGGCATCATCAGCCAGGACACCGACCTGCAGCAGTCGGTCATCGAGAAATGGCGCGCCGAGAAGAAGCTGGCGAAGCTGCTGGAGCTCTGGGTCAACGGGATCGAGCTCGATTGGAACGCGTTCTACGGCGAGGCCAGGCCGCGGCGGATCCTCCTGCCGCTCTATCCGTTCGCGAAGGAGCGTTACTGGATCGAGCCCACCGCGCAGCGCACGCTGGCGGCCGGTAAGGCCACGGCCGTCATCCACCCGCTGCTGCACAGCAACATCTCCGATCTCAGCGAGCAGCGCTATGGGTCGACGTTCACCGGTGACGAGTTCTTCCTCGCCGATCACCAGGTGCAGGCGAGCGGCGAGGCGGCGCGTAAGGTGCTGCCGGGCGTGGCCTACCTGGAGATGGCGCGGGCGGCCATCGAGCAGGCCCTGCCGAAGCGTGCCGACGGTGTCGTGCTGGAGCTGCAGGACGTGGTCTGGGTGCAGCCGATCGTCGTCGACGGTGCGCGGCAGGTCAGCATCGCTCTGGCGACCGACGAGCAGGACCGGATCGTCTTCGAGGTCTACAGCGGAGAGGGGGACGCGGAGGTCGTGCACTGCCAGGGCCGCGCGGTCCTGAGCCGCGAACCGGCAACCGCGAGACTCGACATCGAGCAGCTCCGGCGGGAGATGGGGGCGTCGCACCTCGAGCCCGGCGGGTTGTACGCGGCCTGGCGACAGATGGGGCTCCTGTACGGACCGTCGTTCCGCGGAGTCACGGACATTCATCGCGGCAGCGGGCAATTGCTGGCGCAACTACGGCTGCCGGAGATTGCCGGACAGATTGCGAGCGAGTACGTCCTGCATCCGTCGCTCATGGACAGCGGGATGCAGTCGTGCGTCGGGCTGCTGGCCGGCGATGCAGGGGAGCCGCGCCTGCCGTTCGCGCTGGAGACGCTGCGGATCGTCGCGCCTTGCACCACCGAGATGGTGGCGTGGGTCCGCTACGCGGCCGGCAGTCACGCCGCCGATCACGTCGTGAAGTTCGATCTCGATCTGTGCGACGCGAGCGGGAACGTCTGCGTGCAGATGCGGGGACTCTCGTCGCGCAAGCTGAGCGCCGGCGCGGTGGTTACGAGTGCGGCGGGCGCCATACTGGCGGTACCGGCGTGGAGGGATGCGAGGCACGATGGGACAGATGAGACCAATGGGACACATGGGATAGCCCTTGAGCCCACAGGTCCTATGGGTTCCCCGTTCACCGCTCACCAAGTGGCGCTTTGTGAGCTGGCGGCCGTGGACATTGATGATCTTTCCGCCCTGCTGCTAACCACCGAGTGCGTCGCGCTGCACGCGCGCGGCGCGGATGGGCTGGCGGAGCGCTACTCCGCGTACGCGCTCGGCTCCTTCGAGCAGATCCGCACGATCCTGGAGGCGAAGCCGCAGGGCCGCGTCCTCGTGCAGATCGTCGTACCGGCCGACGGGGAGCAGGCGGTCTTCGCCGGCCTCTCCGGTTTGCTGAAGACGGCGGCCCTGGAGAATCCGAACCTCACCGGTCAGCTCCTCCTCGCTCCCATGCAGACGTCTACCGAGGATCTGGCGCGCTGGCTGGAAGCGGAGAAGACGACGGCCACCGACGCGGTGGTGCGCTACGACGGCGGACGGCGGCAGGTGCTGCGCTGGGAAGAGATTCCGTCCTCACCGGCAGCCGCGGCAGCGTTCAAAGATCGGGGCGTCTATCTCATCACCGGCGGCCTCGGCGCGCTGGGCCTCGTCTTCGCCAAAGAGATCCTCGAGCGCACCGCCGGCTCGCGCGTCGTGCTGACCGGGCGCTCCCCGCTCACACCGCAGAAGCAGGCGCTCCTCGATGCGCTCGGCGCGAACAAGAGGCGCGCGAGCTACCGCCGCGTGGATCTGGGCGAGCTCCGTCAGGTCGAGCAGCTCGTCGACATGATCATCGGCGAGCACGGGAGCCTCGACGGCATCCTGCACTGCGCCGGCCGCGTCGCCGACAACTTCATCCTCAGAAAGTCCGCCGGCGAATTCGCCGAAGTCCTCGGCCCGAAAGTCACCGGTACCTGCCATCTCGACCACGCCAGCCGCCACCTTCAGCTCGACTTCTTCGTCCTCTTCTCCTCGTTCGCCGGTGCCATCGGCAACGTCGGGCAGGCCGACTACGCGGCAGCGAACGCCTTCCTCGATCACTTCGCCGCCCATCGCAACCGGCAGGTGGCGGCGGGCGAACGCCACGGCCGCACGCGCTCGATCAACTGGCCGCTCTGGCAGGCCGGCGGGATGCGCATCGACGCGGCCACGCAGGAAGTGCTGGAGCGCACGATGGGCGTACAGCCGATGCAGTCCGCCACCGGACTGCAGGCGTTCCATCACAGCCTGGCGCTGGCGCACGACCAGGTGCTCGTCGCCGAAGGAGATACGGCGCGGCTGCGTGCGTTCCTCTTCGGGAGCGCCGAGCGTCCGGTCGAAGCCGCAACGCCGGCATCGGCCGTCGCTGTCTCAGCCGATGGCCTCGCGGAGAAGACGCAGGAGTACCTGCGCAAGGAACTGGCCGGGCTGCTGAAGGTACCGGCCCATCGCATCGACCCCGAGGCCCCGTGGGAAAAGTACGGCATCGACTCGATCCTCGCGCTCAAGCTCACGACCCAGTTGGAACAGACGTTCGGCTCACTTCCGAAGACGCTGTTCTTCGAGTACCGCACGATGGCCGAGCTGACGCGCTACTTTGCGCAGGCCCACGCCGCGCGCCTCTCGGCGCTGGTGGCAGCACCTGCCGCCAAAGAGCAGAGCCCCATCAGTCCCATTAGTCCCATTGGTCCCATCGGTCCTATCGGTCCCATCGAGCGGCTGCCCCGCCGGCACGGCCGCTCCGCCGTCAGGCGCCCGGCGCAAGCCGCCGCCTCTCACGATGAGCCCATCGCCATCATCGGCCTGAGCGGCCGCTATCCGGAGGCCGTCGATCTCGCGGCCTACTGGAACAACCTCCGCGACGGCAGGGACTGCATCACCGAAGTCCCGAAGTCGCGCTGGGACTGGCGCGCCTACTTTAGTGAGGACCGCACGGAAGGGGGCCATCACTACAGTAAGTGGGGCGGCTTCATCGCCGGTGTCGACGAGTTCGACGCGCTCTTCTTCAACATCTCGCCGAAGGAAGCGAAGCAGATCGATCCGCAGGAGCGGCTCTTCCTGCAGCACGCCTGGATGGCCATCGAAGACGCCGGTTACACCCGTGCCACCCTTCAGGTGCCGCAGAACGACGACCTCGCCGGTCAGGTCGGCGTGTACGCCGGCGTGATGTACAGCGAGTATCAGTTGTTCGGAGCCGAGGCCAGCGCGCTCGGGACGAGGATCGGAGTGGCCGGAAGCGCGGCGAGCATCGCCAACCGCGTGTCGTACGCGCTGAACCTGCACGGCCCGAGCATGACGCTCGACACCATGTGCTCCTCGTCGCTGACGGCGATCCACGTAGCCTGTCAGGACCTGAAGCTCGGGCGCACCAGCCTCGCGCTCGCGGGCGGCGTCAACGTCAGCATCCATCCGAACAAGTACCTCGTGCTGAGCGCGGGGCAGTTCATCTCCAGCGACGGCCACTGCCAGAGCTTCGGCGAAGGGGGCGACGGCTACATCCCGGGCGAGGGCGTCGGCGTGGTCGTGCTCAAGCGGCTGTCCGACGCGAAGCGCGACGGCGACCACATCTACGGCGTGATCCGCGGCAGCGCCCTCAATCACGGCGGCAAGACGAACGGCTACACCGTCCCGAACCCGCAGGCGCAGGCCAGCGCCATCGGCCGGGCCCTGGCGGAATCGAAGACCGACGCCCGGCACGTCAGCTACATCGAAGCGCACGGCACCGGGACGAAGCTCGGCGACCCGATCGAGATCGCCGCGCTCACCCGCGCCTTCCAGCACTACACGAAGGACACCGGCTTCTGCCTCATCGGCTCTGCCAAGTCGAACATCGGCCACTGCGAATCGGCCGCGGGCATCGCGGGCCTCACCAAGATCCTGCTGCAGATGCAGCACCGGCAGCTCGTGCCGTCGCTCCACTCGGCGCAGTTGAACCCGCACATCGAGTTCGAGAGCACCCCCTTCGTCGTCAATCAGGAGCTGAGGTCGTGGGAGCCGCCGGTCATCGACGGCCGTCAGTTGCCGCGCATCGCCGGCCTCTCGTCGTTCGGCGCCGGCGGCTCGAACGCCCACCTGCTCATCGAGGAGTATGCGGCGCCGGCCGCCCAGCCGGCCGCGGGTGGCAACGTGGCCATCCTGCTCTCGGCGAGGACGCCCGAGCAACTGCTACAGAAAGCGCAGGACCTGCTGGACTTCGTCCGCCCGCGCCTGAGCACTCTCGACCTCGTGGCCACGGCGTACACGCTCCAGGCCGGCCGCGAAGCGATGGACGAGCGTCTCGGCTTCGTCGTGAGCTCGCCCGAAGAGCTGGTCGAGAAGCTGCGCGCGTATGTGGCCGGCGAGCAGGGGATCGACGGCGCTTATCAGGGGCAGGCGAAACGGAAAAACGAGTCGCTGTCCGCCTTCAGTACCGACACCGATCTGCAGCAGACCGTCGACAAGTGGATCGCCAATCGGAAGTTCAGCAAGCTGCTCGACCTCTGGGTCAAAGGGCTGGAGCTGGACTGGACGAAGCTTTACGGCGAGACCAGGCCGTCGCGCGTGAGCCTGCCGGTGTATCCGTTCGCGAAGGAACGCTGCTGGCTGGAGCTGCCTGCTGTTCGTGAGGTGGCGGCCACACAGGTTGCGAGCGGGTTCGTGCATCCGCTGGTGCACAGCAACACGTCCGATCTGAACGAGCAGCGCTACAGCTCGACCTTCACGGGGGAGGAGCTCTTCCTCGAGGGATCTCACGGTGCGAGACGGCTTGCCTCCGCCGCGTATCTGGAGATGGCGCGGGCGGCGATCGCTGACGCGTTCCCGGCGTGGTGTGCGTCGGCGATGCTGGAACTGCGGGAGCACGTCTGGTCGGAGCCGGTCGTCGTGACCGGGAACCAGCCTGTCAGCATCGCCCTGGTTGCGAACGATCGGGACGAGATCGACTACGAGATTTACAGCGGCGACACCGTGCATTGCCACGGCCGTGGAGTGCTGAGCTACGAAGCGCCGCCCTCGAGGCTCGATCTGGCGCAGCTCGGCGGCGGCGGTGACGGCCAGCTTCTGGCGAAGCTCGCACTCCCGCAGAACATCGCCGCTACCACCAGCGACTACGTCCTGCACCCGGCGGTGATCGAGGGTGCGCTGCAGGCGGCGGGGCGGCTGTTCGGCGGCCCGGCCGTGGTTGCGCTGGAGACGTTGCGCATCCTGGCGCCGTGCAGCAGCGAGATGGTGGCCTGGGTGCGCTCCACGAGCGACGCCGCCGTGGACATCGACGTCTGCGATCCGCAAGGTAACGTCGCGGTGCAACTGCGCGGCGTCACGATGCAGGCGGCCCGGTTCGAGGTTGCGGCACCGGTCGTGACTGCAGCCAAGGCCGCGGCCGCGGTCGTTATGCCTCTGACACGCAAGGAGATCGTGCTGGCCACGCAGCAGCAACCCGTCATCCCGGCGGAGCGGAAGAAGCGCGCCGCGATTTTGCTGGCAGCACCCGGCGCCGTCGGTGCGCAGCGCGTCGCAGCGCGCGCACCAATCGCCCTGTCGACGCCGTCGCTCCCGATCCGCAAGGGCGGACCGGACGCCGATTCGGTGCGGCTGTTCGACGAGGGCAACGGCAGATTCACCATCCGCGTCAACGCATCCAGCGACGCCGTTCCCCAACTGCTGCAGGCGCTGGCGCGCGTGCAGCCGGAGCCGGCGCTGAAGGTCCTGACGCTCGAAGGTCTCGACCGCGCCTTCACGTCCGGCAGCAGGGACGACTACAACTCCGCCATCGAGCAGGGGCTGTATCGCGCCCTCGCGTCGTTCGCGTATCCCATCATCGCGGTCCTCGAAGGCGATGCCGCCGGCGCCGCCTTCATGGCCGCGGCGCTCTGCGACTTCATGGTGTGCAGCGAGGAGGCGGCGTGCGGGTTCACCCATGTGGACAGTGGCCTCCTGCCCACGACGGCGGAGGCGCTGCTGTTCGCCGAGCGCTTCGGCGAGCCGCATGCACACGACCTGCTGTACGTCGCCGGCCCCTCCACGGCGAAGCAACTGCGGGCCAAAGGCTGGACGTTCCCGATCGTCGCTGGAGCGGAAGTGAAGTCGCATGGGGAGCAACTGGCCGCGTCGCTGGTGTCGAAGTCGCGGGATGCGCTCCGTCTGCTCAAGGAGCACCTGACGCGACGGCTCGCGGTGTACGTCAACGCCCTTGCGCCCATCGCGCCGCAGACCAACCCGGACATCGCAAATCCGAAATCCGAAATCGCAGCGCTCACCGCGACCACCTTCGTCGAGCTCGTCCCGCCGGCCAACGGTGTGCTCGTCCTGAAGCTGGCCGCCGATGCCAGCGCCCGCGAGCTGCTCGCCGATCTCAGGGGCGTCTTCGCCGAAGTGAATCAGGACGCGTCCTGCAAAGCGATCGTGCTGTCCAGCCGCCATCCTGAATTTCTGCCGCCGGTCTCCGGCGATGTGCTGGCCGACGTTCAGCGGCTGCTCGCCGACTCACCGGTTCCGATCGTGGCCGCACTCAGCGACAACGCGAGCGGCAACGGCTGGTTGGTGGCTCAATTCTGCGAGGCGGCCGTCTACAGCCGCACCGGCTCCTACTCGTCGGCGAACGCACTGCCGGCAGCGGTGCCGCTCTTCGCCCGCCGCTTCGGGAACCAGGCCGCGAGCGAGCTGCTGCTGATCGCCTCGAGCTACTCCGGTGCCGTCCTCGCGCAACGCACCGGCACGGTGACAGCCGTCGAGCGCCCCCAGGTGCTGCCGGCCGCGATCGCCATTGCCGAGCGCTGGACGCAATGGCCGCGGACGACGCTGGCCGCGTGGAAACAGCACACCGCCGCCACCATCGTCGGCCAGGAGTGGAGGACGGACAATCCTGTCAGTCACGCGACACATGACGCGAGCACGCCCGCTCCCGTCGAGCAACCCGCCGAGCAGCCCGCACCCTCGGCCGGCCCGATTGTGCTGCGCTCGAACGTCGTCACCGCCACGGTCGACGAAGAGGGCATCATCGTGGTGAAGATGGAGGACCGTCAGGCGAAGAACATGTTCTCCGACGCCTTCATCGACGGGCTCAACGAAGTCTTCGCCCGCATCGAGAGCACGCCCGCCTGCAAGGTGGTCGTCCTCACCGGCTACGACAGCTACTTTGCGTCCGGCGGCACCAAAGACGGCCTCCTGGCCATCCAGCAGGGGAAGGCCAAGTTCACCGACCTCAAGATCTTCCAGTTGCCGTTCGTCTGCAAGGTGCCGGTCATCGCGGCGATGCAGGGACACGGCATCGGCGCCGGCTGGACGCTGGGCATGTTCGCCGACGTGGTGCTGCTGAGCGACGAGAGCCGCTACGTCAGCCCCTACATGGATTACGGCTTCACCCCCGGCGCCGGAGCCACCGCGATCCTCGCCGCGAAGATGGGGGCGGACCTGGCCAGAGAGAGCCTGTTCACCGCCCGTTACTACACCGGCAGCGACCTGAAAGCGCGTGGTTTGCGGTTGCCCATCCTCCCTCGCGCGGAGGTCGTGTCGCCGGCGGCGATGACCCTGGCCCGGCAGATCGCGCGCGCTTCCAGGCCACGGCTCGTGGCCCTCAAGCAGCAGTTGACGGCCGGCGTCCGTGAGTCGATCGAGGAAACGTACCGGCTCGAAGTGGCCATGCACGAACAGACGTTCGTCGGCCAGGCCGCCACGCTCGCGCAGATCGAAAGCAACTTCCACGAAGAGGCCGAGCCTGCGCCCGTCATCGCACCGCCGCGCCCCGCACCGCCGCAACCCGCGGCCGCACCTCGCACCAGCGACGGCGACGTCCTGCGCACGGTCACGGCCGGCCTCAGGACGCTGCTCGCGAACGAGCTGCAGATGCGCGAGAGCGACATCGACGAGAACGCCCAGTTCGTCGACCTGGGCCTGGACTCCATCAGCGGCGTCACCTGGATCCGCAAGATCAACGAGAAATACGAGACCTCGATCGAAGCGACGAAGGTCTACAGCTTCCCGACGCTCACTCAGCTCAGCCGCCACGTCCGGGAGGAAGCCGAGAAGCACGGGACGCTCTCACGCGTCGCCGCCGCTCCGATCGACGAAGCCCCGGCCGTGGAGAGGCCAGCCGGGCCGGTGAGCCGCACGTCCCCGCAACTCGCGATTGCGAAGCCGCGGCCTGCCGCCGCCGCCACGACGCGTCGCCGCCGCCGCGCGGCCACACGCGTGGAGCCGGTCGCCGCGCCCGCACCCGCGGCCGCGCAGCCAATCGCCGTCATCGGCATGGCCGGGCAGTTCCCGCAGGCGAAGAACCTCGACGAGTTCTGGCAGAACATCGCCGACGGCCGGAACTGTATCGCCCCCGTCCCGGCGAACCGGTGGGACCTGAACGCCTTCTATCAACCGGGCGACGCCGTGCCGGGGAAGACGAACAGCCAATGGCTCGGGGCGCTCGATGGTGTCGATCTGTTCGACCCGCTCTTCTTCAACATCTCGCCGACCGAAGCGGAGAGCATGGATCCGCAGCAGAGGCTCTTTCTGCAGGCGTGCTGGCACACCATCGAGAACGCCGGGTACGACAGCCGCGTGCTGTCGGGCAGCCGGTGCGGCGTCTTCGTTGGCTGCGCCGCCACGGACTACCACCAGTTGTCCCGCCAGCACCAACTGAGCGCGCAGGGCTTCACCGGCGGCGCGATGTCGATCCTCGCGGCGCGCATCTCCTACTTCCTGAACCTGCAGGGCGCCAGCGTGGCGATCGATACGGCCTGCTCGTCGTCGCTCGTGGCCATCGCCCAGGCCTGCGACACGTTGAGCTCAGGGGGCAGCGATCTCGCCCTGGCCGGCGGCGTCTGTGTGATGGCCGGGCCGGAGATGCACATCAAGACGGCGCAGGCCGGCATGCTGTCGCCCGAAGGCAAGTGCTTCACGTTCGACCAGCGCGCCGACGGGTTCGTGCCGGGTGAAGGTGTGGGCGTGGTGATGCTGAAGCGCCTGGCCGACGCCGAGCGCGACGGCGACATCATCTACGGCGTCATCGAAGGATGGGGCGTCAACCAGGATGGCCGCAGCAACGGCATCACGGCGCCGAACGCGGAAGCGCAGACGCGGCTCGAGCAGGAGGTGTACGACCACTTCGGCATCGACCCGAACGCCATCCAGCTCATCGAGGCGCACGGCACCGGCACGAAGCTCGGCGACCCGATCGAGGTGGAAGGACTGAAAAACGCTTTCGGCAAATACACCCAGAAGAACGCCTACTGCGCCCTCGGGTCGATCAAGAGCAACATCGGCCACTGTCTCACGGCCGCCGGAATCGCCGGCGTCATGAAGCTCATCCTCGCGCTGAAGCACCGCCAGTTGCCGCCGACCATCAACTTCGAGCGGCTCAATGAGCACATCGACCTGACGAACAGCCCCTTCTTCGTCAACGAGCGCCTGCAGGAGTGGAAAGCAGCCGATAACGGAAAACGTCAGGCGGCCATCAGCTCCTTCGGCTTCAGCGGGACGAACGTGCACATGGTCATCGGTGAGTACCGGCCGGCCGTCGAAGCGCATCCGCTCCCGGCTGTCCCGCCGAATGCCACGACCATCGTGCCGCTGTCCGCCAGGACCACCGAACAACTGAAGCAGAAGGCGCTCGATCTCATCGCTTTCATCCGCTCAGAGCCCTCACGCGAGCTGCGCGACATCGCCTACACGCTGCAGGCCGGCCGGTCGCCGATGGACGAGCGCGCCGGCTTCGTCGTGAGCACGATCGAGGAGCTCACTGCAAAGCTGCAGGCATTCGCCGATGGCGAGCAGCGCATCGACGACGTTTACCAGGGACAGGTGAAGCGCAACCGCGACAGCCTGAGCGCGCTCGGTCTCGACGAGGAGATGAAGGAGACGCTCGTCGACCGGCTGCTCGCGCAGCAGAAGCTGCCGAAGCTCCTCGAGCTCTGGGTGAAAGGGCTCGAGCTCCAGTGGAACCGGCTGTACGACGAGCCGAAGCCGCGACGCATCAGCCTCCCGGTCTACCCGTTTGCGAAGGAGCGCTACTGGATCGAGGCGCCCGCCGCGAAGCAGGGTGGCCCTCGCGGCACGACCACGGCACGACTGCACCCGTCGCTGCGGCGGAAGGGGCTGGCTTCGGCCGTGGCGCACCGCGCCCGCGGTACCGCCGCTACGACGGCACCGCAAGTTGAGAGCGTGTTCGCCGCGCCGGCGTGGGTGACGGGTGACGTCGCCATCTCCACGACGAGCGGCATGGAATACCGGGAGCACCACGTCGTCTCCTGCGAGCTGCCGAACGTCGACAGCGAGACGTTGCAGACGCTGCTGCCGGACAGCCATTGCCTGTCACTGCTCGCCGCGGAGCACCAGAGCGTCGCCGCCCGTTGCACCGACCACGCCGTCGCAATCTTCGAGTACGTGCAGGCCATCCTGAGCCGCAAGCCCGCAGGGCGCGTGCTGATGCACGTCGTCGTGTCGGGGGAGCACGACGGGGCACTCTTCGCTGGCCTCTCCGCGCTGTTGAAGACGGCCGCACTGGAAAGCCCGCAGTTCACCGGACAGCTCATGATCGTCCCGCCGCAGACCACGACCGCGGAATTGGCGGGGCGGCTGGACGGGGAGAAGTCGCGGACGATCGAGCCGGTGATCCGCTATGGAAACGACACCCGCGAAGTGCTGCGCTGGCAGGAGCTCGCCGCCGACGCCGCCCAGCCGCCGGTCGCCTTCAAAGACGGCGGCGTCTACCTGATCACCGGTGGCTTCGGCGCCCTGGGGACGCTCTTCGCGAAAGAGATCCTCGAACAGACGCGCAACGCGCGAATCGTGTTGACCGGCCGCTCAGCATGGAGCGCGGAAAAGCAGGCCGTCATCGACGGCTGGTCCTCCAACGCCGGGCAGGTCAGCTACCGCCAGGTCGAGCTCAGCGACGATCACAAAGTCCAGCAGCTCATCGCCTTCCTCGTCGCGGAGCACGGCCGCCTCGACGGCATCCTGCACGTTGCCGGGATGCTCGCCGACAACATGATCGTGAAGAAGACGGGCGCCGAGTTTCGTGCCGTCCTCGCGCCGAAAGTCGCGGGCGCACTCAACCTCGACGCGGCTATACGCCACCTGAAGCTCGACTTCTTCGTTCTCTTCTCCTCCATCGCCGGCGCACTCGGCAACCCCGGGCAGGCCGACTACGCCACTGCCAACGGTTTCCTCGACCAGTTCGCCGCGTATCGCAATCGTCAGGTGACGGCCGGCGAGCGCTACGGACGCACCCGCTCGATCGACTGGCCGTTGTGGCAGGCGGGCGGAATGAAGCTCGACATCGCGAGCCAGGAGCTGGTGCGCCAGACCACCGGCATCGAACCGATGCGGACCACCACCGGCCTGCAGACGTTCTATCGCAGCCTCGCCCTGCCTCACGACCAGACGCTCATCGCCGAAGGTTCGAAGGCGAAGATCGCCGCTTTCCTGCGCAACGCGCGCATCTTCGCCCCCGCCGCATCCACGGCACCCGCCGCTCCCGCGCAACGCGCGGCGGCGGCAACACCAGCCGTCACTCTCGCGGAGCTGCAGCAGCAACTGAAAGTGCTGCTCGGCACCGTGCTGCGCATCGAGCCCTCCGTAATCGACGCCGACCAGCCTCTCGTCGATCTCGGCCTCGACTCGTTCCTCGGCGCGGAGCTGGTCGTCTCCATCAACAAAAAGTATGGCACCGAGCTGTCGCACATCCGCCTGTACGACTACCCGACCATTCGCGAGCTCTCGCTGTTCCTCGAGCAGGAGCTCGCGAAGATGCCGGCGCCCGCTCCTGAACCGGCGGTATCTGAGCGCATGGAGGCCGCCGCGCCGGTGGTCAGCGCTCAGCCGCTCGTGAGTGCGCAGCCGCGCACGGCGAAGAGGTTGCGCATTCGCAAGTCTTCGTCAGCGCCTGCAGCAGCGGACGACAGGATCGCCATCGTCGGCATGTCCGGCCGCTACCCGAAGGCCGAGGGGTTGAAGCAGTATTGGGAGAACCTCGCCGCGGGGAAGAACGCCATCACCGAGGTGCCGGAAAGCCGTTGGGACATGCAGCGGTACTACGACGCGGATCGCACCCGCGCCGAGAAGACGTACTCGAAGTGGATGGGGGCGATCGACGACGTCGATTGCTTCGATGCCCGCTTCTTCCGGATCTCTCCGCAGGAAGCGGAGTACATGGACCCGCAGCACCGGCTGTTCCTGCAGGAGAGCTATCGCGCGTTCGAAGACGCCGGCTACTGCAGCACGACGCTCAGCAACAAACGGTGTGGTGTCTATCTCGGCATCTCCACCAACGACTACACGTCGCTCCTGCTGCAGCATGGCGTGCTCTCGGCGCCGGTCACGAGTAACAGCTTCGCCATTGCCGCCGCGCGCATCGCCTACTACCTCAACCTGAAGGGGCCGGCGCTCTCCGTCGACACGGCCTGCTCGGCCTCGCTCGTGGCCATTCATCTGGCCAGCCAGGCTTTCGCCCGCGGTGAGATCGACATGGCCCTTGTTGGCGGCGTCAGTCTCTGGCTCAGCCCGGAGGCGTACGTCTCCATGAGCGCGGCGGGGATGTTCTCGGCCACCGGCCAGTGCAAGACGTTCGACGACGGGGCGGATGGCATCGTGAACGGCGAAGGCGTCGGTGCGCTCGTGCTCAAGCGCCTCAAAGACGCGGAGGCCGACGGGGACCACATCTACGGCGTCATCCTCGCGTCCGGCATCAATCAGGACGGCAAGACCAACGGTATCACCGCGCCCAGCATCAGCAGCCAGATCGAGCTCGAACGGGAGCTCTACGCGAAGCACGAGATCGATCCCGACACCATCACGTACGTCGAGGCCCACGGCACCGGCACGAGGCTCGGCGACCCGATCGAGCTCGAAGCGCTGGCCACGGTGTTCAAAGAGAAGACGGCCAGGAAGAACTTCTGCGCCATCGGCTCGGTGAAGAGCAACATCGGCCACACCACCGCCGCCGCCGGCGTTGCCGGCCTGCAGAAGGTGCTGCTGTCGATGCGTCACCGGACGCTGGTGCCGACGCTCAACGTAAAGTCGGAAAACTCACGCTTCGACTTTGGCAACTCCCCCTTCTACATCAGCCGGGAGACGAAGCCGTGGGACGTCGCGCCCGATTCGCTGCGTCGCGCGGCCGTCAGCTCCTTCGGCTTCAGCGGCACCAACGCGCATCTCGTCATCGAGGAGCATCGCCCGGCGGCGCGAGCCGCGACGACCGGGGGCGATGCTTCATTCATCATTCCGCTGTCGGCACGGACGGCCGAGCAGTTGCGCCAGCGCGCACGCGATCTCCGCGAGCTCCTGCTCGGCGCCGAACAGCCGGTCGATCTCGCAGCCGTCGCCTGGACGCTGCAGATCGGGCGGGACGCGATGGAAGAACGCGCCGGCTTCATCGTCGGCACGGCCGAGGAGCTGGCCGGGAAGCTGGCGGCTTTTGATGCCGGTGCGACAGAGATCGACGGTCTGTATCGCGGACGCGTGGAGCCGGGTCAAGACCGCCGCGGTGGCGGACTCCAGGAAGTCATCGACAACCCGAAGCTCCTCGAGCTGTGGGTCAAAGGCCAGCCGGTCGACTGGACGCGCCTCTACGCCGGCGCCAAGCCGCGACGCATTCCACTGCCCACCTACCCATTCGCCCGCGACCGCTACTGGATCACCGAGTCGGCCCTCGAGCAGCGCCTCGAGACCGAATTCGCCCTCGACCCGAACATGAAGTCCATCGAAGACATCATCAACGCCATCGGCGACGACACGCTCGACACCACCGAAGCGGTTCGAGCGCTGAAGCTGCTGGTGTAGCGCGTCGCCTATTTCGAGCCTGCGGTCTTGGAGTGCGGTGGCGCAAGCCGCCGCTCTTTTACACGTGTAGCAGAGCGGTG
>DASWMP010000007.1:0-13544 GCA_036399695.1 Thermoanaerobaculia bacterium | reverse complement strand
GCGACTTCGCTCGCTCGTCAACCAACTTCCGCTCCTTCACCAGAGCTCGTCCAAGCGATCCGCGTGGCTGTCGACGTCCGTAAAAAAATGGTTTTTCGGCGGACTATGGATTTGAGACACCCTCCGCACGCCACCGCTCTTCTACACGTGTAACAGAGCGGTGGCGTTCGCCACCGCACTCCGAGATCGGGCCGGCGGTAGAATCCCCGGCCCGATGACCGCCTTCGACGCCACCTCCCGCAAGTTCGCTCACGAGCTCGTCGACCTGCTGTTCGACCACGTCGAGAACGTCGAGACGCGTCCCGTCGTCGACTGGACCTCAGCGGAGGAGCTGCGCACGCGCGTGCAGAGCGTGGCCACACCGATGGACGCCGCGCGGCTCGTCGTCGAAAACTCCATCCAGCTTCACCATCCCTCGTACCTCGGCCACCAGGTGTGTCCGCCGTTCGCCGTCTCGGCGATCGCCGATCTGCTGATCTCGGTCATGAACCAGTCGACGGCCGTCTGGGAGATGAGTCCCGTGGCCACGGTCGTGGAGAACGAGATCGTCCGCTGGATGGCGAATCTGGCCGGCTATCCGGAGACCTCCGAAGGCACCGCCGTTTCGGGCGGCTCGGCCGCGAACCTCACGGCGCTGCTCGCCGCCCGTGCGCGCTGGCTGGCGGACGACGGCAATGCCGGTAAGACGCCGCTGATCCTCACCTCGGCCGACGCTCACTACTCCATCGCCCGTGCCGCCGCGATCATGGGCATCCCGGCGACGCACGTCCTGAAAGTGGCGACCGACGACCAGCACCGCATGGACGTCGGCGCCCTCGAGGAACTGCTCGCCTCCGCGAACGCGCGCGACGACGCCTCCGTGCTCGCCATCGTGGCCACTTCCGGCAGCACCGCCACCGGCGCCTTCGACCAGCTCGACGAGATCGCCCTGTTGCGCGACCTCCACCGCACGTGGCTGCACGTCGATGCCGCTCACGGCGCCTCGGTCCTGCTCAGCGAGAAGCTCGAGCACCTCGTCACCGGCATCGCCCGCACCGACTCCCTCTCCTGGGATCCGCACAAGATGATGTGGATGCCGCTCTCCCTCGGCACGGTGCTGGTCCGCGACGGCATCTGGCTGCGCCGCGCCTTCCAGGCCGACGCGCCGTATCTCTTCCACGCCGATCGCGCCAGCCAGAACATCGGCGAGATGACCATCCAGTGCTCCAAGCGCGCCGACGCCATCAAGCTCTGGCTGGCCCTCAAAGCCTACGGCACCGCGCCGTTCGCGGCGGCGCTCGAGCGCGTGGCGGAGCTGACCCGTTATCTGCACGAGAAGGTCTCAGCCTCCGACGACTTCGAACCCGTCCACGCCCCCCACTTCAACATCTACTGCTTCCGCTGGCGCCATGGCGACGACGAGGCCAACGCCCGCCTCCGCGAAGATCTCATCCGCAGCGGCGAAGCCTGGATCACGTCGACAGTGCTTCGCGGCCAGCGCGTGCTGCGCGTGACGATGATGAATCCCCGCACGACGGAGCAGCACATTGACGCAATGCTGGAATCGCTGCGATCGATCTAGACTCCCGGCTAATTCGTCGCCCTCAGCATCCCCATCACATCCGCCACGTCGATGGCCAGCGACTCGTCGTACTGGTCCGCGAGATGCGCGAGCATCACGAGCTTCGTGCGCATGCGCGGGTCGCTCCAATCCGCCAGCGACTCCGCGTCCGCCAGTTCCTGATCCAGCAGAGCGCGGGCAAAGTCGACTTCCTGCACTTCCTGGTTGCCTTCCTCCCGTGCGAACGCCATCGCGCGCTCCAGCAGATCGCGGCGGTCGCCCGGCTCGTTCCACGAAGTGCCTTCCGCGTACGACTCCGGGTAGGCCTCCAGCGTCCCGCGGATGAAGCGTGCTGCTTCGTCCGGATCGCCGCGGAGAGCTGTCACGGCGGAGCGGAAGCGGGGGCCGCGGGAGAGGAGGCCGAGCAGCCAGAAGGCGCGATATGGATCCAGCCCCAGGTCGTGCGCCAGAAACTCGACGTAACGGACCACGTCCTGCAGTGGGATGCTGAGCCCGAGCCCCTGCGCGGCCGCGGTGTGGCGGAGGTCATCCAGAGCTCGTTCGGGTGTCAACACGCGATGCATTCTAGTGTCGTGTCCGAACACGACACTACAATCGCACCGCCATGCACGTAAGAATCGTTCTCGTCGAGCCGCGCGAAGCCGGCAACGTCGGCGCTGCTGCACGCGTCATGAAGAACTTCGGCTTCGATGAGCTCTGGATCGTCGGCGAGCACCCGCAGCTCCTGCCGGTGTCGAGCTGGTGGGCCAGCGGTGCCGACGACCTCCTCGAACAGGCCCGCTTCGCCGCTACCCTCCACGAAGCCGTCGCCGACGCCCACCTCACCGTTGCCACCACGTCCTCGCGCGGCCGCACCACGCCCGCCGACTTCACTCCCGTCACCCTCGCCGCGCGCGCCGCCACCCTGGGCCACGACCAGATCCTGGCCCTCGTCTTCGGCCGGGAGGACCACGGCCTCACGCGCGAAGAGGTCATGCTCTGCCAGCACACGGCCGTCGTACCGACGAACGCCCGCTTCCCGACCATGAACCTCGCGCAGTCGATCTGCGTCTTCTGCTACGAGCTCTCCGCGATCGAGCCGGCCGCCGAGAGCCGCCAGCTCCCCACCGCGGGCGTCGTCGAGCGGCTCCACGAGCGCGTCCAGTCACTGCTCCTCGAAGTCGGCTTCCTGCGCGAGAGCAATCCCGATCACGCCTACGACGACCTGCGGGCGGTCCTTTCGCGGGCCAATCTGGATGAGCGCGAGACGACCATCCTTCTCGGCGTGGTCCGGCAGATTGAATGGAAGCTGAATCAGTGAGGCTGCACGAAGGACGTGACGACGCGCGTCTTGTGCGTCTCGCTCAGGCACTCCCCGATGATCTCGATGAACTTGTCGAGGTCGAAGGGCTTGAGGATCGCGTTGCAGACCGTTTCCGCCGGGATCTTGTCGACGCCACGCTTGCCGGCGGCCGTGAAGACCACGATGTGCGGACGCTTGTCGCTCGCGAAGCGGACGCCGATCTCGTCGATGAACTCGTAGCCATTGAGGCGCGGCATCATCAGGTCCAGCAGGATGAGATCGAAGGCGCCCTTATTCTGCAGACGGTCCAGCCCTGCCGCGCCGTCCTCCGCGAGCTCCACGTCGAATTTCATCCGTTTCAGAACGGCCTGCAGCAATACCCGGATGGCGACGTCGTCGTCGATGACCAGGATGCGGCGGCCGGTTCCGTCGAGTTTCGTGACTGGCATATTCTGGGCGTCAGTGCAACCGTTATATGCGAAATGCTTGCCGGGCTGAAGCAATTCCAGAGTACGGGAAAAAGGACATGGTGAGCAACGGGTATTTTGCATCCGATGCAAATCACCTCTTCCCTTTTCGCCCCTGGGTGCGCCGGGCCGGCCTTTCGATCGTTCTCGCCGCCGCCGCGATCACTGCTGTCCTCCTCGGCGCGCTCCTGTTCGACCCCTCGTTCCGCTTCGGCTGGATCGGCGAACGGTTCGTATGGATCTACATCGGCACGCTCTGGATCGGCGGCGCCAAAGTTTGGCTCGGAACGTGGCGTCCTGTCGCCGAGGCAAATGCCGACATCCTGGTGTTGCGGCCCATCCACCAGTTCCGAGGGAAAAGCATCCCCTGGAAGGCCATCAGCGGCACCGAGCAGATGATCGGGGGCGATCGGCTCGTGGTCTATTTCGATACGCCGAAAGGCATGCGCTTCGTCGCCTTGAACCTGAATCTGATCAAAGGACGCCGCGATTTTGTGACGTTGCTCGAACGCCGCCTGCGCGAGCTCGGACACGTCGAGAAAATCGTCGAGCGTTCACGATATCTTTCGAGGCCGTCATGACGCCGAAAGCCATCGTCAAAGAGGTCGCGAAACTGCGCGACGAGCTCGAAAAACACAACCGTCTCTATTACGAGGGGCGCCCCGCGATCAGCGACTACGACTTCGATCAGCTCATGCGCCGCCTGCAGGAGCTCGAGGCCGCGCATCCCGAGCTGTTCGACCCGAACTCGCCGAGCCAGCGCGTCGGCGGCCTGCCGATGGAAGGCGATTTCGCCACCGTCGTCCACGAGCCGCCCATGCTCTCGATCGAGAACGCCTACTCGATCGAGGAGCTGCGCGAGTGGGACGACCGCGTGCGCCGCGGCCTCGGGCAGGACGACGTGGAGTACGAGGCGGAGCTCAAGATCGACGGCGTGTCGATTTCCCTGCTCTACGAAAAAGGGGAGCTGACCCGCGGCGCCACGCGCGGCGACGGCACCCGCGGCGACGACGTCACGCGCAACGTCCGCACCGTCCGCCCCCTGCCGCTCAAAATCAAACCGAAGTTCGACCGCCTCGAGGTCCGCGGCGAGATCTACATCGCCAAGACCGACTTCGCGAAGATCAACGAAGCGCTGGAGGAAGCAGGGGAGGAGCCGCTCGCGAATCCCCGCAACGCCGCCGCCGGCGCGCTCCGGCAGAAGGACCCGCGCTCCGTGGCCCAGAAGCGCCTCAGCGCCTTCGTCTACCACCTCGTCAACGCCGACGGGCAGCGTCTCGAATCGCAATCCCGCGCCTACGAGATCCTCGACGACCTCGGGCTGCCGCTGAACCCGCGTCGCGGTGTCTTCCCGAACGTCGACGGCGTTCTCGGCTTCATCGAGGAAATGCGCGAAGAGCGGCACGAGCTCCCTTTCGAGATCGACGGCATCGTCGTGAAGGTCAATCGGCGCGAGCAGCAGCTCGAACTGGGGGCGACGTCCAAGTTCCCCCGCTGGGCCGTGGCCTTCAAATATCCGCCCGAAGCGGCGCGGACGATCGTGCGCGCCATCAATCTCTACGTCGGCCGCACCGGCAGCGTGACGCCCGTCGCCGAGTTCGATCCCGTGCGCATCGGCGGCACGAAGGTCGTCAACGCCTCGCTCCACAATTTCGAGGAGCTGGCCCGCAAGGACGCGCGCATCGGCGACACGATCGTCGTCGAGAAGGGGGGCGACATCATCCCGAAGGTCGTGGAGGTCATCACCGATCTCCGCCCCGCCGACGCGGTGCCCTTCGTCCCGCCGACCGAGTGCCCCGTCTGCGGCGAGCCGCTCACGCACTTTGAAGGGGAAGTGGCCCTCCGCTGCGTCAACCAGGGCTGCCCGGCCATCGTCCGCGAAGCCCTTTTCCACTTCGGCGGACGCAAAGCGATGGACATCGAAGGCCTCGGTTACAAGACCATCACCGCCCTCCTCGACGCGGGCCTCATCACCGACTACGCGTCGCTCTACGAGCTGACCGAAGAGCAGGTGACGGCCCTCGACCGCAAGGGGGAGAAGTCGGCCAAGACGCTGATCGAGCAGATCGAAAAGTCGAAGACGAACGACCTCTATCGCCTCATCTTCGCCCTGGGTATCCGCTTCGTCGGCGAGCGCGCCGCCAAGATCCTGGCCGACCACTACCAGAGCGTCGACCGCCTGATGAATGCGACGGTCGAGGAGCTGGTCGCAATCCACGAGATCGGCCCCAAGGTCGCCGAAGCCGTGACCTTCTACTTCTCGATCCCCGCCAACCGGGAGCGCCTCGAAAAGATGCAGCGCCTCGGCCTTCGACCGGCCCACACCAGCACCGTCACCGGCAACCGCCTGGCCGGCAAGACGTTCGTCGTCACCGGCTCCCTGTCCCGCTACACGAGAGACGAGATCCACAAGATCATCGAAGCCGAGGGAGGCAAAGCCTCCGGCTCCGTCTCGTCAAAGACCAGCTACCTGATCGCCGGTGAAGCCGCCGGCTCGAAACTGGAGAAGGCGAAGTCGCTCGGCGTCGAAGTGCTGACGGAGGACGGTTTCGCCGAACTGCTCGGCCTCGGCGAATCACAGACGCCCGGCTGACGCCGGAGACGCGCGAGCCGGAAACGGTCATCGATGAGTGACATTCGGTGAGCGATCGGCGGAAATCGGGGAGAGGTGACTGAATTCCGGTCAGCGTCAACCGAAATCCGGTCATCGATGACCGAATTTCAGTCACGGATCACCGAAGTTCGGTCATGAGTGACGGAAATTCAGTCACAGGTCTGGGGGAATCACTCATCGATCACCGAAAAACACTCATTGATCGGTGAAAATCGGTGATCGATCACCGAAAATCGCTCATCGATCACTGAAATCCGGTGATCGATGAGTGAAAGCCGGTGATCGATGAGTGAAAGCCGGTGACCGTGTATCGAGAATGACCGACTCGCAACTGAATGTCGGCACTCTGATGCTGGAGCGCGCAGCCGGTGGATGGGATCGAGATTAAGGAACCGGGTACGATGGGACCTATAGGACCTATGGGACAGATACGCGAAGTGGCCGAACGGGAAGGGATCTCGATCAACCAGCTCATCAATTCGGCAGTGGCTGAAAAGATGTCGGCGCTGATGACGCAGGAGTATCTCGAGGCCAGAGCGAAGCAAGGAGACCGGCGAAAGTTCGACGCCGTCCTTGCCAAGGTACCGGACGCGGATCCAGAGGAAACGGACCGCGTTCCGGCGGCGCCTCGGAAAGGCAGTCGTAAAAAACCGTCGTGACGGATGTCGTCCCAACTTTTCGCCCGTGGCGGCGTCTCAAGCAGCATGAAGACAGCTCGCGCCGTTCTCGCGCTCGCCCTCGCCTCGATCGCCTTCATGGTCTTTGCGGCCGACAGCCCGCTGCAGTCGTACGTCTTCAAGTACCGGGGAGACACGCGGGTGCGGATCATCAATGACGATGTGAACACCGAGCGCTTCCCCGCGGGTGACTACCTCTGGTTTCGCTGGGACGGCCGTCCGTACCGCATCACGGACGCCCGTACGCTGGCCCAGCTCGACGAGGCCTACCGCCCGGTGCGAGAAGCCAAAGCGGAGTCGCGCGAGATCAAGACGCGCCGCCGCGAGCTGAAGACTCGCGAGCGCGAGTTGCGCAACGAGCAGCGCTCGCTGGAGCGGGAGATCCGCACCGCTTCCCGCCGAGGGGACGAAGTGTCGCGTTACGAGAGCGACGTCCGGACCATCGAGCGCAAGCGGGAGACGCTGGAGCGCGACATGGAGAGGCTGGAAGCAGATCTCGACCGCCGCAGCGATCGTGTGGATTCCCTTCGCACCGAAGCGGAGCGTAAGTGGATGCGCCTGCTGGAAGACGCGATGCGCAGCGGCGCGGCGAAGAAGGATTAACGCCGCACGCGTGGCCCTCCGCGAAGTCATCTCGGAGTGCGGTGGCTGTTCGCCGCACTCCGAGATCAGGCGGCGGCGGGGGCGCGTTCCTACTTTTTCTTCGCGCCGCTCTTCGTTTGCGACTTGCCGGTCTGCGGGCTCTGGCTGCCTGCCTTCGCCGGTGACGTGGCGGAGCCGCTGCGCTTTCCTTCTTTGCCGCGGTTGTTCGTCGAAGCCATGTGATTCCTCCCGCGGAGGCTCAGTGCAGGGTTCGTGCGAGCGGCTACCGCGGCGGTAGACTGGTGGTGTGATCCTGCTGCTGAACGGCGCCTTCGGCGTGGGAAAGACGACGGTGGCGCGTGCGCTCGTGGCGCGTCTGCCTGGCGCGGTGCTGTTCGATCCGGAGCTGATCGGGATGGCGTTGCAGCGCGCGGCCCGGCTGGTGGGGCGGCGGGTGGACGACTTCCAGGACTTGCGCGCCTGGCGGCGGCTGACGGTGCTGGGGCTGCGGGTCACGCGGCTCTTCCGGAAGAACGTGGTGGTGCCGATGGCCTTCTCGAATGAGGAGTACCTGCGCGAGATCCGCGAGGGGCTCGGGCCGTTCGAGCCGGACGTGGTGCAGGTTTGTCTGGTCGCTCCGGTGGACGTGGTGCACGAGCGGCTGCGCAGGCGCGGGCTCGACCCGGTGAGCGCGCCGTGGGAGTTCCGCCGGGCCACGGAGTGCTGCGTGGCCCATCAGGGGGAGAAGTTTGGGGTCCGGGTGAGCGCGGAGGCGGAGGTCGAGCAGGTCGTGGATGCGCTGGCCGTTCTCCTCCGAGATCAGCGCCAGGCGTAGACGTCTACGTTGGCCCGGGCGCGGAGCTGGGTGGTCCAGTGCTCGATCTCCGTTTGCAGCCTCTGCGACCGCAGCGCATCGCGGATCTCGTTCTGCACCTGCGCCAGCGGGGGTACGGCCAGGCCGCGCTCGCGGCGCTGGGCGGTCCAGGGGCCGCGGTAGTACTCCTCGATCTCCTCCGTCTGCACGAACACCTGCGGCGCAAACCGTTCCTGGATGTACGCCTCGACCTGCAGTTGGCGGCGGACCAGCGCCCGCATCTCATCCAGCGTCAGCTCGGTGCGCGTCAGGGCGGCGGTGAACTCCTCGGGGGAGCCGAACCGCCCCTGGATCTCCTGGAGCCGCGCTTCGATGGCGTCGGCAGGGATGTCCTGGGCGCCGAAGCGCTCCACGTCGCGGTAGCGGAGGGCCTGGGCGATCAGCGCTTCGAGCACCTCCCGGCGATGCTCGTCGTCCGTCTGGACCAGGCGAGGGAAAAAGCGGAGCTCCACCATCTGGTTGACTTCGCTCACCGTCAGCACCTGCCGGTCGAGCACTGCGGCGATGCGATCGACCGTCACGGCAGAGGCCGGAAAGACGCCGGCGAGCAAAACCAGAAGGAGGAAGAGCTTACGCATACTCATGGTTAATCTTGACACTGCCTGACCGTATTCTCAGAATTGGCAGTTAGCACTCCTGTCCCGCGAGTGCTAAACGACCCTGATGCAGAAACCGCTACCGGAGCTCGACAGCCGCGCGCGCGAGGTTCTGCGCGAGATTGTCATCGAACATATTGCCTCAGGCGAGGCGATCAGCTCCCGCACGCTCTCGCGCTGTGGCCAGTTTCAGCTTTCGCCCGCTTCGCTGCGCAACGTGATGGCCGATCTCGAAGACCTCGGCTACCTCACCCAGCCGCACACCTCGGCAGGACGCGTGCCGACGGACCGCGGCTATCGCTTCTTCATCGACAACCTCATGCGTTCCAAGCTGCTCACGCAGCGGGAGCGGGAAACGATCGACGACGAAGTCGGCCACGCGAACGAGATCGAGGAGGTCCTCGGCCACGCTTCGCGCCTCCTCAGCCGTTTCAGCGACCAGGTGGGCGTCGTCTTCATGCCGACGCTCCTGCAGTTCGCCATCCGCTCCATGGACTTCGTGCTCATCGGCGAGTCGCGGATCATGTGCGTCATCGTCGGCGTCAACGGCGTCGTGGTGAACAAGATCGTCGAGACGCGCCAGAGCTTCAACCGGGAGGAACTGGAGAAGATCGGCCGCTACATCACGATCGAGTTCTCCGGCCTGACGCTCGACCAGATCCGCCGCCGCCTGATCCGGATGACCGAGCAGGAGCGTGCACTGCACGACGAGATGCTCCAGAAGACCATCACGCTCGGCATCGAAGCCGTGACGGACGTGGCGCCGTTCGAGCATGACCTTTACGTGGAAGGGGCGGCCTCGATCCTGAACAAGCCCGAGTACGCCGACGCGCAGGCGCTGCGCAAGACGTTCCTGGCGCTGCAGGAGAAGGAGAAGCTGGTCGACATCCTGGAGAGCTGCCTCGTCGAGGATGGGCTGCAGATTCTCATCGGGTCGGAGACCGACTTTACGCAGATCCACAACTTCAGCATCGTCGCGCGGCGTTACGGGTCGCAATCGGCTCCGCTCGGCACCGTCGGCATCATCGGACCGATGCGGATGGAGTACGCTCGCATGGCGCCGCTCGTCGATTACCTGAGCCGCGCCTTGAGCCGCAAGATCGAAGAGGAACAGGAGAGTGAGGAGTAATGGACGAGAACCGCAAGGGTACCGGCGACGGTACCGATGACGACAGCTACGTGATCGAAGACACCGGCGCGTCGGTCGAGGATCTCGAGCGCGAGATGGAAGCGACGGCGCAGGAAGCGGCCGGCGTGACGGAAAGCGACTCGCCCGCGCAGCCAGCCGCCGCCGGCGCGCCCGGTGACGAGGCGCTCCGCGCCGAGAACACCGACCTGCGCAACCGCTATCTGCGCACCCTCGCCGACTTCGACAACTTCCGGAAGCGCACCGATCGTGAGAAGGCGGACTTTTTCAAGTACGCGCTGGCCGGTACGTTCAAGGACATCCTGCCGGTGCTCGACAACTTCGAGCGGGCGCTCGACCACGCCGCCGAAGGGGACGAGTTCCACAAGGGTGTCCTCATGATCTACAAGCAGCTCTACGACATCCTCCAGAAGAACGGGCTGCGCTCGATCGACGAGTCGGACGTCCGCTTCGACCCGAACATCCACGAGGCGGTGGTCCGGGAGGAGGATTCGAACGTCCCGAGCCACACGGTCGTGGCGGTATTGCAGAAGGGCTATTTCCTGCACGATCGACTGCTTCGCCCCGCGCTCGTGAAAGTGGCGGTCGGCGGTCCCGAGCGTCACGACGCCGGCGACGACACTGCGGTACAGTAGCGGAGCCGCATGGCGAAAATCATCGGAATCGATCTCGGGACGACGAACTCCTGCGTGGCCGTCGTGGACGTCACGACGCCGCAGGTGATCCCCAATCGTGAGGGGAGCCGGACCACTCCGTCCGTCGTCGGTTTCACCGAGGATGGGGAACGGCTCGTCGGCCAGATCGCGAAGCGGCAGGCCATCACGAATCCGTTCAATACGGTGTTCGCGATCAAGCGGCTGATCGGGCGCAAATACGAGTCCGAGGAAGTCGCGCACGCGAAGAAGGTGCTGCCGTACCAGATCGTGAACGCGGCGAACGGCGACGTGAAGGTGAAGATCCGCGACCGGGAGTTTTCGCCGGAGGAGATCTCGGCCTTCGTGCTGATGGAGATCAAGGCCTTCGCCGAGGACTTCCTCGGGGAGGCGATCACCGAGGCCATCATCACCGTGCCGGCCTACTTCAACGATTCGCAGCGGCAGGCCACGCGCGACGCCGGCAAGATCGCCGGGCTGGAAGTGCTCCGCATCATCAACGAGCCGACGGCGGCCGCGCTGGCGTACGGCCTCGACAACCGCCAGAACCAGGTCATCGCCGTGTACGACCTCGGCGGCGGCACGTTCGACATCTCCATCCTGAAGCTCGAGGACGGCCTGTTCGAAGTGCTCTCGACGTCCGGCGACACGTACCTCGGCGGCGAAGACTTCGACAAGCGGGTCATGGACTGGCTCATCGACGTCTTCCAGCGCGACACCAACATCGACCTCCGTGACGACCGGATGGCGCTGCAGCGTCTGAAGGAAGCGGCCGAGCGGGCGAAGTGCGAGCTGTCGCTCGAACAGGAAAGCCGGATCACGCTCCCGTTCATCAGCGCCGACGCCTCGGGTCCGAAGCATCTCAATACCGTTCTCACGCGGCGCGAGTTCGAGCGCATGGTCGAGGACCTGATCCAGAAGACCATCGACCCGGTGAACGACGCCTTGCGCTCGGCCGGCGTGACGCCGCAGCAGATCGACGAGGTCGTGCTCGTCGGCGGCCAGACGCGCATGCCGAAGGTCATCGAGGCGGTGGCGAAAGTGTTCGGCAAGGAACCGAACCGCAACATCAATCCGGATGAAGTCGTGGCCATCGGCGCCGCCATCCAGGGGGGCATCCTCCGGGGCGACATCAAGGACATGGTGCTGCTGGACGTCACGCCGCTGTCGCTCGGCGTCGAGACGCACGGCGGCGTCTTCACGAAGATCATCGACCGCAACTCGACGATCCCGACGAAGAACTCCCTCATCTTCACGACCGTCGCGGACAACCAGAACAAGGTCACGGTGCACGTGCTGCAGGGAGAGCGCGAGTTCGCGCGCGACAACAAGTCGCTCGGGAAGTTCGACCTGCTGGGCATCCCGCCGGCGCCGCGCGGCGTGCCGCAGATCGAGGTGACGTTCGCCCTCGATTCGAACGGCATCGTCAGCGTGACGGCGCGCGATCAGGCCACCGGGCAGTCCACCGGCGTGCAGATCAATCCGGCCGGCGGCCTGACGAAGGACGAGATCGACCGCCTGATCCACGAGGCGGCCGAGCATCAGCGCGGCGACGCGCAGCGCCGCGACATCCGGATGATCCAGAACAAGCTCGAGGGGATGATCTACACGAACGAGAAGGTCTACCGCGAGTTCGGCAAGCTGCTCAATGACGGCGACCGTGAAAAGGTCGGCAACATCATCAACAAAGCGAAGGACGTCGTGGCCTCGGAACAGAAGCAGGCGCTCAATGACGCCATCTATGACCTGCAGGTCGCGTCGCGGATTCTCACGAGCGTCATGCTCTACAACCCGCTCAAAATGATGTCCACGGAAAATCCGCAGTAGCCCACATGGCAACCACAGAAAAACGCGACTACTACGAGGTGCTGGGCCTCCAGCGCACCGCCACTCTCGACGACATCAAGAAGGCTTACCGCAAGCTCGCGGTGAAGTACCACCCGGACAAGAACCCGGGCGATAAGGAATCGGAAGAGAAGTTCAAGGAAGCGGCCGAAGCGTACGGCGTCCTCTCCGATGAGGAGAAGCGCGCCCGTTACGACCGCTACGGCCATGCCGGCACGCAGGGCATGGGCGGCTTCGATCCGAACCAGTTCGCCGACTTCGGCGACATCCTCGGCGATCTGTTCGGGTTCGGCGATTTCTTCGGCGCGGGACGCCGGCGGACGAACCGTCCGGCACGTGGCAACGACCTGCGCCACGACCTGGAGCTCGACTTCATGGAGGCGGCGTTCGGCAAGGAAGTGACGCTGAACGTGCCCCGCATCGTGGCCTGCACGACCTGCAACGGCGTCGGCGCGAAGCCGGGCACGCAGCCGGTGACGTGTACGGGGTGCCAGGGCCGGGGTCAGATCCGCTACTCGCAGGGCTTCTTCGCCGTGCAGCGCACCTGTCCGCAATGCGGCGGCGCGGGGAAGATGATCAAGGACCCCTGCACGACGTGCAACGGCGCGGGACGCGTGCGCGAGGACAAGACGATCTCGGTGAAGGTGCCGGCGGGCGTCGACGACGGCTCGCGCCTGCGCGTCGGTGCCGAAGGGGAAGCCGGCTTCAACGGCGGCCCCGCCGGCGATCTGTACGTGTTCATCTCGGTGCGCGAGCATCCGAAGTTCACGCGCCGCGATTACGACGTGCATTCGGAGCAGGCCGTCACGTTCACGCAGGCGGCCCTCGGCGCCGAGGTGAAGACGGAGACGATCGACGGCGACGAGTCGCTGAAGGTGCCGGCAGGCACGCAGCCGAACCAGGTGTTCCGCCTGCGCGGCAAAGGAGTCCCGTTCATCGACGGCTCCGGCCGCGGCGATCACTACGTGCACGTGAACGTGAAGATCCCGACCACCCTCAACGACGAGCAGCGCCGGTTGCTGGAAGAACTCGCGGCGATGGAAGGCGAGCAGCCGCTGGAGAAGGGTGTGCTGGACAAGATCAAGGATTTTCTGTCGTAGCTGATCTTGGAGTGCGGTGGCGAACGGAGGGTGTCTCAAAACGGTGCGCCTCGATCTACTCCTTTGGTTCTGCCGTCGATGAACCGGCGCCTGCGGGCGCGGACAGACAGGAGTGTCTGTCCCACATTCAGATTCCGCCGAATATC
>DASWMP010000006.1:0-5751 GCA_036399695.1 Thermoanaerobaculia bacterium | reverse complement strand
GCCCAACTGGAACCCTCGAGCGCCCAACCGGAACCCTCGAGGGCCCAACCGGAACCCTCGAGCGCCCCACTGGAACCCTCGAGCGCCTAACCGGAACCCTCGAGGGCCCAACAGGAACCCACGAGGGCGCAACCGGAACCCCCGAGCGCCCGCTGGGACACCTCGAGCGCCCGAGCCGGTTCTCCCGGTGTCCGGGCGTTACCTCCGAGCATCCGGTGGGCCGCTCGTGGAGTGGCGAGCGGCGACTGTTTTGAGACACCCTCCGTTCGCCACCGCACTCCAAGATGGACCGGAGGCCCATAGGTCCCATTTGTCCCATTAGGTCCCATCGTTGCTTTCACCGTTCCGGGAGGTTGTTAGGATGAGAACCATCGTCACGGCAATCTCGGCCATGTTCTTCGCGGCCATTCTTGCGGCCGCCAGTCCGGATAGAACTATTCCATTCGCGAAAAACGACAAGGAATGGGTCAGTGCGACGTTGTTGCGCGATGACGGCTCCGGAATCGTCGTCGTGGCTGGAAACCAGCCGCGTCATGGGCGGTTCGTGTTGTTCGATGCCGCCGGCCGCTCGCGCACGGTGACTCTCGAGGGGATGTCGGTCAATGCGATCGCCCCGGTGGGGGAAGGTTCGCGCTACTTCATCAGCGGTGCGGTGGGCACCGGAGACGAAGCGGGCTACTACGCGCGTCTCGTGGACATCCGTAACGACCGTATCGAGACCATCTGGGATTCGTCCGTCCTCGGGGCGGCGCTCAGCCGCGCCGAACCGGTGCTGGAGATCGACCGCACGGGACGGCAGTGGGCGGTCCTCACGCGTAAAGGCAACTCCGGCTTCACGCTGCGTACCGGCAGCCCTTCTTCGAAGCACGGCGGTCGGAAGACCGACATCAACTTTCAGTCCCACGGCACGCCCGGACCGCTGCCGCCGCGCTTTGCCGCGGACGCCATCGACGTGGAGTTCGTCGACAGCAACCCGGCCGATCCGACGGTCGCGGTGCTGCACCGCGGCCGTGTCTATCTCGTGAGCATGACCAGCGGCGGGATCCGCGCCGTCCTGCAGCCGCCGCGGGGCGGGAACGTCCTGCGGTGGGATGCGCCGGCGCAGACGCTCTGGGTCGAAGCGTCCGCGGAGTGGTCGTCCTTCGATCTCCGCGAACTGCTCGCCAAAGGAGGCCGCGCGAACGCGCCGCGGCAGCCCGATGCCGTGACGACTTTCGCCGGACGGGCACGGCATGCCGTACAGGGCTTCCCTCTGGGCAACGGGCGGTTCGCGCTGCAGACGCGGGAGAACGGCGCCGTGGCTCTGGAGCTGTTCGACGGACCGGCGAGCGAGGGGCGGTCCCTCCTGCTCCCGGAGGTGGCGTCCGACGGCGGTCTGGTCTACGTCAGCCCTGCCGGCAAGGCTGCGCTCCTGCTGCCGCAGGGCGTTTTCAGTAACCGGGCGATCGTGAAGCCGCTTCAGTAGGCGCCGTGATCTCGGAGTGCGGTGGCGAACGCCACCGCTCTGCTACACGTGTAAAAGAGCGGTGGGCCACCGCACTCCAAGATGGAACCGGAGGCCCATAGGTCCCATCTGTCCCATACGTCCCATCGTTCTCCTGTGGCGCACCCCCGCTCCTTCTATAATCCGCGCGCCTGAACGGGGGAGGAGAAGCGCATGAGCAGAAAGATCGCCGTGATTCCGGGGGATGGGATTGGGCCGGAGGTCATCGGGGCGGGGATGCGGGTGCTGGAGCGGGTGAATGAGAGCAGCCGGCTCGGACTCGAATTCGTTCACTTTGGCTGGAACGCGGACGAGTACCTGCGCACCGGCGTCTCCATGCCTCCGGGCGCCATGGAGGACATTCGCGACAACTACGCGGCGGTCTACCTCGGCGCGTTCGGCGATCCGCGCGTCCCCGACATGAAGCATGCGGCGGACATCCTCCTCGGGATGCGCTTCCAACTCGACCTCTACGTCAACTACCGGCCGGTGAAGCTGCTCAACGAGCAGCTCTCGCCACTCAAGACGAAGGGGATGAAGGAGATCGACTTCGTCATCTTCCGGGAGAACACCGAAGGGGCGTACGTCGGGATGGGGGGCGTCTTCAAGAAGGGGACGGCCGACGAGATCGCGGTGCAGGAGGACGTCTCCACGCGCAAAGGCGTCGAGCGGATCATCCGCCATGCCTTCGAGTTCGCGAAGCGCACCGGGCGCAAGTCGGTCTGCATGTCGGACAAGAACAACGTCATGCGCTTCGGCGGTGATCTCTGGCTGCGGACGTTCAAGGAAGTGGCGGGCGAGTACCCGGACATCGAGCACTTCCACATGTTCGTCGACGCGCTGACGATGCAGATGGTCCGCGCGCCGGAGATGTTCGACGTGATCGTGACGAACAACATGTTCGGCGACATCGTCACCGATCTCGGCGCCGCCTTACAGGGGGGCCTCGGCGTGGCCGCGTCAGGCAACATTCATCCGGGACGCGTCTCTCTCTTCGAGCCGATCCACGGCAGCGCGCCTCCGTTCGCCGGTAAGGACATCGCCAATCCGATCGGCGCAATCCTCACCGGCGCGATGATGTTCGAATACCTCGGGCATCAGGCGGAAGCGGACGCGATCGAGCGGGCGGTGATCCGTGCCATCGAGGATGGGGAGACGACCCAGGATCTCGGCGGGACGCTCGGTACGAAGAAGGCCGGAGAGGCCATTCTGACGCGGCTGTAGGAGCCGCAACAGGCAAAGATCTGTCCGCCGGACACATCTTTGGGAATGCTGGGCTCATCGATGGGGATCGCCGACGGGACGGATCTCGCGCGGCACGCGCCGGATCTCTCGCGCGGACGCGCCGGTCGCGCCGCTTGACGGCACCGATCCGGTCGATCGACCGCGAAGATCTGGTCCGCGACGGCAGCGATCCCTCGAGTCGACGCGACAGTTGCGGTCGAGCGACGTCAAACGTGCGTTACCGGACAAAAAGGTCGCGTCGATGCGAGGGACAGGCCCCGTCGCACGACCTCAAACGCCCGTCTCGCCGAGCAAACGGTCCGGCCGACGAACCCGAAAGTCCGGTCGGGCGAGCCCGAAGGTCCGGTCGGGCGAAGGGACAGGCGCCTTGCGGCGAGGGAAACGCCGCGTCAAAGGATGGGACAAGCGAGGCTCCCATGGGGCCGATCGGTCCCATGGGTTCCACTTGTCCCATCCCACGACCTACCAGTTCACCGTCACGAAGGCCAACGCGCGGCGTCCGATGATGTCGCCGCCGAACGCTTCCCAGTGCTCTTCATCCAGCAGGTTGCTGACGTCAGCGCCTACGGCGAAGTTGTCGTTGATGCGGAAGTTGCCGCCGAGGTTGACGACGCTGTACTCCTCGACCAGGCCGCGGAAGATGCCCGTTGCCCACGGAAACTCTTCGACCCAGCGATAGCCGAGGCGGGCGTCGAAGCGGGGGCTGCGATAGGCGATCCCGGCGTTGTACTTGTTCTCCGGTGAGTTCGGCAGCAGGACGTCGCCGGCCTGGAACTGCTTCACCTCGAAGTCGAACCAGGTGTAGTTGAAATCGACGATCCAGTTGTTCCTGACGTAGTAGTTCGCGGAGAACTCGAAGCCCTGCGTGTCCACTTCGCCGGCGTTGGCGTAGGAGAGGACGAACGCCGGGGCGCCGCCCGGCAGGTTGGCCAGCATGGCGAAGTTCTGCGCCGGCAGGTTCTGCCGCAGCAGCGCCAGGATCTGCTGCTGCACCGGACCCGGCAGCGACGAAGGCGGCGCGTACGGCGCGTAGGTAGGATTGACGCGCGGCAGCAGGTCGGTCACGAAGTCGCTGAGCTGGCTCTGGTAGTAGTCGGCCGTCACATAGAACCGGCCACCGAAGATGCCCTGGTAGCCGATCTCGTGGCTGCGCACTTTCTCGACGTCCAGGTTTTCGTTGCCGAGGGCCAGGACCGGGATGCTGCCGTAGCCGAGTTGCACGCCGCCGAGGAGCGGGCGGAGCGCGTTCTCGATCGCGGCGAGGCCGGTGACCGGCGGTGCGGCGGCGGCGCGGAGGAAGAGCTCCGAATAGTTCGGGCGCTGGAAGGCTTCGTTGTAGCCGTAGCGGATCGAGTGGTTGGGGATGAACTCATAGACGAGGGCCGCTTTCGGCGAGACCTGCGCCTCGTGCAGCGTGCTGTCGTCCCAGCGCGCCGCGGCGACGAGCCGGAGGTTGTCGAGGATGTCGACCTCCGCCTGGCCGAAGACCGACTGCTGGTCTTCCTCGTGCGCCTGGGCCATCAGCGTCTGCACGCCGTCCGGTCCGGCCGTATCGACTTCCTGCGTCTTGTAGCCGACGCCGCCGACGACGCGGAGGCGCGAGCCGAGCTCCCAGTTCGTCTGCACTTCACCCGTGATGTTCCACGAGTCCTCGTACAGGCCGATGCGGCCCGGGACCGCGCCGGCGCCCGACGACAGCGCCACCTGGTTGTCCGCCTTGCGTGCGTCGTAGTAGGCGAGGAAGTTGAGGTGCGGCATGTTGAAGTTCACGCGCGCCCACGGGTGCTGCACGTCCGTGACCTGCACGCGGCCGATGCCGGTGATGAAGGTCGGCCCTTCGAGCTGCGCGTAGCCGCCTTCGACGGTGAGCACCGACTCGATGAAATGCTTGTCGAGGCGGAGGCCGCCGAAGGAGATGCGGTCCTCGGTGAGCACCAGCGGCACGGCTTCACGCGGCGGCGCGACGCCGTTGCGGTCGGTGTACTCGCCGCCGCCATTGCGCGAGCGCGTCCAGTCGTCGGTCTGCTGATAACCGCCGACGACGCGGTAATAGAGCTCGTTCCCGAAGCCGCCCGCGTGACGGACGTCCGCGCGGCGCGTCGAGAGGTCGCCGCCGGTGAGGATCACGCGACCGCCCGGGCTGAGGCGCGGCTGCTTGGTCGTCATGTTCAGCACGCCGCTGAAGGCGTTCGGTCCGTAGAGCGCCGAACCGGGACCGCGGACCAGCTCCACGCTCGACATTTCGTCGATCGGGTAGGAGAGCGCCGCCCACTCCTGCGCGCCGAGGAACGGGACCGAAGGGTCGCGACCGTCGATGAGCGTCAGGATGCGGCGGTTGAGCGAGCTGTTGAAGCCGCGCGTGTTGAAGTTGAAGTCGTAGAGGCCGGACTGCGTGAAGTCGACGCCGGGAGCGCTTTCGATGATCTTCGGCGCCTGTCCGGTCGGTGCGGCGGCGGCGATCTGTTCTTCCGTCGCCACCGTGACCGCCGCCGGCGCTTCGACGATGCGCTCCGTCCGGCGCGAGGCCGACGTGACGGTGATGGTCTCCGCCGCGCGCATCTGCCAGTCGGTGGCCTTGTCGACGCGGGTCACCTGATCGTTGGTGACGGCGACGTTCTGCTGCACCGCCACCTGATCGCCGGCGATGAAGTGAATGGTGTACGTTCCGGGCGGAGCGTTGACGGTGTACTCCCCGTTTGCGTCCGTGAGCGTTGCGCGGGAGAGCTCGATCACCTGGACGACGACACCGGCGATCGGTGAGCCGTTGTCCCGCGTCACCCGGCCCGCGATGCGGCCGTCAGCGAACAGCGAGACACTACAGAGGGCGAGGAGCAGGCCAAGGGCGAAAAGACGGGCCGGGCGAATAGGCACGACAGGAGTCCTCCTCAGACGTTGATACTCAGTTGGGTGCGGTTGAAGGCAGAGTAAGCGGGACGGGAAGCGGGGTCAACGTAAAAGGGGATCAGTTGAGGGATCGGGGCCCGGGGCCCTGGGCCCCGTGGGTGTCAGGCGCGAGGTTCGGG
>DASWMP010000005.1:0-12128 GCA_036399695.1 Thermoanaerobaculia bacterium | reverse complement strand
ACAAAAACCGTCCTGTGAACAAACCTCTACGGAGCGCCGGCCGCCGCGCCCGATGTTGACGTACGACACAGCGGCTCCTCCCTCCCCTCCGTATGTTGACCGGCGCATCGCGGAGCCATCTACGGCCGCGTAAACCGTTAGAATTCCACGCACACCATGCCATTCACCTGCACTCGCTGCCACGCCGAGATCGATCGGAACTACCGGGCCTGTCCGCATTGCGGTGAGCCGGTCACCGATTTCGCGCGCCGCTACAGCAACGAGCCGCTCGACGGCAAGTACCGGATCATCGAGCGCCTCGGCGCCGGCGGGATGGGCGAGGTCTACAAAGCGGAGCACATGTACCTCGGTGCGATCCGCGTCATCAAGGTCATCCGCCCGCAGATCTCCGAGAGCCGCGACGCGCACGACCGCTTCCTCCGCGAAGCGCGCGCGTCGACGAAGGTGCAGCATCCGAACGTCGCCACGCTGCACGACTTCTCCGCGCTGCCGGACGGCTCGCATTACATGGTCTGGGAGTACATCGACGGCGAGAACCTCGCGCAGCGCCTCCGCTATCGCGGCACGCTGCCGCCGCGGCAGGCGGTGCACATCGCCATCCAGGCGCTGCACGGCCTCGACGCCATCCACCGCGCCGGCATCATTCACCGGGACATCAGTCCCGAGAACCTGATGATCGCCGCGGACGACGTGGTGAAGATCATCGACCTCGGCGTCGCCAAAGTCTCGGATCCGTCCGAGGTATCGGCGACGCGGACCGGGATCTTCGTCGGCAAGCTGCGCTATGCCTCGCCGGAGCACCTCGGGTTCATGGGGGACGACGAGAAGATCGACGGCCGCGCCGACCTCTACTCGCTGGCCATGGTGCTGTACGAGGCCCTGACCGGCCGTCCTCCGTTCGAGGCGAAGTCGCCGCACGAGTACGTCCTGCTGCACTCGCGCGAGACGCAGTTCAAGCCGCTCGAGCTGCCGCCGGATCTCCCGGGCGGCGAAGCGCTGCAGGCCGCGCTGCGCAAGGCCCTCGAGCGCGATCGCACGAAACGTTATGCAACAGGCCGGGAGTTCGCGCGGGCGCTCGAAGAGATCGAGCGTGCCCTGCCCGATCAGTCGGCGCTGAAGACGGTGGCGCTGCCGTTCGACGGCGACGCCACGATGCGCGTGACGCCGCCGGTACCCACCGAAGCCACGGGGACGCGCTCCGGCGGAACGCGCCCCGACACGCTGCACAATCCGACCGTGCGGACCGGCGTCGGTCCGGGCACCGTCGCCACCGCCGCTCCGATCGTGGCTCCGGCGCCGCCGCCGCGCGCGAGCGCTCCGGCTCCGGCCGCTCCGGTGACGATGGTGGACCGCGCACCGCAGCCGCGACGCGCCTCGCGCGCGCCGCTCATGATCGTGATCGTGGTACTGCTGCTCGGCGCCGCCGCTGCCGCCGCCTGGCTGCTGATGCCGGACGAGCAGGAGCCGCGGCCGGAGCAGGTCGCCGCCGTGACGACCACGAACGCCGTCACCACCACGGCCACGCCCGCGGTCCCGACGAATACCGTCCCTTCGCAGACGACGCTCGACGTCGTCGAAGCGCCGACCGCCACCGCGCCGCCGGTGCTCTCGGCCACGACCGAGACGCAGGCGCCGGTCAGCAGGCCGGCGGCCACTCCCCGTCCGGTCGGCACGATCCAGCAGGGACCGGAGCCGCAGCCCGTGCGGGAGCCGGAACCCGAGCCTGCGCCCGCCCGTGCGCCGCCGGCGCAGTCGTACGGCCGCGCCTACGTGGACGGCGGCGGCGATGACGACGTCAACGAACAAATGCTCCAGTCGGCGCAGAACGCGCTCACGGGCGTGAAGACGATCTCGGTCAATGCCGGCAGCATGCAGCGCGAGGTGACGGCCGCCCTGCGCGAGGCGGTGCCGTTCGCCACGATCACCGACGGCGGCGCCGACGTGCGCATCGATTTCAGCGGCACGTTCGAGCGCCTCGGCCGCGGCAAGAAAGTCCGCGCGGCCCACGCCACCGTCACGCGCAACGGGCGCGTGGTGTTCCGTTACGAGCTCCCGCGCCAGGAGTACCGCGCCGGGATGCACCCGGCCGGCGCATTCGCGCGCATCATCAGCGACGTGATCACCGAGGAGTAGCGCAGCGTCTCGGAGTGCGGCGGCGAAGGCCACCGCTCTTTTACACGTGTACCAGAGCGGTGGCGTTCGCCACCGCACTCCGAGATCAGTTCCTTGTGCTAACGTTCGCGGCCCGAAATGTCGCCCCGAGCTCAACGTTTGTTCGTCGCCGCCGGTGTGTTCGTGGTTGCGCTGATCGTCTACTCGGTCACGCTCACTCCGACGGTCGGTCTCGTCGACAGCGGCGCGCTAACCGTGGCCGCGTGGTCGCTCGGTAATGCGCATCCGCCGGGCTTTCCGCTGTACCTGCTGCTGACGAAAGTGGCGATGTTCGTCCCGCTCGGCACGATTGCGGTGCGGGCGAACTTCGCCAGCGCGTTCTTCGCGGCGCTCGCCTGCGCGATGGTGTCGCTGGCCATCGCCGAGATGCTGCTGTTCGTGAAGCCGAGGAAGAAGGAGCCGTCGCCGCAGGTGCTGCCGCTGATGGCATTCGGCGGGCTGCTGCTCGCGTTCGGGCGCACGCTCTGGGGCTACGCGACCGTCGCGGAGGTCTACGCCCTCAACACGTTCCTCACCGCCACGCTCTTCTGGCTGCTGCTGTCGTGGCGGCGCACGCGCGAGCAGTGGCGCATCGTCGTAGCGGCGGCGGTTTTCGGGCTGGCGCTCGGCGTCCACCACGTCACCGTCGGGCTGACGATCGCGGCGATCGCCGTGCTGGTCTTCCGCACCGGGATCAACGTGAAGACGTTCGTCGTCTGCGCGCTCGTGGCCATCCTTTCCGTGGCGGCGATCTACGCCTACCTGCCGCTCGCCGCCTCCCACGACGCGGCGATGAACTGGGGCAACCCGAACGATAGCGAGCGCTTCATCCGCCACGTCACGGCCAAGCAGTACCGCTCGTACGTCTCGACGGACGCGCAATCCTCGCAGCTCGCCGGGATCATGAGCTACGCGACGCGCGAGCTCGGTCCGCGCTGGCTGCCGCTGGCGATCCTCATCGCCCTCTTCGGCCTGCTGCAGGCGCTGCGGCGCGACGTCACGCTCTTCTGGTTCCTGGCGCTGGTCATCGCCGGCAACATCGCCTGGGCGCTCGTCTATCCGATCGCGAACGATCAGGACGCCTACCTGCTGCCGACGTTCGTCGCTCTCGTCCTCGCCGCCGCGTTCGCACTCTCGCGGGCCTCCCGCAACGTGGCCATCGCCATGCTGGCGCTGCCGGTGCTTGCGGCCATCGTGCACTGGCCGTACCGCGACCGGAGCGGCTTCGGCGTGACGCGGGAGTACGTCGACAACGCCTTCCGGGCGATGGAGCCGAACGCGCTGCTGATGACGAACAACTGGCAGCTCTACGCGCCCATGCGCTACTTCCTCGACGTCGAGAAGCAGCGTCCGGACGTGAAGGTGATCGAGCACGGGATGCTCATCCGCGGCTGGTACGCCGACTCGCTCGTGCAGCGCTATCCGGAGATGATGCGGGCCGTCTCGTACGAATTCGCCGCCTACCGGCCGTACCTCGATCACTTCGAGGCGGAGGACGAAGCGTGGCGCAGCGACCCTACGATGAGCGCGACGATGAACGCGCGGCTCGACGACCTGATCCTCGCGCTGGTGCGCACGCAGCTCGAGAACGGCGGTCACGTCTACGCCACCTCCGACGTCGCCCTGAGCCGCGATGCCGTCGACGCAAACCTGGTCCAGCGCTTCGCCGCCGAGTACGACCTCGTGCCCCGCGGCGTCGTCATGCAGTTCCTGCCGGGCCACCAGACGCGCAACGTGCCGAACGTGCCGATCGAGACGAAGAACGCCCTGGCCGGGACGTACGAGCCGGACGACGTCGTCGTGACCGAGGTCCGGCCCGCGTACCATCAGGCCCTGCTGCTGCGCGGGCGTTACCTCGCGCTCGCGCAAAAGTATCCGGAGGCGATGCACGCCTACGAGCAGGCGCTCGCCATCGGGCCGCGCGACCCGAATGTCGAGCGCGAGCTGCAGCAGGTCAGGGCTGCCGCGACTCCAGCGCCTTGAGGACGCGGAGCGTGTTCCGGCTAACGTGCGCGCCGAGGCCGAACAGGCCCAGCACGACGATCGTGTAGCTGGCCACCGTCGAGAGGAACAGCAGCACGTGCAGGCGGTTCGAGAAATCGGCCAGCAGCACGAAGGCCACGATGAACGAGACTTCGACGATGGCCGCAAGGGTGACGACGAGGCGGTAGTTGCGCTGGCTGCGGTCGATGCGGTCGAGGGCGGCGCCGCGGACGCGGTCGAGATCGGCGGTAGTGGACATGGCTTTCTCCTATCGGTGCATGGCGATGTAGATGACGAGAGGAATGAGGACGCAGGCTTCGACGATCGCGAAGGCGATCACGGCGTTCCGGAACCACCGTTCGTCTTCGGTCATGGCTTCCCTCCTTCGGTGACCCGGCGCAGCGTACGCAGGCCGTACGCGAGCCGGGATTTGACGGTGCCGACGGCGATCCCGAGGACCTCGGAGATCTCGTCGAACGTGAGCTCTTCGCTGTAGTGGAGGACGAGCACCGCCCGGCTGGCCGGCGACGCTTCGGCGATGAGGCGCGTGAGCTCGCCGTCGTCTACTTTCTGCGGCGCGGCCGGCAGCGTGGCCAGCACTTCATCATCGCGCACCTGCTCGCGCCATTTCTGCTCGCGTGCAAGGTGCCGGAACGCTTCACGCGAAGCGATGCGGAAGGCCCAGGGGCGGAACAGCGCCGGATCGTGCAGCCACCCGAGCTTGCGCCAGATGCGCACGAAGACGTCCTGGAGGATGTCATCCGCCGCGGCACGCGTACCCACGAGACTGGCAACGTAGCGGTGGAGCGGCTCCTGGATGGTGCCGAGTAGCTGCTCGAGCGCGGCGCGGTCGCCGCTCTGCGCTCGAAGAACCAGGAAGGTGTCGTCGCTGCTCACGTAGAGAGAGAGCGTCGCACAGGGGGTAAAGGTTCGGAAGGGCGGTGAAAAAAGGGGGAACGATGGTACCTATGGGACAGATAGGACCTATGGGACCCATGAAAAACGGACCTATGGGACTCGTGGGACTCTCCATCCCATCTGTCCCATAGGTCCCATAGGTCCTATTGGTCCTATCGTTCTCTGTTGGCGCCGGCTACGACTCCACCAGCGCCCGCAACTGGTGGCTGGCCACCGTGAGCATCGCCAGATCCACGGCCGCGGAACCGCGCAGATCGTTCATCGTGGCATCCACCCGCTCCACCACGCGGGCGCGTGCTGCCAGCCACTTCTCCACCGGGTCGCCGCCCCTTGCGCCGTCACCTTCGCGCATCACGCGCGAGGCCAGCTCGCTCTGGTAGCTGAACAGGTCATCGATCAGCGACGTCACGGCCGCTTTCTGCCACGGCGTTTCGGCCGGGACGTTCGCGCTCTGCGTGCGCAGCTTGTCGAGGCCGAACCTCGCGCCCACACCGAAATACACCCGCGCCACATCTTCGATCCCATGCGCGGCATCCGCGCGCGAGATGCGCACGATGTCCATGGCCGACGTCATCACGTCCAGGCTGGCCACGCGTTGCGCGAGCCCCTCGGGGATGCCGTCTTCCATCAGCTCCGCCTGCCGAACGCGGACGCTCGTGAGCACCGAGGCCGGCAGGATGGCCACGAGGTGCTCCTGCATCGTCGTGATGCGGGGGCGCAACTCCGACACGTAGCGCGCCACGTCGAGCTTCTCGGTCGTATTGCGCAGCAGCCAGAGGATGGCGCGCTCGAGCAGCCGGGCCACGGAGATCATCATGTCGAGCTGCACGGCGGCCGGGAGCTTGTTGTCGAGCGCTTCGATGTCGGCCCAGATCGTCCGCAGGTCGAACGAATCGCGGATGATCGTGAAGGCGCGGGCGACGTCGCTCGCGTTGCGGTTCGTCTCGTCCGTGACGCTCCAGACGAACGACGGCCGCACGCGGTTGACCATCGTGTTCGTCACGACCGTGGCGATGATCTCGCGGCGGAGACGATGGCGCTCGATGGCGGGGCGGAACCGCTCGCGCAGGAGCGGCGGGAAGTAGAGCAGGAGGTCTTCGAGGAGCTGCGGATCGTCCGGCAGATCGGACTTGAGCAGGTCCTCGTAGAGCACGATCTTGGCGTAAGCCAGCAGGATGGCAATCTCGGGACGGGTGAGGCCGAGGTGCTGCACGTGGCGTTCGGCGATCGTCTCGTCGTCCGGCAGCCCTTCGATGCCGCGGTTCAGCTTTCCGGCACGCTCGAGGGCGCGCATGAAGCGGGACTGCGTATCGAGCAGCGACTCGCCGAGGGCGTGGGTGATCGAGATCGCCTGCGTCTGCTCGTAATTGTCGCGGAGGACGAGCTGTGCGACGTCGTCCGTCATTTCCACGAGGATGCGGTTGCGCTCTTCGAGATCGCTCAGCTCACCGTGGGCGATGGCGTCGTAGAGCAGGATCTTGATGTTGACCTCGTGGTCGGACGTATCGACGCCTGCCGAGTTGTCGATGGCGTCGGTGTTGATGCGGACCGCGCCGAGGTTGCACTCGATGCGCGCACGCTGCGTGAAGCCGAGGTTCGCCCCCTCGCCCACCACCTTCACGCGCAGCTCGGGCGCGTCGATGCGGATGGCGTCGTTCGAGCGATCCCGGGCCGCGGCGTGGTCCTCGTCCGTCGACTTCACGTACGTGCCGATGCCGCCGAGCCAGAGCAGATCGGCGCGGGCGCGGAGGATCGCCTTCATCACGTCATTCGGCGTGACGGTACGCTGTGGCAGGTCGAGGAGTTGCTGCGCCTCCTCGGTGATCGTGATGGTCTTGGCGCTGCGCTCGTAGATGCCGCCGCCGGCGGAGAGCAGCGACGCGTCGTACTCGTTCCAGTTCAGGCGGTTGTCGAAGAGGCGCTGGCGCTCGGCCCAACTGGCGGCCGGATCGGGATTCGGATCGATGAAGATGTGCGAGTAGTTGAAGGCGGCGATCAGCTTGATGTGCTGCGAGAGCAGCATCGCGTTGCCGAAGACGTCGCCGGCCATGTCGCCGACGCCGACAACCGTGAAGTCCTCCGTCTGCGTGTCGACGCCCAGCTCGCGGAAGTGGCGCTTGACCGCTTCCCAGCCGCCGCGCGCCGTGATGCCCATCTTCTTGTGGTCGTAGCCGACCGAGCCGCCGGAGGCATACGCATCGCCGAGCCAGAAGCCATATTCGGCGGAGATGCCGTTGGCGATGTCGGAGAACGTCGCCGTGCCCTTGTCGGCCGCGACGACGAGGTACGGATCGTCGGGATCGCGGCGGACGACGTCGCGGGGCGGGATGACGTCATCGCCGCGCAGGTTGTCGGTGATGTCGAGCAGGCCGCGCAGGAGCGTCTTGTACGACTCGACGCCTTCGGCCATGAACGTTGCCCGGTCGGGCGACGGGTTCTTGACCACGAAGCCGCCTTTCGAGCCGACCGGCACGATGACGACGTTCTTCACCATCTGCGCCTTCATGAGGCCGAGGATCTCGGTGCGGAAATCTTCGCGCCGGTCCGACCAGCGCAGGCCGCCGCGGGCGACCTTGCCGCCGCGCAGGTGGATGCCTTCCATCCAGGGGGCGTAGACGAAGATCTCGAACATCGGGCGCGGCAGCGGGAGCTCCGGCACGGATGACGAGTCGAGCTTGAACGAGAGGTAGAGCTTCCGCTCCCCGTTCGCGTCGCGCTGGAAGTAGTTCGTCCGGAGCGTCGCTTCGATGAGGCTGACGTAGAGACGGAGGATGCGGTCCTCGTCCGGAACCGTGACGTTGTTGAGCGCGTCCTCGACCTGCGCGCGGATGCCGAGGGCCGCGGCCTGGCGTCCCATCCCCTCCACCGAGCCGGCATTGTCGCCGCGCATGCAGGCGGCGCCGAGAGCCGGGTCGAAGTAGTTGTGGAAGAGCTGGACGATCAGCTTCGTGATGGACGGATGTTTCGCCAGCGTCTGCTGGATGTACGCCTCGCTGAGGTTCACGCCGACCTGTTTCAGGTACTTGGCGTATGCGCGGAGCACGACGACCTCGTCCCAGTCGAGCTGCGCGCTGAGGATCAGCGAATTGAAGCCGTCGTTCTCGGCCTGCTTCTTCCAGACGCGGACGAACGCTTCCTCGAACTTCTCCTTCACCGGCGAGAGGTCGTCCGGCAGCCCCTGCTCGGCCAGGCTGAAGTCGCGGATGCGCACGAGGTGCGACGCGCCGACCGCATGCACCTCGTACGGCACCTCGGCCAGGATCTTCAGCCCCATGTGCTCGAGGCGGGGCATGATCTCGGAGAGCGGCACCGGCGTCCCGGCATGGATGATCTTGCAGTGGAACTGGCGCACCTCGGTGCGGTGGCGATAGAGGTCGACCACGAAGTCGCCGGTCTCGAGCACGTGCTCGACGTGCTGGATGTCGTAGAGCGCGGCCTCCGCGGAGAAGCGCTCGGCGTACGCCAGCGGGAACGCTTTCTTGTAGCGGCGGTGAAGGTCGATGCCGACCTCCTCCCCGTGAGTGTCGGTGAGCGCATCGAGCAGGCGGTCGCTCCAGGTGCGCGCGATCTCGCCGAGGATCGCTTCCACGCGCCGCATGTCTACGTCGGGGATCTGTCCCGCCGTCGTGCGCACGATGAAGAGTCCGCGCGCGAGCGGTGACCCGGTGATGTGATCGTAGATCTGCGTGTCGCGGCCCTGCAGTGTTTCTTCCAGCAGGGCCTTCGCCTTTTCCTTGAACTCCTCGGTATAGCGATCGCGCGGCACGAAGACGTAGCAGGCCACGAAGCGCTCGAAGACGTCCTTGCGCGTGAAGAGGGCGACGCGCTGCCGCTCCTGCAGCAGGAGGATGCCGCGCGCGATGTCGAACAGATCGGTATCGGTGATCTGGAAGAACTCGTCGCGCGGGAAGGTCTCGAGGATGTCGACGAGCGCCTTGCCGTTGTGCGAGTGCGGCTCGAGGCCGGCCCGGTCGAGCGTCCGCTTTGCCTTGAGGCGGAGCATCGGGATGTCGCGCACGCTGCGGCTGTACGCGGCGGAAGTGAAGAGGCCGAGGAAGCGATCCTCGAAAATCAGGTTGCCCTGCTCGTCGTAGCGCTTGATGCCGATGCGGTCCATCGGCAGGCGCCGGTGGATGACGCTCTTGCTGTTGGCCTTCGTGATGATGATGAGGTCTTTGCGGCGCGCGTACTCGCTGAACTCTACCGAGAGCGGCGCTCCGCCACGGTCGACGGATTCGGGACGGATGTTCGAGAGGATGCCGAGGCCCGTCTCGGACATCGGGCGGAGGAAGTCGCGCCCGTCGCGGGTCTCGAACTGGTAGCGGCGGTGGCCGAGGAAGACGAAGTTGCCGTCGTCGAGCCAGCGGAGAAACTCGCGCGCTTCGCGCACCTCTTCGGCGGGCATCGGGAGCTTCGCGGTCTCGAGCTCCGCGATGTCGGCGGCCAGGCGCAGGCGCATCTCGCGCCAGTCGCGGACGGCGAGGCGGACCTGCTCGAGGATGCGCTCGAGCGAGGCGCGGATGGCCTCGAGCTCCTGCGGCTCCGTCTCCTGGTCGATCTCGACGTGCATGTACGACTCGACGATGGCGTCGGTCGGTGCGGCCAGCGTGTCGGTGATCTCGACGCGGTTGCCTTGGGCGTCGCGGCGCGCGCGGATGATCGGATGCAGCAGCAGGTGCAGCTTCCGATCGCGCGAGTTGATCTCGGCCGTGACGGAGTCGACGAGGAACGGCATGTCGTCGTTGACGATCTCGAGGACGGTGTGCTCAGTGGCCCAGCCGTTCGTCTCGACCGTCGGGTTGAACAGCCGGACCTTGGCGACGCCGGGCGTACGCTGGAAGCCGAACTCCCAGAGCGAAAGGGCGCTGCCGATGAGGGTGTCGAACGAGGTGTAGATGACGTCGTCGGGCGCGACGTGCGCGAAGTAGCGCCGGATGAAGTGCTCGGCACTTTCTCCGAGCTCGGATGAGACGCGGTTTCGCGCCTCGGCAGCAAGCCGGTCGATGAGGTCGACCTGTCGCTGTTCAGCAGTGATGGTCATAGTGAATCCATATCACATCCGCGTACTGAACGCGGGTTCAGTGGACGGGTGGAAGGTGTTGAGCTGGTTTACTTACGGCCGAATCTGTCGCCGAGAAAATCATTCGGCTTCCACTTCGGACGAGCATCAGCATTTGCCAGTTCCACACCGACGCGGAAGTCGAACTCGGCCAACATGGCGCCGGTGGCGAAGTCGAGCGGCTGCGTCATGTCGTCGCCCGGCGCGTGATAGCGGACGCGCATCCACTCTTCCATCGACTGCTGCGGGTTCACGTTGGGGTCGACAGCCTTGTAGCCGGAGTTGACGAAGAGCGCAGGCACGCCGCGCTTGACGAAAGGGTACTGGTCGCTGCGGACGAAGAAGACTTCCTCCGGGAAGGGATCGGGGCTGAGCTCGACGTTCATCTGCCGGGCGACGCGCGTGACGACGTCGCCGATGTCGCTCGTCTCCGCGCCGAGGGGCACGAGGTCGCGCGTGCGGTGGATCATCATCAGGCCGTCGATGTTGAGGTTGGCAACGAGCGACTCGATCGGCACCGTCGGGTTGTTGGCGTAGTAGTCGGCGCCGCGCAGCCCCTTTTCTTCGGCGGTGGTGGCGAGGAAGATGATGGAGCGCCGCGGCCGCTGCGGGAGCAAGGTGAACGCGCGGGCGACCTCGAGCATGCCGGCGATGCCGGAGGCGTTGTCGATCGCGCCGTTGTTGATGGCGTCGCCGTTCACCGGCTCGGTAATGCCGATGTGGTCGAGGTGCGCGGAGTAGATGACGTACTGGTCGCGGAGCACGGGATCGGAGCCGCGCAGGACGCCGACGACGTTGGCGCTGCGAACCGCTTCGTGCCGCGCACCGATGTTCATGGTGGCGTGGACCGGGAGCGCGAAGGGCTTGGGCGTGCCTTTGCCGATCGAGGTGATGACGCCCGTCAGACTGGTGCTGGCACCGCCGAAGAGGAGCTCGGTGGCGGCGGCGTTGAGGGAGACGGTGGTGCTGACCGGAGGGAAGACCGATGCGGGGGTGCCGTCGGCGCGCAGCCAGTGCATGGAGCCGAGCTTCGCCTGGCGCACGGAGCGATCCCACGGAAAGCGCGCCGCGTCGGTGGCAGTGTTGAGGAGGATCATGCCGGCGGCGCCACGGGAAGCGGCGTTCTCGAGCTTCGTGAGGGTGGAGGCGTAGTGAGCCCGGACGGCGTTCGGGAAATTGGCCGGCGCACCGCTGAAGATGGCGACGATCTTCCCTTTGACGTCGACCTTGGCGTAGTCGTCGTACTTGCGCTCCGGCGCGCTGATACCGAAGCCGGCGAAGACGACGTCGCCGTCGATGACTTTGCTGGTGGTCAGGGGATCGCCGTAGGTGGTGAAGTCGGTGCCGAACCTGAGGGTGACGGGTGCGGCGCCGGGGTGCGTGAGGGTGATGGTGGAGCCGGGGTCCGGCAGCGTGCGACGAAACGGCACGCTCTGGAACCAGCTACCGTTCACGCCCGGCTCGAGCCCCAGGGTCTGGTACTGCGCGGCCACGTACTCCGCGGCGATGTCGTACCCGCGCGACCCGGCCCCCCGCCCCTCCAGGAGATCGTGCGCCAGAAAGCTCATGTGCCGCGGATGGCCTCCGGGCGAATGGCGGGGGCACTCGGGGTCTGCGCATTCGCACTGAGAGCACACAACAGGACAGCCACGGTCAGGAATCGGGGCATGCAGGTCTCCTCCGGCCGGCCATTCTACGGGCCGGGGGGCGCCACCCGGCGGCGTTTACGAGATCGCAACAGGGGGCGGATGGGACCTATGGGACAGATGGGACCTATGGGGACCTATGGGGCTCCGCTGAGCGCAGCCATAGGTCCTATGGGCTTCGCTGAGCGGAGCCATAGGTCCTATCGGTCCTATAGGTCCCACAGGTCCCATCGTTCCCCTGCCGGCAGTCCAGCCACCACCGCTCGCCCCCGGAGGCCCCCACGGGGGGTGCTCCGTGGAGCCCAGGGGGGGTGCTCCGAGGAGCGGAGGGGGGGCCCCGAGGAGCGGAGGGGGGGCCCGAGGAGCACAGG
>DASWMP010000004.1:0-13246 GCA_036399695.1 Thermoanaerobaculia bacterium | reverse complement strand
ATATTCGGCGGAATCTGAATGTGGGACAGACACTCCTGTCTGTCCGCGCCCGCAGGCGCCGGTTCATCGACGGCAGAACCAAGGGAGTAGATCGAGGCGCACCGTTTTGAGACACCCTCCGTGCGCCACCGCACTCCGAGAGGGGTTACCGCGGGAACAGCCGCGCCGCGTTGTCCCACAGAATCTTCCGCTCCACCTCTTCCCCGAGGCCCAGCGCGCGGAACTGCTCCACATTCTTCTTCGGTGACGTCACCCCTGGCGAGGGCCAGTCCGTCCCCCACAGCACTTTCTCGGCGAGATCGGCCACGCGGGGGAAGAAGCGCAGCAGCGACTTCGGCGGGATGCCGGAGATGTCGACGTTCACATTCGGATGGCGGCGCGCCAGGAAGAACGCCGTCTCCCCGTACATCGGCCGTCCGGCGTGCGCCAGGATGATCGGCAGGCGGGGAAAGTCGATGGCCACGTCGTCGATGGGCATCGGGTCGGCGAAGACGTTGCGGGCGCGGGGAAAGACGGACGTCCCGGTATGGAACATCACCGGCACGCGGCGCTCCTCGCACTCCCGGTAGATCTCGGCGAGCTGCCACAACTCGCCGCGGTAACCGTTCGGCGAGAAGAGCTGATGCGGCGGATGGATCTTGATCATGCCGATGCCGAGGTCGAGCACGCGGCGGATCTCGTCGCGGACGTTCATCTCGTGCAGCGGATTCACCGAGCCGACGGCCACGAGCCGGTCGCGGTGCGCCTTCGTGAAGCCGGCGATCCAGTCGTTGACCTCGCGGGTGAAGCCCATGACTTCCGGCGAGACGTAGTTGATGCAGCCGGCGCGCTCGATTCCCTGCTCGTCGAGGAAACGCAGCAGGTTCTCCGGCGAGGACAGCACGTCCTTCGCGCCGGCATGCGAAGGGTCGTCGATCATCGCCAGCACTTCCGGCTTGACCATGTGCCAGGGTTGGACGTGGATGTGGATGTCGAATGTGGGCATAGTTTAGGGCTCAGGGTCAGGGCTCGGTTGGGTGCCGGACGCTAGGTTATCAGTGCCGGGCCGCCCGATGTGCATTCCCTGACCTTCGTCATCGAGCGTCGAAGGCTGAAGTGATCAGGCTCCGGACCGGTTGCCAAGCGCAGCCCGGCCCTCACACCCCCGCGTCCGACCCCAACCGAGCCCCGAGCCCCGATCCCCGGGCCCCGATCCCTAATTCATGACCAACCGCATGCAGATCGCGGTGCTCGGGCAGGCGTCCTGGAACTCTCGCGACGAAAGCAACTGCGGGTGCACTTCATCGCGATCGACGGTCTTGAAGCCGCGCTTGCGAAAGTACGGCTCGGCGGTCGTGGTGAGCAGGTAGAACTCGCGGATACCGCGGGAAGCGAGGCGGTCGAGCAGTTGCCGGACGATGCGCCGCCCGAGGCCATGGCTGCGGTGATCGGGCGCGATGGCGACCGAACGGATCAGGGCCACGAACTGATGCGCCTCCGCCCCGCCGCACCCGACCAGCGTCTCCCCGTCCCGCGCCACGATGAACGTCCGCCAATGCTCGTCGACCCCCGCCGTCGGCAGGTCGCTCGCCAGCAGCAAAGCCTTGATCGGCTCGAGGTCCGCGGCCGTCGCGGGAGAGATGGTGATGGAGTCCATGGGGGGATGATAGCGCGTGGTCGGTGGGCAGTGGTCGGTTGGGGGTGACGCTGGAAGCTGGTTTTTGGTTGTTGGTTTTTGGTTTTGGTGCTGCGCTACGCCAGGAAGTCCGCCGAGCGCAGCACCAAAAACCAACAACTAAAAACCAACAACCAGCGTTCACGCTCCACCGACCACCGGCCACAAAAAAAGAGCCGCGCATCTCTGCGCGGCCCGTGGTCTCTCTTGGTGGATGTGCGTTGGTGTCAGTGACGTCCCTTGTCCGACTGGCCGATGCTGCCGGTGGTGCCCATCGTTGCGGTGCTACCACGTCCGGTCGAACTGTCGATGCCGCTGCCGTCTTCGAGCCCCTCGGACTGGCCGATGTTCTTGCCGAAATCGACTGAGCCGTCCTGCTTGCCCTTCTGCTCTTCGGTCCGGCGGTTGACTTCGCCGGCCTCGGTCGAGCTCGTGCGCTGGCTCATCCGGTCTCGTTCGCGATTCTCCATCAACTACCTCCTTCGCTGGCTTCAGCGCGCGTCGCCGCGCGATTATTTGAAGTTGCAATGAAGGTGCCGGAAACGGGTGATCAGCGCAGCTCGAAGACGACCGAAACGGTGAACGTCAGCTCCGTCGCCCCCGACTCGATCGGCACGTCGGTGACGGCCATGGCCTCGGCTTTCGCGTAGGAACCGCGGACGCCCGGGGGCGGCATGTAGTTCGGCTGCGAGCCTTCGGTGATCGAGAGCGCACGGCCGAGCGTGCGGCCGGCCGCCTGGGCCAGGAGCGTCGCTTTGGCGCGGGCGTCGTTGTAGGCGGCGCGCATCCCGGTGTCGCGGCCCGCGGCCGGATCCGAGACCTCGAACTGGATGCCGGAGGAGGTATTCACGCCCGAGCTGACGGCGAGCTGCAGCCAGCGGCCGGCGACGGTGACGTCCTTGCTCGTGACGGTGATGTTGTTCGAGACCTGATAGCCGAGGATCTGCGGGAGACGCCCCTGCTGCTGTTCGCGGTAGTCCTGCTGCGGATAAATCGAGAAGTTCGAGGTACGGATGTCACGATCGGTGGCACCCGCCTTCTTGAGCGCGGCGATGACGTTCTGCACGCGGGTGTTGTTCTCGTTGACCGCCGCTTCGACGGTCGGGGCGATGGTCTGGACGCCGACGGAGAAGCTGAAGCGGTCCGGCGTCAGGCTCGTGCGGCCGGAGCCGGTGACGCTGATCGTCTCCGGCATGGCCACGTCGCGCGGGGCGGGACTCTGGGCCGCCGCGGACTGCGCGAGGGCAGCCGTCGTAGCGAGGGTGAGAGCGAGTGTGGGAAGAAATCTTTTCATACAGCCTCCTGGTTCGTTTGTGTTGCTGACTGCGATTTTCTAGAATCCGCGCGCCGCGTCACCGCGTCAGCGACATACTTGGCAACGTAGGGGCAGACGTTCCCATCTGCACCGTTCAAATTCGACACGCGGCTTCATCGGAAGGTAACCCAAGAGCAAAATGGCAGATCCGAATGACAAGGTGCCGGGTCAGGCGCCCGGCCGGTATTACGTCGATTCGCAGTGCATCGACTGCGATCTTTGCCGTGAGACGTCCCCGGCGAACTTCACCCGGAACGACGAGCAGGGCTTCTCTTACGTGTACAAACAACCCGAGACGCCCGAAGAAGAGATGCTGAGCAAGGACGCGCTGGACAACTGCCCGGTGGAAGCGATCGGGAAGGACGGGTAGCGCGAGCGCTTCGCGCTCGCGTCTTGGTTTTCGGTTGTTGGTTATTGGTTTTAGGTGCTGCGCTTCGGCGCCGGCTTGCTGAGACCAACAACCAAAAACCAAAAACCCCGCCCCTCCCTGCATCAATGCAGCTTCTTGTCGACGCTCACCTGCTCGTGCCAGTCGTCGGCCAGCAGGACCTCGATCAGCTCCTGCAGCTCTTCCATGTGGAACGGCTTCGTGAGGGCAGCGGTGCGGTTGTTTCCTTTCGTGATCGTGAGGATGTCGCCCTTGCCCGAGGCCACGACTACCGGGGTCTCGTTCCCCTGCTGCAGGTACCAGGCGATCCACTCCTCCCCGCTCATGCCCGGCAGATTCAGGTCGAGCAGGATGAGACGGGTGTCGGGATTGGCCTGCAGGAGATTCATCCCCTCGACGGCGCCGGCCGCTGACAGCACCTGATAGCCCCGCTTCTGGAGATACGACTTATAGAGGGCGAGCACTTCCGGATCGTCCTCGATGGCGAGGATTTTGTGGTTTGGGGCGCTGCCGTTCTGCTGCCGCGATTCGAGCATGGTTCGTCTCCGTCCCCGGCTTCTTGCGAGTTCCGTGCTAACTGCTGAGCCGCTATCATCGCGCCGTGGGCATCGGGCTCTGGGCCATCAGCGGCGTAACCGCATTCTTCTTTGCGAGGATCGTTCCGTGGGGACGTGACCGCCGCTGGCTCATCGAGCTGATCACGGCCCTTCTCGCCGCCGCCACCCTCGGATTCACCGCCACAGCCCTCGATTTCGGCGGCTGGCAGGAGCCCGACTGGCGCGCCGCCGCCTTCGTTTGTTTCGGAACGTTTGCCGCGGTCGGAGCCGTGCGCGCGCTGCGCGCGAGAAGGTGAGGCGAGGGGGGCGGGGTGGTTGTTTGGTTGTTGGTGGGGAGACGTTTTCCGTTGCCCGTTTTCCGTTGTCCGTGCTCCGCGTCAACGAACCTCATCGTGTAGCGCGAGCACCAAAAACCAAAAACCAACCACACCCCCTCCCGCAACGGACAACGAGCAACGAGCAACGCCCACCGCCCACCGACCCCGGCTACAATGTCCGCATCTCCCTGGAGGTCCATTCGTGAACAAACGTCCGGTGCTCGCGGTCTCGATCCTTTTTCTACTCTGCACGTGCGCGGCTTACAAGGCGCAGCATTCCGGCACGGACATGAACAAGACGCGGGGGGAGAACGAGGCGCGCCAGTTGGCGGTGGTCGACGAGGCCTCCCTCGGCGCGATGGACTTCGAGGAGAAGCCGCTCGGGATCAGGCAGGCCGTTCTCCTCTCCGAGATCGATAAGTACGTGGCCGAGCTGAAGGCGAACGGCCAGTATGACTGCTGCGTGAAACCAGCCTGCCGCCAGTGCGCCCTCACGGCCGGCGAGTGCCACTGCCGGATGGTCATCGACAAGAACGGCCCCTGCTGCGGCGAATGCACCCAGTCCTGGATCGAAGGCCGCGGCAACACGGAAGGCGTCGATCGCGAAAAAGTCCTCGAGCACCTCGGCTGCGTGCGGGAACTGTACGAGAAGCCGGTGCCCCCGGGAGTCGTGCCCCCAGGCACCGCACCGGCGACTAAGAAGCAGTAACGCAAGCGGGGAGCGCAGGTCTCAAATCCGCACAATCCGAATTCGCGGACGCTCGCGCCGGGCGATCAGCGGCAGCATGGCCACGAGCTGCTCGCGCAGGTCCGGCAGATCGATGCCGTGCGCATGCGTCACACCGTCCAGGACCCTGATCCCTTCCTCCAGCCGCTCGGCCGCGGCGCGCCACTGACCTCGTTCCGTGTGGTGCAAACCGACGCTCACCTGGAGAAACAGGCGGACGAGCTCCACCTCATCGCGGACGGCTTCGAAGAAAAGCTCCTCGAATCCTTCGCTGGCGTCGTACCAGTCCCCTTCCTCTAACTGCCGGACGGCCGCGTTGAATCGGGGGTCTTCCTCGATCTCCACCCCCGCATTGTCTACAATTCGCTCCCTCTTGATCCGCGGTGCCGTCACGATCTTTCTGCTGGCCGTCAACCTGGCGTTCTGGGGCATCCCCGTGATGTCGGCCGGGCTGCTCAAGTTCGTGACGTTCGGAGCGGCGCGCCGCCGGGTGATCCTCGGGCTGGCAAAACTGGCCGAGGGCTGGGTCGGCGGCAACAACCGCATCTTCGATCTCATGCTCCCGATCGTGTGGGACGTCGCAGGGCTCGAAGAGCCGATCCGTGCCGACGGCCACTACCTCATCCTCAGCAATCACGTCTCGTGGGTCGACATCTTCGCCCTCTTCCGGATCTTTGACGGCAAGGTGGCGTTCCTCCGCTTCTTTCTGAAGCAGGAGCTGATCTGGCTGCCGATCGCCGGCCAGGCCTGCTGGGCGCTCGAGTTTCCGTTCATGCGCCGCTACACGCAGGAGTACCTCGAGAAGCACCCCGAGAAGCGGGGCACCGACCTCGAGACGACCCGTATCGCCGTCCAGCGCTACCGCACGATCCCCGTGGCGATCCTGAATTTCGTGGAGGGCACCCGCTTCTCCGAGACGAAGCGGCAGGATCAGCACTCCCCCTACCGCCATCTCCTCCGCCCCCGCACCGGCGGCATCTCGTTCGTCCTCGCCTCTCTCGGCGATCAGCTCGACGCCGTCCTCGACATCACCATCGTCTATCCGCAGCGGGAGCTGACGCTCTGGGAGTTCGTGACCGGACGCGTGCCGCGCATCATCATCCGCGGCCGCCGGCTCGACGTGCCGCCCGAGTTCCTGACGACCGCGATCACCGAGCCCGGTCCCGCCCGCGGCCGCTTCAAGAAGTGGATGGACAGCATCTGGCGGGAAAAAGATGCCTTGATCGACCAGCTCACCGTATTTTTTTAAAGCTCTCCGCGACCCATACAGCGGAGAGTAGTCATGTCTGTCACGATGTCCGACCCACCGATTGATTCCGGGAGAATCCGGCTCGGGCCAAGGCCCGGCACTGCTGAAGAAGAGCTGCGCCACCGCCTCGCCTTCGAGCGGCTCGTCGGCAGCATCTCCTCAGACCTGATGAAAGCGCCGGCCGCGGCGATCGACGAGGTCATCACCGACGTGCTCGGGCGCATCGGCCGTTTCACCCGCTCCGACCGTTCCTACATCTTCCTGATCTCCCCTGACGGCTCGACGATCAGCAACACCCACGAATGGCGTGCCGAGAACATTCCGGCGATGCGGCCCACGCTGCAGGGAGTCCCGGCGCACAGGTTCGCCTGGTGGCTCGAACAGCTCCGCGCCTTCCGGACGATCCACAGCAATGTGGACGACCTGCCGCCCGAAGCGGCGGTAGAGCAGGCATCGTTGCGTGAGCTCCAGATCCGCTCCGTCCTCGATCTGCCGCTTTCCGCCGGTTCGCATCTGATCGGCTTCATCGGCTTCGACAGTGTCCGCGAGCCGGCGCGCTGGTCCGAGGCGGACATCGGTCTCCTCGGCGTCGTTGGCGAGCTGGTGGCGTACACGCTCGAGCGCAAACGCGCCGAGCAGCGCTTTCGCGAGCAGGACGAGCGCTTCGGCCTGCTGACGAAAGTCACGCAGGACACGGTGTACGACTGGAACCTTCTGACCGACACTGTCTGGTGGAACGGCGTCCTCCACGACGCACTCGGTTATACGGCAGTCGACCCGCTGCTGCCCATCAACTGGTGGGTGGAGCGGATCCATCCGGACGACGGCGCCCGCATCGCCGAATCGGTGGAGCAGGCGATCCGCGGCGACGCTGCGCTCTGGTCGGACGAGTATCGCTTCCTCCGCGCCGACGGTACTTACGCCTACGTCCTCGACCGCGGCGGCCTGATTCGCGACGAGCACGGACACGCCGTGCGGATGATCGGCGTGATGATGGACCTGAGCGAACGGCGCCGGGCGGAGGAGCAGCTCGCCATCAGCGAGGAGCACTTCCGCTCCGTCATCGAGAACATCACGGAAGTCATCGCCATCATCGACGAGGACGGCGTGATCCGCTACGAGAGCCCTGCCCTCTTCAACGCCCTCGGCTACCGGAACGAGGAGCAGGTCGGATTCAACGCCTTCGACTTCATCCATCCGGACGACCAGCCCCTCGTCGCCGCCGAGTTCGCGCGCGGACTGCAGACCAAACGGACGACGTCCCAGGTGCGCTACCGCTACCTCCACAAGGACGGCACCTGGCGCTGGCTCGAGTCGTCCGGCATCAACATGGTCGACAATCCGGCCGTGCGCGGGATCATCGTCACTTCGCGCGAGGTGACGCAGCGCATCGCCCTCGAGCAGCAGCTCGAGCAGGCACATCGCCTCACCAGTCTCGGGCGGCTCGCCGCCTCGATCGCGCACGAGTTCAACAACGTGCTGATGGGCATCCAGCCCTTTGCGGAGCGCATCCGGCGGCTGGTGACGGACGACGAGCGGGTGAAGACGGCCACCGAGCACATCACCCGCGCGGTGGAGCGCGGCCGGCGTGTGACGTCCGAGGTGCTGCAGTTCACCAGGGTGGCGGAACCGGTCCTCGCCCCGGTGGAAGTGGAGGCGTGGCTGGGCCAGATCACCTCCGAGCTGCGCGCGCTCCTCGGGCCGCTCATCGAGCTGGACGCCGACGTCGCGCCGGGCATCTGGATGAAAGCCGATTCCTCGCAGCTCACGCAGGTGCTGGTGAACCTGACAACGAATGCCCGCGACGCCATGCGCGCGGGCGGCCGCCTCACGATGTGCGTGGCGCAGGGGTCGCTCGCGACCTCGCCTTTCAACGTCACGGACCCCGACCGCTTCGTGCACTTCATCCTCTCGGACAACGGCGACGGCATCCCGGCCGAGCATCTGCCGCACCTCTTCGATCCCCTCTTCACCACGAAACCGGCCGGCAAGGGCACGGGCCTCGGCCTGGCCGTGGCCCACCAGATCGTGGTGCGCCACGGCGGCGCGATGTTCGTCCAGCCGAATCAGGAGGCGAAAGGCACCTCCTTCCACTTCTACATTCCGCTGACGAACGAGCGTCCCCGCGCGAAGGTCCCGCCCGTCGAAGCGGCGGCGATGCCCTCGCTGCGGCTGCTGCTCGTCGACGACGAGGAGCTCGTCGCCGTCGGCATCCGCGATCTCCTGGCCACGGAGGGACACGAGGTGCTGATCGCGTCCACGGGCGAGGACGCGCTGCGCATCGCCGCGGAGAGCCAGCCGGATGCCCTGATCCTGGACATCTCCCTCCCCGGGATGAGCGGCGTGGCGGTCTACGAGGAGCTGTCGCGGGTCCGCCCCGACCTGCCGACCGTTTTTTCCAGCGGTCACGGCGACCGGCGGATCATCGAGCGGTACATCGGCAGGCCGCATGTGGTGTCGCTGCTGAAGCCCTATGAGCTGGGGGAGCTGCTGGCCGCGTTGCGCAGGGCGTTGTAGCAGCGGGGGGTGGGACCAATAGGACCTATGGGACCAATGGGTTTCTCATCTGTCCCATCTATCCCATCGTTCTCTGCGTCATCTACGAAAGTTTTCGTTGATCTTACGAAACCCTTCGTATAACCTCCTCGTACAAGCTTCAGACGAGGAGATTCCGATGGCCGATAGAGAGATGCCCAGGCCGACTGATGCGGAGCTCGCGATCCTCAACGTGTTGTGGGAGCGCGGCCCCTGTACCGTCCGTGACGTCCACGAAGAGCTCGCGAAAACGCACGACAGCGGCTACACCACCGTGCTGAAGACGATGCAGATCATGACGGAGAAGGGGCTGGTGACGCGCGATGAATCGCAGCGCGCCCACGTCTACTTCGCTAAGCAGAGCGAGCAGCGGACGCAGCGTCAGCTCCTTTCGGACCTGATGGAGCGGGCGTTCGGCGGCTCCCCCACCAAGCTCGTCATGCAGGCGCTCTCGGCGCGCAAGACCTCCGCCGAAGAGCTCACCGCGATCCGTGAAATGCTCGATCGTCTCGAAGGAGAATCGCAATGAACGTCGACTTCCTCACCAGCCCGGTCGCACAAGCCATCGGTTGGGCGCTCCTGCATCTGCTGTGGCAGGGCGCGCTCGTCGCCGGCATCCTGGCGGCGACGCTGGCCCTCCTCTCGAAGCAGTCCGCCGGCGTCCGTTACGCCGTCTCCTGTGGCGCCCTGGCCCTGCTGCTGATCCTGTCCGTCGGCACGGCGTGGCAGGCGTACGAGCCGCCCGCCGCCGCTGCGGCCGCCGCCGAAGCGGTCGCGACGCAGCCGACGCTCAAGCTCGGGCCGCTCGCCATCGTCCTGCCGGATGACGAAGCAACGCAGACCGCCACGATCGACCTGCTCGCGAAAGCGCGCGGCGTCCTGCCGAACGTCGTCCTCCTCTGGCTGGTCGGCGTGGCCGTGCTCTCGGCGCGGCTGGCGATCACCTGGTCGCGTGCGTACCGCCTCGTGGCGAACACGACGCCCGCTTCCGCCGAATGGCAGCGCATCGTGGTGCAACTCGCCGAAAGGCTCGGCCTGACGCGCGCGGTTCGCCTCGTCGAATCGGCGGCCGTCGAAGTGCCGTCGGTGATCGGCTGGCTGCGGCCGGTCGTCCTCCTCCCGGCGTCCGCGCTCAGCGGGCTGTCGATGGAACAGATCGAGATGATCCTCGCCCACGAGCTCGCGCACGTGCGGCGCCACGATTTCTTCGTCAACCTCCTGCAGGCGATCGCCGAGACGCTGATGTTCTACCACCCGGCCGTCTGGTGGATCTCCCGGCAGGTGCGCGTCGAGCGCGAGCACTGCTGCGACGATCTGGCCGTGGCGATCTGCGGCAAGCCGCTGCAGTACGCCCGCGCCCTCTCCCGCCTCGAGGAGCTGCGCTCGCATGCGCCGGCGCTGGCCGTCGCGGCGAACGGCGGCTCCCTCTTCGACCGCATCAAGCGCATCGCCACGCGCGGCGGCGACGTCCCCGCCCCTGCCTCTCGCTGGGTCGCGGCGGTCGGCATGCTGATGGTCATCGGCACCGCCATGGCGATGCCGTCGCTCCCGATCTTCGCCGACCGTGACGAGAAAGCGGCGCGGCAGTCGTCGACCAGCATCGACGTCCTGCCTCCCGAAGCTCCCGAAGCTCCCGAGCCACCCGATGCGGCCGACTTCCCGGATGCACCCGAGGCGCCGGAAGCGCCCGAGCCGCCGGAGGCCCCGGAAATGCCGGAACTGCTGGACGTCCCGGGAACGCCCGACTTTCCGGAGCTCGCCGAGCTGGCCGCCCTCGGCAACATCCACATCGACCTGGACATGGACCTGGACATCGATCTGGATCCCGATCTCGACATCGATATCGACCCTGACGCCGACTTTGACATCGACGACGACGATTCCGACCCGGAAACGCGCGTGGAGGTCGACCTCGATCGAGACGGCGACGGCCAGAAGGTACGCATCGACGTCAAGGAGCTGCGCAAAGAGAAGAACGGCCGCAAGGACAAGCCGATCTCCGGTGACCTCACCCTCGACGAGATCATCAGCCTCCGCGCGGTCGGCGTGACGCCCGAGTACATCGCCGAGATGCGCGGCGTCTTCGGTAACGACCTCACCTTCGGTAACGTCACGGCGATGAAGGTGCACGGCGTCGACAGCGCCTACGTTCGCGAGATGCGTGGCGTCTTCGGCAACGACCTCGGCGCCGGCGAGATCATCGCCGCCCGCGTCCACGGTCTCACCCCCGAGTTCGTCCGCCAGATGCGCGGCGTCTTCGGCAACTCGCTCACGTTCAAGAACATCCTGCCACTGAAGGTGCACGACGTCGATGTCTCCTACATCCGCGAGATGCGCGCGCTCTTCGGCAACGAGGTCCCGGTGAACGAAGTGATCGGCCTGTCGATCCACGACGTGACGCCGGCCTACGTGCGCGAGATGCGCGCCGCCGGCGTCGACCTGAAGAAGCCGAACGAGGCCACCGGGCTGCAGATTGCCGACGTCACCGTCGCGTACGTGAAGGAGCTGGCGGCGGCCGGCTACACGAAGCTCTCGGTGCGTGAGCTCATCCGCCTCGGCCACGCCGACGTCTCCCTCCGCGACCTCGAGCAGTACCGCAAACATTAGGAGCCGGACCATGCGTAAAACCATTGCCGCCGTCACGCTTCTGCTGTTCGCTGCCGTCCCGTCCTTCGCCGCCGAGATCCGCGGCTCCTGGAACGGCTCGCTCCGGAACAGCGAGCCGGGCATGATCCATCTGGAGCTCAAACACCAGTCGAGCCACCACGGCAACTCGATGCCGATCGGCTCGTTCACCGGGCTGTCCGCGGCGCAGGTCAATGCCGCCACGGCCACGCCCGCGACGTTCTCGCTGCGCCGCGAGGCCGGCACCGTCGCCTTCGACGGCGCGTTCAAGCAGGGCCACGGCGGCGGCGAGTTCGTCTTCACTCCGAGCGAGGCCTACTTCGACGCCGTCCGCAACCTCGGCGTCCCTGTCGGGAAGCTCGAAACGCGCGATCGCGACCGCACGCTCTTCTCCCTGGCCATGATCGACGTCTCCACGGATTACATCCGCTCGATGATCTCCTCCGGCTATCGCGTCGGCCTCGACGACTACCTGCAGATGCGCATCTTCGACGTCACGCCGCAGATCGTGCAGGAGTACCGCTCCATCGGCTACGACAAGCTCAGCTCCGACAAGCTCGTCGAGCTGCGCATCCACAAGGTGACGCCCGCCTACATCCGCGAGATGCGCGCCACCGGCTGGGGCAACCTCGGCCTGAACGATCTCGTCGCCAGCCGCATCCACAAAGTGACCCCGCAGTTCGCCGGCGAGATGAAGACGCTCGGCTACAGCCTCGACTTCGGCGACCTCACGGCCTTCCGCATCCACGGCGTCACCACCGACTTCGTGAAGGAAGTCCGCGCCCTCGGCTACGCCAAGGTGGACGCCGACGACCTGGTGGCCATGCGCATCCACAAAGTAACCCCCGAGTTCATCCGGGAGATCCGCGCCGCCGGCTACGAGAATGTCCCCATCGACAAGCTCGTCTCCATGCGCATCCACGGCGTCGACGCGACCTACCTGAAGAAGATGAAGCGCTAGGCGCCCCGTCTTGCGGCAGCGGCTTCAAGCCCGCGCCGCGGGCGCCAGCGTCGTAGCACCGGGCGCAAGCCCCAACGGCGTTAACTCAGAGGTTTGCCTCATGTGGGCCGGACAGACAAGAGTGTCTGTCCGGCCCACCCCCGAGGTCCTCCAGACAAGCGGCCGTTCGGGTGCACCGGACAGACAAGAGTGTCTGTCCCACATCTAAAGTTAACGCCCTTGGGGCTGGCGCCCGGGGCTACGACGCTGCCGCCCGCGAGCGGGCTCCAGTTGCCCTCCCGCATTAGTGGTTGACACCGGGGCCTCACTCGCGGCCCACTGGTTCTCAAAACAGGAGAACCCATGCTCAAGATCATCGGCATCATCGTCGTCGCGGCCATCGCCGGCGTCCTCGTCTACGCGTCAACGCAGCCCAACAGCTTCGCGGTCGAGCGGACCGTCACGATCAACGCCACCCCGGACAAAATCGCCCCCCTCATCTCCGACTTCAACAACTGGGCGGCCTGGTCGCCGTTCGAGAAGCTCGACCCGGCCATGAAGAAGACGATCACCGGCTCGCCGAGCGGCATCGGCTCCGTCTACACCTGGGAAGGGAACGCCAAAGCGGGCGCCGGGCGGATGGAGATCACGCGCGCTTCCGCGGCCCAGATCGACATCAAGCTCGACTTCCTGAAGCCCTTCGCGTCGAGCAACGTCACCGAGTTCCGCCTCGAGCCGAACGGCAACGCCACGAACGTCACCTGGCACATGCACGGCCCCAGCTCCTACATGACGAAGTTGATGACCACGTTCATGAGCATGGACAAGATGGTCGGCAAGGACTTCGAGGAAGGCCTGGGCAACCTGAAGCGGATCGCGGAGAAGTAGCGCCTCGGTCGTTAATCCAGGAGCGCGGTAGCTACGGGCTGCGCCCTTCGC
>DASWMP010000003.1:0-6726 GCA_036399695.1 Thermoanaerobaculia bacterium | reverse complement strand
TCCGGCGAAGAAGGCCGCCGCCAAGACCCGCTCCACGGGCGGTGCCAAGGCCAAGGGCGGTGCGAAGAAGACCGCTCCGGCTCGCAAGGCCAAGAAGCGGTAGGGCACCGGGGCGGGGCCTCACCGGCGATTGCTGCTCGTGGGGGGGTGAGGCACGCTCGTCCCCTCATGAGCGCAACACCCATGAACCTGGCGGTCTGGCGCGTTTCCGCGCCGGACTTCGATGTCGATGCTTTCCTCGCGGAGTTTCCGCGGGTCGCTTCCGAGGTGGTCTCCTGGCGCCGTGGCGAAGTGCGCGTCGGCCGCCGCGGGGTTCACGAGGACTCGGGCTTCCGCATCACCATCGCGGACGCGGAGACGTTCCCCGAGGCCTTCGAGGACGTCCGCGCGTTCTTCAGCACCCGGGAGATTGTCCTGCTCCTGGAGGCACTCCACGCACGGGGGATTTCGAGCGTGCTCGACCTGGGCGTCGATGTCGGCTCCCCCCAGCGTTTCGCCGCCTACTTGCGCTTCAGCACGGCCGACCTCCAGTGGCTCGCGCGGCTCGGGGTGGTGCTGGAGATCTCCGCCTACCCGGCTTCGGAGGATGATGATGAGCCGGACGACACCTCCGAGTGAGCCGCGCGGCCACGCGTCACGCCCGGAGCGCCACCACCGTCACGCCGTCTCCGCCCTCGTGGTTCTCTCCAGGGCGGAACATCCGGATGTACGGTGACGCCGCGAGGTAGTCGCGGATGGCCTGGCGCAGTGCGCCCGTGCCGCCGGGAAAGTGTCCGCCGGGAAAGTGTCAGACACTTCGTATCGGCTCGGCCGGCACCCGTCAGCGGCCCTCCTCGGCCCCTCTGCACCAGCCCTCCCCCTCAACACTGCCTCTCTCCTGCCTATACGCTCATGCGATCTTCGTCTCGCAGACGCTGCTGAGCATCTCCAAGGATCGGAGCTACCACGGGTTGCTCGCCGAAGGCCGCACCGACGTGCCGACGATGCAACGCTCCGTCGTTCGAATGCTCCTGGGCTGAAAATCAGCCCAGGAGCCCCTCACCGGTAGGTTGTTTTCGGCCTTCAAGCACTCGAAGATCTATTCCGCATTGACTTATTAGATAGCGCATTACATAATAATGACCTATGGAAATCAAGTCGGCACCGAAATCGGGAAAGGGGCTCGAACGAGGAAGCCAGGAATGGCGCCGGGTCGGAATGCAGCTCTCCTTCGCGCTCTACAGCGCCGCCAACCGGTTCATCCGTCTCCATCGCCCTTTCCTGGAGCCGTTCGGGCTGACCTACCCGCAGTTCCTCGTCATGCTGGCGCTCTACGAGAGCGAGCCCCGCACCGTTGGAAGCCTCGGAAACGAGCTCGGGATGGACAACGGAACGCTCACGCCCCTGCTCAAGCGGCTGGTCGCCGCAGGACTGGTAACACGGACCCGGGACGAGCGTGACGAGCGCCGCGTCCAGATCGGGCTGACCGAGGCGGGCGAGGCGCTTCGAGCGGAACTCTGCGCCGTGCCCGAGCGGATCGAGACCGCGTGCAAGCTCACCGACGATGGCTTGGTGGAGCTCCGCGACACCCTGAACGGACTCGGGATTGCCCGTTCCGCAGAGGCCGAAGAGACGCCGAACGACTGAACGCCGCCAAGGAGCATCGGCAGTGCCAGCGGCCCTACTTGGATCAACGAAACCATCAGGAGAAATCAAAAAGTGAAAATTGGAATCATCGGGGCCGGCTCGATCGGTAAAACCCTGGCCCGCAAGCTCGCCGCCGCAGGGCACGACGTCAAGGTCTCCAACTCGCGAGGCCCGGAGACCATCGACGCCGAAGCGCTGGCCACCGGCGCTCGCGCGGTCGCGACGGCGGAGGCCGTCGAAGACGTGGACGTCGTGATCGTGTCGATCCCTCCCACCCGGCTTCGCAGCGTCGCGCCGCTTCTTTCGGGCCTTCAGGACGATGCGGTCGTCATCGACACATCCAACTACTACCCGCAGCGCGACGGCAGGATCGAGGCTCTTGAGGCCGGGCAGGTCGAGAGCCTCTGGTTCGCCGAGCAGCTCGGCCGGCCCGTGGCGAAGGCCTGGAACTCGGTGATCGCGGACACCTTCGCGAAGAAGGGCCTTCCTGCGGGCAGCCCAGGACGCATCGCCCTCTCGATCGCGGCCGACCGGGAGGCGGACCGGAGGGTCGCACTGGAGCTGGTGGAGGACACCGGGTTCGACGCCTACGACGCGGGCCCGCTCGCGGAGTCGTGGCGGCAGCAGCCGGGCGCGCCCTGCTACTGCACCGACCTCACTCTGGAGCAGTTGCCTGCGGCGCTGGCGGCGGCCGAAAGGGAGCGCTCGCCCAAGCGTCGCGATCTCGCCATGGCGGCGGTCGCCGAACGGGCAGGAGACGACTTCCTGAACATCGAAGGCGAGTACTTGGTGCGCCTGAACCGCGCCCTCTACATGTGAACACGATGACCGGTCGCGTCTCGATCGGCAAGCTCGACGCGTCGGCCTACGGCCTGGCCGTCGAGCTCGTCGGTGCGTTCCCGTCGCTCGCGAAGGAGCAGGCCGAATCGCTGATTGAAGAGACGTCCGCCGACGAGCTGATCCTGGTGTCCGACGTCTACGATCGCAAGGCGAGGCTGCGCTCTTTCGAACGAGTCGCGTCGGCCATGCCCATAAGTGCACTGGCCATCCCCGGATAACGAAATAGGAAACAAGAACATGAAAAGACCCACCCCAAAAACCCTCCGCAACGCGACGGCACCGCTTGGGCAGGAGCGGCCATGAAGATCGGCATCCTCGGCGCGGGGCACATCGGAAAGACCTTGGCTCGAAAGCTGGCCGCGGCCGGCCACGACGTGACGGTCGCCAACTCTCGCGGGCCGGAGACGATCGACGCCGAGGCGCTCTCCACCGGCGCTCGCGCCGTCAGGATGGACGAGGCCCTAAGGGGCGTCGACGTGGCGATCCTCTCCATTCCCCTCAACAAGATTCCTGGGGTCGCCGCGCTGGTCGCGGACCTTCCGGAGAGCACGGTGGTCATGGACACCTCGAACTACTATCCGATGCGCGACGAGCGAATCGACGCCATCGAGAAGGGCCAGGTCGAGAGCCGCTGGGTGTCCGAGCAGCTTGGCCGCCCGGTCGTGAAGGCGTGGAACTCCATCGGCTCCGACTCCTTCGCGAGGAAGGGCGCAACTTCGGGAACGCCCGGGCGCATCGCACTCCCGGTCGCGGCTGACAGCGACGAGGACAGAAAGGTGGGCATGGCGCTCGTCGAGGACACGGGCTTCGACGCGTACGACGCGGGCTCGCTCGCGGAGTCTTGGCGACAGCAGCCGGGCGCGCCCTGCTACTGCACCGACCTCACCTTGGAGGAACTGCCGGGCGCTCTGGCGGCGGCCGAGAGGGACCGCTTGCCCAAGCGGCGCGACCTGTCGACGGCGGCGATCGCGGAGCGGGTCGGCGACGGCACCACGAATCCGAGCGCGGAATACGGCGTTCGCCTGGTTCGTGCGCTGTTCATGTAAGCCGTCGAAGTAACGGCTGGGCGCTTAGGGATCGCCTCGAGCCCGAACTTATCGACACCTGCCGATCTTCCTGCCCCCACGCCCACCGGCTCGTCAGGTGTGGCTAACCGGAACGACGACTCACCTCAATTAGAGATAAGAACGCTATGGAAAAGAATCAACGCAAGGCCCATGTGCTCGTCTTGGGATCCAGCGGCACGGTCGGAAAGAAGATCGTGGCGGAACTCGCGCAGTCCGAGGACGTGAGCGTGCGTCTCAGCTCGCGTCGGCCCGCCGACGTGGAGCGGCTAAGGTCCGAAGGAAAGGACGCCGTCTACCTGGATCTCGACAAGCCCGAAACGTTCGGGGTCGCGCTCGCGGGCGTTGACCGGCTCTTCGTCCTAACCGGCTACACCGTGGCGATGCTCGCCCAGAGCAAGACGCTCATCGACGCGGCGTACAAAGCGGGTGTGAAGCACATCGTGCACCTGGGCGTGTTCGCGGAATGGGACTGCACCGATCCCCACTTCGTTTGGCATCAGCTTATCGAGAGCTACGTCAAGGCCAGCGGCATGGCCTGGACCCACCTTCACCCCAACATGTTCATGGAGAACCTTCTGCTGTTCTTCGATCCGAAGAACGACTCCATCACCACCTATTGGAAGGGAGAGCGCACGGGCTGGATCGCCGCCGCCGACATCGCCGCGGTCGCCGCGAGCGTGCTTCGCGAAGGGCCGGAGAGGCACCACGGAAAGGACTACTGGCTGAGCGCGGAGGTGGCCACCGGTCCCGAGATCGCGGCGATCCTCAGCGAGGCCACGGGACGAAAGATCTCGTGCAACGTGCTCGGGCCGGACGAGTTCGCGGCGGCCTTTGACTCGACCGATTTCGAGACCGAGAAGTGGTACGCGGAGAGCGGCGTCGAGTGCATGAGACAGATCGTCGACGGCCGGTTGGGCAGCATCGGGAGCGTGCGAGACGACGTGCCGCACGTCACCGGCCGTCCCGCCCTGACCTGGAAGCAATGGGCGGCCGAACACCGACAGGAACTTGCCGCCAGCGCCCCTCGCTCCGAGTAGCATTTTTGTGTGAGAGCGCTGCGTTCGACGCGCTCTCACCGGAACGGGATGTCGGGCTGGGTTCTACAGATGAGAAACGTCAGATGGGTTATGTCCCCCTAAATCTGTGAGGAGGGTTGTCGGACATAGAAGGGGTTAACACTACTGCGTCATAGCTGGGCTGGCAGTAAAGCAGTGGCCTGCCTGTTCACCCGCCGTTAGAAGTAGCGCGGGGGCCCCTACCGGAAAAGTCGACCCGTGCGTATTGCTTGGGAGGTGGAGCCGGATTGAGTGAGCCAGGCGATGGACACCTTCATGGACGCCAGTGGGGTTCAACGACTCGAGGAGTACTTCCGAAGGATTGGCGACGTCTTGGGAGAGGAGCGCCGCCGGGGTTCCTTTGCTGTTTATGCCATGGGGCTGCTCGGAGACGGGGAGCGCAAGAGCGTCGAGCCCATTGCGGCCCGTGCCTGCCCTGACCCCAGCAGGACCGATGCGATGCACCAGCGACTGCTGCACTTCGCTGTCGACTCTCGCTGGAGCGACCGGGAGGTACGCCGGGAGGCGGCCCGGTATGCCCTGGACACCCTGACGCAACGCGAGCCCGTGGAAGCCTGGATTGTCGACGACACCGGCTTCCTCAAACAGGGCAAGCATTCGGTGGGAGTGCAGCGGCAATACACCGGCTCGGCGGGAAAAATCACCAACTGCCAGATTGGCGTCAGCCTGAGCCTCGCCACCCGGACCGAGCACCTCCCCATCGACTTCGAGCTGTACCTGCCCGAGTCCTGGGCCAACGACACCGCTCGCCGCCAGGAGGCCCGAATCCCCCAGGACGTCACCTTCAAGACCAAGCCCCAGTTGGCCGTGGAGATGATTGGACGGGCCGTGGCGGACGGCGTTCCCAAGGGAGTCGTCCTGGCCGACTCCGCGTACGGAACCTCCAGGGAATTGCGCGCGCAGGTGCGCTCCTTTGGGCTGCACTATGCGGTAGGGGTAGAGCCCCAAACAACCATCTGCCTGCTCGACAACGAGGGTCGCTCTCGCGGCGAGGCGCTGAGCGTCAAGGACATGGCCTTGAGCATCCACGAGCGCGGGGGCTTTCGACGCTGCACCTGGCGCGGCGGCACCCGTGAGGAGCTCCGGGCGCGCTTCGCCCTGCGTCGCGTTGTCGCCGCGGGAGTGCCCAAGGGCCAACAAGAGCCCCTCTGGCTTCTCATTGAATGGCGCGAGGGAGAACCCGAGCCGGCCAACTACTTTCTCGTCTCCGTGCCGGACCGCATGACAAAGAAGCAACTCATTCGCCTCGTCATGCAGCGTTGGAGAACCGAGCGTGTCTACGAGGACTTGAAAGGGGAACTCGGCCTTGACCACTACGAGGGCCGTCGCTTTCCTGGGTGGCACCACCACGTCTCTGTAGCCCTTTGCTGTTACGCGTTCATCGTCGCGGAACGCGTGCGGCGTTTTCCCCCCTCGACCCGAGGGGCGGATGAATCCCACGCGCAGCAACTCCAGGCCTGAGCGCCACTTCCACGACAGCTTCATCACCGCACGGCTTGCCATGGCTCGGGTGATTGCCACCTGGCTGCCTCGCTGCCCCACCTGCCACCGCTCCAACACCCGACACCGCTCACGCCACCCGGCAGGCCTCCCCCTTCATCCTTCGGGGCCCTGACGCAGTAGTGTTAGAGGGAGGCTCGACAGGGAGGGGACTGGATGGGCACCTTACTTGCGCCGTGGGGCGGAGCGAGGTGACCATGGAGATAGAGCGGTGGATGCCCAAGCAGGAGTTGAGCGAGCAGGAGGAGCGCATCATCGAGCGCATGAAGCGCACCGGAAAGCTCTTCGCGTTCCTACGCCGACACCGCCACGAGCTCTTCGATGAGGCGTTCCAAGCCGAGTTGGAGACCATGTACCGGCAGACGGGGGCAGGCAAAGAGCCGCTACCTCCGGCGCGCATGGCCATGGCCACGCTGCTGCAGGGCTACCTGAGCGCGTCGGACGCCACGATGGTGGAGCTGACCGTCTTCGACCTGCGCGTGCAAATGGTGCTGGACTGTCTGGGAGACACCGAGCCGGCTTTCTCCCAGGGGGCCTTGTGCGACTTCCGCCACCGTCTCATTCGCAGCAACATGGACCGGCGCCTGCTGGAGAAGAGCGTCGAGGTGGCCATGGGC
>DASWMP010000002.1:0-8422 GCA_036399695.1 Thermoanaerobaculia bacterium | reverse complement strand
CACATTGAATGCCAGCGTGCCGCGGGTGCCCGATATTCGGCGGAATCTGAATGTGGGACAGACACTCCTGTCTGTCCGCGCCCGCAGGCGCCGGTTCATCGACGGCAGAACCAAGGGAGTAGATCGAGGCGCACCGTGTTGAGACACCCTCCGTTCGCCACCGCACTCCGAGATCAGACTTACTGCGCGTCAGTGCTCGATGGTGTCGCCGCCGAGCAGCAGCGCGAAGGCGCTGCGCCAGACGCGCAGCAGCTCCGGCGCACTCACGCGCACCAGCGGCACGCCGTTGCGCTCGATGAGGAACATGCCGTGCGCGGTGTGCCCGATCCGCAGCGCCGGAATCCCGCGGGCTTCCGCCATCCGCAGCACCTCGGCCGTCTGCTCGGGAGCGCAAGACACCACCACCCGTCCCTGTGACTCGCTGAACAGCAGCGCCGTGGCGTCGAGATCATCGGCGTGACCGGCCAGATCGACGTGGCAGCCGATGCCGCCGGTCGACGACTCCGCGAGCGCCACGGCCAGGCCGCCGTTCGCCAGATCGTGTGCGCTGCGGATCACCGGATGCAGCTCGAGCAGCAGCTCGATGAGCGCCCGCTCGCGCTCGAGGTCCACGCGCGGCGGCAACGCGAGCGCGTCGGGGACGAACATCTGCTGCCATTCGGAACCACCCAGCTCTTCGCGCGTTCCGCCGAGGAGGACTACGTCCAGCTTCGCGTCCGGGAACTGCAGGCCGTGGCCGTCGGTATCGCGTTCGAGGATGCCGACCATGCCGACGGACGGCGTCGGGTAGACCGCGCGTCCTTCCGTCTCGTTGTAGAACGACACATTGCCGGAGACGACCGGCGTCTCGAGCGCCAGGCAGGCATCGCTGATCCCGCGGATGCACTCGGCGAACTGCCACATGATGTCCGGCCGCTCGGGCGAGCCGAAGTTCAGGCAGTCGGTGATGGCCACCGGACGTCCGCCGCTCACCGCTACGTTGCGGGCCGCTTCGGCGACGGCCTGCTTGCCCCCTTCGTAGGGATCGAGGTAGCAGTAGACCGGATTCACGTCCGACGTCATGGCCAGGCCGCGCCCCGTCTCCTTCACCCGCACCACGGCCGCGTCGCGCGCTTCCGGACCGGCGATGGTGTTGGTGCGCACGGTCGTGTCGTACTGCTCGAAGATCCAGTGCTTCGAGCAGAGGTTCGGCGAGGCGATCAGGCGCAGCAGCGTCGCCGTGAGGTCGCCGTCTTCCGTGCGCTCACGTTCGACCAGCGGAGCGACGCGGTCCGCGTACTCCGGGCGCGCCAGCGGGCGCTCGTACAGCGGCGCTTCGGTGGAGATCGGCTCGACCGGGATCACGGCCACTTCCTCGCCGTGCCAGTGCAGGCGCACGAAGCCGTCGTCCGTCACCTCGCCTACGACGGCGGCGTTGAGGTCCCACTTTTCGAAGACGGCCACGACCTCGTCCTCGCGGCCCTTCTTGGCGACGATGAGCATCCGCTCCTGCGATTCGCTGAGCATGATCTCGTACGGCGTCATGCCGCTCTCGCGCATCGGGACGCGGTCCAGGTGCATGCGCACGCCGGTGCCGGCGCGGCCGGCCATCTCGAACGACGACGACGTCAGGCCGGCCGCTCCCATGTCCTGGATGCCGACGATGGCATCCGAGTCCATGATCTCCAGGCAGGCCTCGAGGAGGAGCTTCTCGGTGAAGGGGTCGCCGACCTGCACGGTGGGGCGTTTCTCTTCCGAGGCTTCGTCGAATTCGGCCGAGGCCATGGTCGCGCCGTGAATGCCGTCGCGGCCTGTCTTCGAGCCGACGTAGATCACGGGATTGCCGACGCCGCTGGCGGTGCCGGTGAAGATCTTCTCCCGCTTCGTGACGCCGAGGGCGAAGACGTTGACCAGGATGTTGCCGTTGTAGGAGGCGTGGAAGGAGGTCTCGCCGCCGACGGTGGGGATGCCGATGCAGTTGCCGTAGCCGCTGATGCCGCGCACGACGCCGTCGACCAGGTACTTCATCTTCGGCGCGGTGAGCTCGCCGAAGCGGAGGGAGTCGAGGCAGGCGATGGGGCGCGCGCCCATGGTGAAGATGTCGCGGAGGATGCCGCCAACGCCGGTAGCCGCTCCCTGGTAGGGCTCGATGTAGGAGGGGTGGTTGTGCGACTCCATCTTGAAGGCCGCGACCCAGCCGTCGCCGATGTCGATGACGCCGGCGTTCTCGCCCGGCCCCTGGACGACGCGTGGGCCGGTCGTCGGGAACTTGCGGAGATGGACGCGGCTGGACTTGTACGAGCAGTGCTCGGACCACATGACCGAGAAGATCCCGAGCTCGGTGTAGTTGGGGGCGCGCCCGAGGATCTGTTCGATGCGCTGGTACTCGTCGGGGGTGATGCCGTGCTGGGCGACGACCGAGGGGGTGATCTGCGGCTGATTCATCGCCGCGGATTCTATCCGCTGTCACGTTTTCGGCTACCGGAGCAGGTAAACGAGGGCCGAAAGCTCGTCATCGAGGTTCCGGCCTTCAAAAAATTGAAGCAGCAGCGCTTTACGAGACGGTGATCTCGCGCGAGCCGTCGTCCTTGACGACGATGGCGATTTCCACGTGACCGTTCTCGAATTGCTCGAAGGCCTCCTTCGGCCATTCGATGAGCTTCACGCCGGGACCGGAAAGCAGCTCCGGAATCCCGATCTCCAGCCACTCCCGCCGGTTCTCGGACAGCCGGTAACCGTCGATGTGGATGATCGGTGCGCCGTGCGGCCGAGGGTACTCGTGGACGATGGCAAAAGACGGCGAGGCCACTTCCAGCGGATCGGCCCCCAGCTCCGCGGCGATCGCTCGGGCCAGAAAGGTCTTGCCGGCCCCGAGGTCGCCGACCAGGTGCACAACGGCGTCGGGCGAGAGGGTGCGCGCCAGCTCCCGGCCAATGGCTTCGGACTGCTCCTCGGAGGTGGCGGTGTAGGTGCGCGGCACGGAGGGCATTCTAATCTCGGAGTGCGGGGGCGAACGCCACCGCTCTTTTACACGTATACCAGAGCGGTGGCGTTCGCCACCGCACTCCGAGACTAGCCGCGGGTCTGCTGGATGGCGTGGGGGAGTTTCTCCACCACATCCAGCGCGGCCAGGCCGGTGTCTCCCAGCTCCAGTGCCACCAGGTCTCCGGCCACACCGTGCAGGTAAACGGCGGCGCAGGCGGCGTCCAGCGGGTCGGCGTCCCGGGCGAGCAACGCGGCCAGCAGCCCGCCGAGGACGTCCCCCATCCCGCCGGTGGCCATGCCGGGATTGCCGGTGGGATTCACGAAGACGTGCCCGTCCGGCTCGGCGACGAGCGTCTGGTGTCCCTTGAGCACGACGACGCAGTTCGTCGCCCTGGCGGCTTCGCGCGCGGCGGCTAAGCGGTCAGTGCCGATGGAGTCGGTATCGGTGCCGAGCAGCCGCGCCAGTTCGCCCGGATGCGGCGTGATGACGCGCGGCAACCCGCGGGGGTTCAGCTCCCCGGCACGGCCGGCATAGGCGTTCAGCGCGGAGGCGTCGATGACGAGCGGGAGCTCGATGGCGGAGACGACGGCCCGGATGTGGTCGTACGACGCTTCGTCGTCCGCCAGTCCCGGTCCGATGAGGATGGCGTTCTTGCGGGTGAGAAACGCCCGCAGGCCGGTGTCGGAGTAGGTCATCGACTCGATGGACCCGGCGTGGACGAGCTGCGCCGTCTCCGGGTCGGTCATGACGCTCACGAGCCCCGCCCCGGCCCGCACGGCACTCCGCGCCGCCAGCACGGCCGCGCCGCTGCGCCCCGGCGAGCCGGCGATGATGCCGACGTGGCCGTACGTCCCCTTGTGCGTGTTCGCCCGGCGCGGCTCGACGAGCGGCTGTACGTCTTTCGGCGTGATCATGGCCAGGGTCACGGCCTCGTCGTCGATGGCAATCTCGGGGATCGAGATGTCGGCGACGATGACTTCCCCGCAGTACAGCGCGGCCGGCTCGAAGACATGACAGACCTTCGGCGCCGCAAACGTGACGGTCACTTCGGCCTGCACGCAGGGCTCGAATGGCTCGGCGGACGATGCATTGGCGCCGCTCGGCAGGTCGATGGCTACGACAGGTATCCGCAATTCGGCAAGGGCCCGGATGACGTCCGCGTGCATGCCGTCCGGCGGCCGGTTCAATCCAGTGCCGAAGATGGCGTCGACCAGCAGGTCGGCATCGGCAGCATGGGCCAGCACGGTCTCAACGTCGTCGCTCGCCCGCAGGTCGTAGATCGGGATGCCGAGCCGCTCGCAGATGGTGAGGTTGGTCCGCGCATCACCCCGAATGGCCTCCCGCTCCCCGACGACGATGATGACCGGGACGACGCTCCGGTTCTCGAGGTGCCGCGCGACGGCAAATCCATCCCCGCCATTCGCTCCAACGCCACAAAGTATGGCCACCCGGTCGGCGTCCGGGTAGTGCGCGAAGATGGCGTCGACGACAGCAATGGCCGCGTTTTCCATCAGTACGATGGAAGGCACGCCAAATCGCTCGGTAGCCCGCCGGTCAATACTCCGCATCTGCCCGCTATCGACAATCTTCATGCAGCCAACTGTATCGCTATTGGCGACAGGGAGACGACGTGGGGCCTCCGGCGGGCGGCCACGGGCCGCAGCGCTTGTTGGCCGAGCCTCAGTCGACCCTAATTGCGAACGTGATGCTCGCGACGCCGTGCGCCGAGCCTATGGCAACAAGCGCTGCGGCCCGAGGCCGCCCGCCGGAGGCCCCTCGTCATCTCTCCGCCGCGTAGCCATACCGTTGCAGGTCCTCGAGGGTGTCGATGTCGAGGCGGGGAGGGAGGAGGGCTACGGTGCTTTTCGTGGTGGCGATCTTTGCGAGCGTTGTTTCGAGGACCGCGGCCGAGCCCCATTCCACGTCCATGAAGACTTCCGTGTCGTAGGACGCGGCGCGGCAGCCGATCAGGTAATAGCCGCCGTCGGTGGCGGGGCCGAGAACCCAGTCGCAGGAGTCGAGGAGAGCGAAGGCGTGATCGATCAACTCGCGCGGGAGGAGCGGGTCGTCGACGCCGATGGCGATGATCTTCTTCGTGCGGTGGAAAAAGAAGCGCTCCGAGAAGGCCATGGCCAGGCGATCTCCGAGAGATTCGCCGGTCTGCATCGACAACGCGTAGCCGTCGAAGATTGCGAGCTGGGCGGCGCCGGCGGTCGGCGTCGGAGCCCAGACCACCTCGATCTCCGTCTGTTCCGTCGATTCGCCGACGGAGCGGAGGATGTCGGCGATCATCGAGCGGTAGATCGCCAGGGCGCGTTCGTCGCCGACGTCCGCCGCGAGGCGGGTCTTCACCTTGCCGGGCTCGGGGAGGCGGGCGAACACGAGCAGGCGCTGAGGCGGGGGCGGGACCGTCGCGAACACGCGCGGCAGTATAGTCGGCGCGTGCGCCGCATCGCCCTGCTCACCGACTTTGGGACGCGCGACCCGTACGTGGCGTCGATGAAGGGCGTGCTGGCTGCCAGGACGGCCGTGGCGGTGGAGGACCTGACGCACGAGATCGCGCCGTTCGACGTCTGGGAGGCGGCCTGGTTCCTGCGGACCGCGGCGCCGTGGTGGCCGGTGGGGACGATCTTTGTCTGCGTGGTGGACCCGGGGGTGGGCAGCGGGCGGCGGATTCTGGCCGCGGAGGTGGGGGAGCAGGTGTTTCTTGCGCCGGACAACGGGTTACTCACGTTCGTGGTGGGGGCGATGGGACGGATCGGAGAAGCTCCCGCGGCTTCAAAGTCTGATGTGTCCCCTGTGGCCCACGAGTCCCCCGTCTCCGATGAGTCCCATAGGTCCCATCTGTCCCATAGGTCCGATCGTCTTTTCTCCGTGGAAAACACCGCTCTCTTCCTTCCGGGTACCAGCACCACGTTCCACGGCCGTGACCGTTTTGCCCCCGTGGCTGCCGCTCTGGCGAACGGCCTGCCGCTCGAAGAGCTCGGTCCGCCCGTGACCGAGCTGAAAACACTGAGCTACGAAGCGCCAGTCATCGAAGGTGACATCACACGCGGGACCGTGGTCCACATCGACCGGTTCGGCAACGTCATCACTGACGTCGAGCCTCCCTCCGCTCCCTACGCGCTCACGGCCGGGGCCTTGACGATCGACCGCATCGAGACCAGCTACGCGGAGGCCGCCCCGGGGCCCTTCCTCATCGCCGGGTCCGGCGGGACGGTGGAGATTTCGGTTTCTAACGCAAACGCGGCAAAGGACTTGCAGCTCAGCCGTGGTGACCGGCTGGTCGTATGGCGAATCCCTCCTCATCCGCGCGGCGAATCTTCGCGCCGCTGATCATCGCGCTCGTCGTGCTGCTCGCGGCGTTTGCGGCGTTGACGTGGCTGCCGTTGCGCTTTGCGCGCGACGCGTGGCGCGGGGGGCGGACAGCCGAAGCGATCGACATGGCGTCGCGCTGGTCCGTATTGCGGATCTGGCCGCGGCAATACCATCAGGTGCTCGCGGCGGCGCACCTCTCGACGGGGCAGCGGAAGGCGGCGCAGCCGCATCTCGACGCGTTGCGCGGCGGTGACGTCTGGATCTCCGTCCTGCCGACCTCGGAGGTGGCGAACCGGCTGTTCGCGCGGGGGGCGTACAGCGATTTCCTCGACTACGACAACGCGCTGCGCGAGTCCGACACCACGTCCGACACGCTGCTCTACCGCGCGGCGGCGCAGCTCGCGACGCGCCGGACCGAAGCCGCGGAACAGACGTTCCGCGCGCTCAACCGGGCCAGCCTGGACGGCTCGCAATGGCAGGCGCTCCGCCGTGCGCTCGATCAGCGCCGCACCGGGCGCTATCCGTTCGCCGTCGATCGCCGCGGCAAGACCATCGCCGAATGTGACGTGAAAACCGACGACGTCGTGGCCGTCGACGAGAACTTCCGCGCCCTCATCGAGAAGGAAGCAGGTGCGCTGACGTTCGAAGCGGCGGCGTCGCATTTCGGCCGCAGCGACACCATCGAGACGACGCTCGACTCGGACGTGCAGCGCGCGGCCATGCAGGCGCTGGCCGGCTTCCGCGGCTCGCTCGTGGCCATCGATCCCCGCACCAACGAAGTGCTGGCCATCGCCTCGACGGCCGGCAGCGGGCAGCTCGCCAACCTCGCGCTCGAGAAGCAGTACGAGCCCGGCTCCGTCATCAAGGTGCTGACCGCGCTCGATGCGCTCGAGAGCGGCGTGGCCGTCGACGCGCTCTTCCCGTACGACTGCACCGGCATCCTGGAGATCGACGGCCGTCATTTCCGCGACTGGCTGGAGCAGGGCCACGGGAAGATGGCGGATCTCGATACCGCGCTGGCGCGCTCGTGCAACATCGCCTTCGCCGACATCGGCCTGCGCACCGGCCTCAATCGTCTCCGCTATTTCAGCGACCGCGCCGGTCTCGGCAGCCAGGCCAACCTCGGCCTGTTCCAGGTGCCGCTCGGCCGCGCCACGCGCCCGGTGCGCAACAACTTCGAGACGGCTCTCTTCTCGATCGGCATCGAGCACGAGACCGTGACGACGTTTCACCTGGCCATGGTGGCGTCGATGCTGGCCAACCGCGGCGTCATGACCACCCCCCGCCTCTACCGCGCCCGCCGCTCGGTCCTCGGCGACGCCATCGATCGTCCGCCGCGCCTCAACTCGACGCGCCTCGCGCAGATCGCGAACGTCAACCGCATGCTCCAGGCGATGCGTGCCGTCGTGGCAAGTCCCGAGGGGACCGGACGCCGGGCCGAAGTCCCGGGCGCTTCGCTGGCCATGAAGACCGGCACCGCGGGCAAGGAGCCGTACGACTCGCTGGCCATGGGCGTCGCACCCGTGGAGTCGCCGACGATCGCGTTTGCGTTGATCGCCGAAGGGGCCGGGCCGTCGGAGTTCGCGGCGGCGAAGATCGCTCACGACTTCATCGCGGCGCTGCGCAAGTAGAGACGGCTATACTTCGCCGTGGCCGACTTCATGGCAGGTAAAGAACGAAGACGCTCCGAGCGCTACCCGACCGCCTCGATTCCGGTACAGCTCTCCGACATCAACGCGGAGTTGATCGATCTGAGCGTCACGGGCGCCGCCGTCGTGCACCGTTCGCCCGTGAAGCCCGGCTCCGCCGCCACGCTGATCTTCCCCAGCTACGGCGGCATCTACATCCCCTGTCAGGTGCTGCGCTCCGTGGTGCAGGTCCGCCGCGGCGACGCCGACCAGGAACCGGAGTACGTCTTCCGCACCGCGATCCTCTTCTCGCAATTAGCGCCGGAGCAGGAGCAACCATTGCGCGAGTTCCTGGAGATCCAGATCGCACGGCTCGAGGAACTGCGGCGCGTGGCCGCGCAGTAAATCTCGGGATACGAATCAAAGCGACGGCGTTCGCCGTAATCTCGGAGTGCGGTGGCGAACGCCACCGCTCTTTTACACGTGTACCAGAGCGGTGGCGTTCGCCACC
>DASWMP010000001.1:0-10081 GCA_036399695.1 Thermoanaerobaculia bacterium | reverse complement strand
CCCCACTCCAAACTGCGCATAGCTCCCCGTCGTTAGCGCAACGCGAAACCGCGCAATCGGCTCCTACGGAACACGGGCAACGGACAACGGACAACGCGCCTCTCACCGCCGCTCCCCTTCCACGACGATCTGCAACTCGTGCTCACCCGAGGTGAACAGCCAGGTCTCCGGCAGAGTCACTTTGTCCGTGAACTCGGGAGCGGACGCGCGCGTGTACGGCCCATCCGGATCGTTCGCGCGGAAAATCCCCCGCGGTCCGCCGGCGAGAATCGGCAGTCCATCCGGCGCGGCGGCCAGGCCGCTCACAGGCTCGAACCTCGTGAGCTCCTGGATCGGCAGGCCCGATGACACTTCACTGGCAATCCATGACGAGTCCGATCGCGCGCTATCGAGCCAGAGGACGCCGGCGCGGTGCGTCGCGGCCAGCACCTTCGTGCCGATGAACGTCAGGGCGAGGCAACTGCCGCCGTTCCAGCCGCGGGAGAGCGGCTCCCATTCGCTCTGCGCGTCGGGGGCATCCCAGATCCGCCAGCGGTAACAACCCTTGCCCGTTTCGCCCGGCGCGGCGATGCCGGCCCAGAGCAACGCGTTCGGTCCTTCGGGCTGCATCTGCAGGACGCGGATGTCCTGGCCGCGCAGGCCGACCGGCTTGAACGTGCCGGGGCGGGCGCCGAGTGACGACAGGTAGACGCCACCCATGCCGCGCGCGGCGGCGGCGACGTTGACGGTGCCGCTCGGCGTCGTGGTCGCCGCGACGGCGTAGAACCCGAGATCCTGGTTCGCTGGCTCGACGAGCAACTGCAGCGGCACCGAGCCGGGCGCCATCGACAGTTCGTACAACCCTTTACTCGTGGCGAGGAGCAGCAGCGGCACGCCGTCGCGGCGCGTCCATTCGAGATCGTCGATGGAGAGACCGATCGGCACGTGCACCGGCCACGACTCGCCGCAGTCCTGCGATACATGGATCGTCGACTCCCCGCTCGGCGCGACCGTGATGGCGGCGACGAGTCCCGCCACCTGCGGGTGCGCTTCGACCAGCACCACCGACTCGTTCGGATACGACTCGATCGGCTCCCAACCGTCGCCGCTGTCGAACGTGCGATAGAGCGTGTCGCCGGCGGCGACGTAGAACGTGCGCGGCTGGAAGTGATCGGGCGCGATCTGGCTGACGTCCGCATCGGGAGCGCGGTCCACGATCAGGCGAACGTCATCGGCGTAGCGCACTCCCGGCTCGGCGAGCAGGAGGTCGTAGATCTGCCCGATGCGCAGCGATTCGCCGAAGCGCCAGCCGCTCGGCGTGGCCGATCCGGGCAGCGGCGTGATGAAGCCGTGCAGCCGGTCGAGGAGACGCGCGCGCATGAGCACCGGATCCTCGCCGCGGCGCACGACGACGCTGGCCACGACGCGCACCCCTTTGTATCTCACCCAGCCCGCGCGGACACGCGTGGCCAGCGGGCGCCGTTCGTCGAGCTCCGTCTGCGCGCGGGCCAGTGCTTCGCCGGTCGCGTACTGCGACACCACGGCGTCCGTCACCGCCCCTTTCCGCAACTCCTCCGGCACATGCGGCACCATCAGGACGTCGACGGTGCCGGGCTGCGCGTGCCGCCAGACGTCCATGCTCGTCACCGCGCGGGCGCGGGCGATGGCGCCGGAGGAGCGGATGACAACGCGTTCGAAGTCGCGAGCCGTTACGGCGCGCTCGAGCGAATACAGCTCCTGTGGAGCGCGCACCATCGCGTTCTCCAGCGTCTCGGCCGCACGGCCGCCCGCGGCGGCCGCGGGATTCGTGACGCTGATGCCGGGCAGCGGATCTTTGAGGACGGTCAGCGAGCTGGCGACGACGTTCCCTTCCGCACCGCCGCCGCGCCGGTACCAGAGCCGGACCTGGCGTCCGTTCGGGGGTACGGCCGCCAGTTCCACCGGCGCGGTGGTGAGCGTGCCGTCGTCCTGCCGCGTGCGAGCGGCGGTGGCGAAGGTGATGACGCCGGTCAGACGGTCGGCCACGTAGACGTGCCGTTCGTCGCCGGCGAGGGCGAACGATTCGACCTCGCGCCAGATGCGGAAGCGTTTGCCGTCGAAGGCGACGACCGTGGCGTCGCGGTCATCGTCGGCCGGCCCCATCTCCACGCCGACCAGCAGGTCGAGGCCATCGCCGGTCGGGGCGACGATGGGCGGACGCTTGGCCGTGACGCGGAAGCCCGGCAGACCGCTCGTCGTTCCGGCCAGCTCTCCTTCAATCAGCTCCGCGTGATACGCGAGCACGTCCACGCTGTTGGCGCCGGCATCGAGGCGCACCGCGTCGGCCGTCGAGAAAATGGGCGACGGGCCGGTCGGACGGGCGATCGTCACGCGCGTGCCCCGCGGAATCTGCCCGACACTGTCGCCGCGCTCGCGGGTGAAGCGGAGGCGCACGCTCGCCGCGGCCGGCGGTTGCAGCTTCACGCCGACGAGGCGGAGGAACTCGACGTAGGCGTTGAGCGGCAACCGGTTGAGCCGGTAGAGCATGACGTCCGTGAGGTGGGCGAAGAGCTCGACCAGCACCATGCCCGGGTCGTTCGGCGAGCGGTCGGTCCATTCGGGGCAGAGGCGCTCGATGACACGCCGGGCATCGCCGACGAGATCGTCGAAGCCGCGGTCGTCCAGCTTCGGAGGGGCGAGTGTCGTCATGTAATGTCTCCTTCGTGCAGGGCCATGGAGATGCGGAGCTCGTCGCCGCGCTGCGTGGCGCGCGACCGGTATTCGAGGTGGACCTCGAGGCGCGACGGATCGGCCTCGTTGCGCACGGCGTCGAGCCGCACGATCTGGACACGCGGCTCCCACCGCTCGATCGCCTGGCGCACGTAGTGGATGGCCAGGCCGGCGGTGGTGTTGTCGTTCGGCCAGAAGAGGATGCGGTCGAGATGGCAGCCGTAGTCGGGCCGCATGACCCGCTCGCCGGGACGCGTGGAGAGCAGCAGCATCACGGCCTGCCGCAGTGCGTCGGCGTCTTCGACCATCTCCACGCCGCCCGTCGGGGAGACGTGCAGGCCGGCATCGCCGCGGTCGAGATCGGGGTGCGCGAAACGCCAGGCGCGGGTCATGAGGCACCTCGATCAGGCAGTTGGCGGTTGGCAGTTGGCGGTTGGCAGTGGTGGGTTAGGGAGTCGGCGAGGAGGGTGACGGAGATCGCCTCTGCCCTGCCAACCGCCAACTGCCAACTGCCAACTGGTTCCGCCCCGCGGGTCATCGCGACTTCTCCGAGACGAACGCCTGCCCGGCGTTGCGCACCTTGTAGTCCACTGCTCCGGGCGGCGTGCCGTCGGTGAAACCGATGACCGTATCCAGGCAGACGCGCCGTCCGTCGATGCGCAGCAGTCCGGAGTAACCCTGGCGCACGGCCAGCGTCAGCGTGCATGGTTTGATGGCCGGGCCGGTGTTGGGGCAGCCGCCGATCGTTCGTCCTTCCGGATCGTCGTCCACTTCGAGCGGGCGCCCCTCCACGAACACGAGGCTCTGCGTGGCGATCGTTTTCACGTGCCCCAGCTCGTGTGTGCAGACGATGGTCGCGTCGATGGTGAGCAGCAGCATCAGGCCCTCTTGAAGTCGATCTTCTTGCCGCGGATCGTGATGGTCCGGCCCGGCGCCTCGATGTCGAGGTCCGTCGCCGCGTGGATGTGCATCAGCTCCGGCGTCAGCTCGACGAAGCTGCCGGTTTTGTTCTCGATGCGCACCGCGTCGCGCTCGTCGTCGAGCTGCAGCCGCTGGCCGTTCGGCGTCATGAAGGTGAAGCGGCGGACGCACGGATCGGGATGGACGTCGCGAAACAGACTGCCGATGACGATCCCCTGCGCCGGCTCGCCGCGCGGGAACAGCGCGAGCACGTGGTCCCCTGCATTCGGGATGGCGATGAAGCCTTTCGACGTGCCGGCTCCGGCGCTGGCGACGGGAAGCCATTCGGTCTCCACGCTGCCGTACGCCGGAAGCAGAAGCTTGATGCGCCCGAGGCGGTCCGGATCGTCGACGTTGTTCACAATGCCGAGAGCGGCGACCGTGGCGCGATCGGAGCGATGCAGTTGCGGCAGCGGATTCGAGAACTCGGAACGGAAGCCGGTCGTCCGCTGCAGGACGTGATCGACGGACGTGATGACGGCGGTGCTGGCCTCCGGCGTCACCCCGGTGATGGTCACCGTGGCGCCGGGACGCAGCCGCACGTCGCCAATGGCCACACCCCACACCGGCGTCAGCGCCAGCTCGCGCCGTTCCATCTCCGCGGCCGCGACCTCCTCGGCATGCGTGGTGTCGGCCACGATCTCGTCCGTGAGCGTCCGCTCCAGCATCCCCTCTTCCCGTTCGAGCAGCGTGTCGAGCGTAGCGATGCGCCGCGGATCCCAGCCCCGCACGGACACCGAGCGGACGATCGGCTCCGTCAGGTCGATGCGCGCTTCGAGCAGCGTCTCCCCCAGGTCCAGCTCCACCGCGTCGCTGCTCTGCAGCCGGAACAGGCGGAGCGTGTCGCCATCGACGACGAAGTAGAGACCGGAGCGGGCGCAGACCTCGGTCAGGAAGTCGAGGTCGTTCTGCCGATGCTGCACCCAGCGCTCGATCGTCCGCCCTTCTTCGGCCGCGTCCACGTTCAGCGGTGCCACGAGCTCGCGCGCCAGCGCGGCGGCGGTGATGTTCGTATGCGCCTTCACCGGCTGTGCGCGCCGCAGGCGGTGCAGCGCGTCGTAGGCGCGGACCCGGATGACGCGCCCGGTGTCGACGCGCGAGGAGTACTCGACCGCCGTGATGTCGCCCGCGAAGAGCAGCTCATCGTCTTCGACGCGCAGCTCGAGCGTCGAGCCGACGGAGAGTGGCGTCGCGGCGATCCCGGTCAGCACCGTCTGCCCGGAGAACGTCAGCTCGCACAGCGCCGGCAGGCAAAGCCGCTGCTGCACGCGGACGGTTGCCAGCGCGGCCGAAGCCGCCGCATCGAGTGGCGCACCGTCGACGGTGAGGCGGACCTGCGGAAGCGCGCCGAGGCTTTTCATCGCGGCTCCTGCTGCAGGTCGGCGATCGGCGGCAGGCGCAGCGCGAAGCCGGCCGGCACGTTGAACGGATCGATGATCGAATTGAAGGCAGCGAGCGATTTCCAGAGCGCAGCGTTGCCGTAAAAGCGGTACGCCACCTCGTCGAGCCGTTGCGGCGGCTCCTCTTCGGCCGTCGAGTCAGGTGTCGGCGGGATCTCCACCACCTGCGTCTCGGCGCCCGGAATGGCCTGCGGGGCGATCGTCTGCTCCCCCGCTCCGTCGTCGTCGATGCGCAGCATGCGCATGCGCAGCCACGAGCGGCCGGGGGCGCCGTCGCCGTCGAAGTATTCGAGCCGTTCGGCGATGGCGGCGATGATCGCGCGGATGTTCCAGGTCTTGCCCCAGACGAAACGGACGACCGCCGCGCCGGGCTGCGCCGGATCGGAGTCCTCGCTCAGGGCCCAAAGCGGCTGCGTGAGCAGGCGGACGTCGTTGAGCGGCACCGGATTCGGCGACGGGTTCTGCACGAGCGAAACGTCGAACAGCAGGTCGACCAGCACTTCCGTCGTGCCGCCGCCGGTGTGCAGCAGCGGATCGTCGTTCAGCACCTTCGTGCCGGTGAGGCCGCCGACGTTGCGCAGCGCGCGCACACCGCTCCAGCGGCGAAGCACGAGACTCTCCGGATTCAGCATGCACGGGATGCGCACGCCGCTCTGCTCGACGAGAAACGCTACTCGTTCCATGCGGAGCCCCGCTGTTCTTCATCGAGCAGCCGCAGGCGGTCGAGATCGTCGAGCGAGAGGATGGCCTCGATCGCGGCCGGCGGCAGGTCGGGCAGATCGGGCCAGTTCTGCAGCTCGAGATCCGCATCGAGCTCCGGGTGGTGACGCTTGCGCGTGGGGGACGGCGGGTCGTTGAGCTCGGGCCAGTGGTGTTTGCGCGGAGCATCGGGTGCGGGAGACGCCTCGGGGGGGAAAGGCCGATCGGACCTATGAGACTGATGGGACAGATGGGACTCATGGGACTCCTGGGAATCCTTGGATTCAGCACTCCCATAGGTCCTGTTGGTCTCATAGGTCCTATTGGTCTCATAGGTCCCATTGCTCCCACGGGCCTTACCGGCGCTAACTGCGCGCCGCTGCGCCACCTCCACCGGAGAGGGCGGCCGCCTGGGCTGCTCCGCCGGCGGCTGCGCCCCGCCCGACTCCACGAACCGCGGAGACGCCTTGCGCACCTTCTCCAGCCAGTGCTTCGGCGGGCCGCCCGCGGGCGCCGCGTCTCCCAGCCGCGCTGCCATTCGCAGCAGCGCGGCTCGCAGCACGCGTCGCAAAACCATCCTGATGCGCCACATGGCTCACCCCTCTCCCTACTTGCTGCCGGCGGCGGAGACCTTGCGCGTGAGCTTCTCGTAGACGAACGTCACGGACTCGATCGCCACCTCCTGCGCCAGAGCATCGAGCGCGGCGGCACGCCACTTCGTGATCCAGGCGGCATCGAGATCCCAGCGCACCACTTCGGCGACACCGGCGGCGTCCAGAAGGATGATCGACACGTTCTTGCGCGTGACCTTCCCCTCCAGCCCCTCGTACATCCACTCCCACACCTTCGGCTCGGCCGTGAGGCCGTAGAGGCAGTGCACCTCGTGGTACGTGACCTTGCCCGGCACCCAGTGCACGACCGGGCTGCGGCCTTCGGCGTAGCGGATCGCTTCGATCGTGGCACCCAGGCCGCGGCACTCGCTGAAGACCGCTTCGCCGAGGCGCTCGATTTCCACGCGGAAGTTGTATCCGCGGTAAGGATCGACTCTCTGTGTTTCAGCCATTGCTTCCCTCCTCGACGTCCGCGCCGCCGGCGCTCTGTCCAATGCTGAAGATCACGAATTCAGCGGGCTTCACCGGCGCCACGCCGACGACCGTCACGACCTGTCCGGCGTCGACGACGTCCGGCGGATTCGTTTCGCGGTCGCACTTGACGAAGAACGCTTCGTCCGCCGTGGCTCCCACGAACGCGCCCATCCGCCACTGCAGCGTGAGGAACGCCCGGACGTCGCGGATGATGGAGTTCCAGAGCGGCACGTCGTTCGGCTCGAACACGCACCAGCGCGTGCTGCGCTGAATCGACTCCTCGATGAAGGCGAAGAGCCGCCGCACGTTGACGTACTTCCATTCGCTGCCCGGACCGGCCACCGTGCGCGCGCCCCAGACGCGGACGCTGTCGTCGAAGGCGCGGATGACGTTTCCGCCGTTGAGATTGAGCTGCCCCTGCTCGGCGTGCGTGACCGCGTAGGTGACGCCGAGCGCGCCGCGAATGACTTCGTTCGCCGGCGCCTTGTGCACGCCGCGCTCCGCATCGGTGCGCGCGTAGATGCCGGCCAGATGGCCCGACGGTGCGACGGCCACGCGCTGCTTCGCATCGAGCGGATCCTGCACGACGATGTGCGGCAGGTAGAACGCGCCGTAGCCGCCATCCGAGACGCGCGGACGCAGCCCGGGCGCTTGCGCGCCGGCGCCTGCGCCTGAATCGGCGGCCGGCGGTGCGTCGCCTCCTTCGCGGCGGCGCTTCGGGGCCGTCACGCCGGCGCTGGCGACGCGGGTGAAGAGATCGAGATTCGCGAACTCCGCCGGCGCGTCGAGGATGGCCACGCGATCCTTCAACCGCTCGCAATGCGAGAGCAGCGCGTCGTACGACGCCGCGTCGGCGAAGCCGGGAGCGGCAACGATCGAAACAGCGTCCACGGCTTCGAGGGCACCGAGGCCCTGACGCCCGCTGGCGTCGCCCGTGAGCGAGCCGTCGGCGCCGACGTTGACGACGTAGCAGAGCTGCCCGCCGTTCAGAAAAAAGCCGAACACCGCGTGCGACAGCGGCGTGCTGGCAGAGCCGGGAGGCGCGTACTCGCGGACGAACTGCGACCAGTTCGTCACGGCGAAGGGCTCGTTGAGGTGAGCGTTCGGATCCGGCGCGATTCCGACGAAGCCGGCCGTGCTCGTGCCCACTCCTTCGATGGTGCGCGGCCCGAGCTTCAGCTCTTCGATGTAGACACCGGGGGTGAGATAACTCGGCATGCGTCAATCCTCCTGCTGCAGTTGCAGAACGGTGCTGCGGACGGGTGGCGCGAGGTGTTCCTCGCGGGCGAAACGAACGGGCATGCGCACCACGAACGACGGCCGTGGCGGGACACCGAAGGCGCGCCAGACGTCGACCGGCAGCGGTTCGTCCGCCACCTGCCACTCCGGCGTCGACATGGCCTCGAAAGCGAGCGTGCCGAGCCAGCGGTGCGCGTCGCGTGCGTCGGCGGCGAACGTCGTCACGAGGTAGCTGAGCGTCAGCTCCAGCGGTGGACGGCGTGCGCCCCGGGGGGCGTTGACCGGCTGGATCGTCAGCAGATGGATGCGCACGCCGGCATTCGCTTCGTCATCCGGCGGCGGTGCGATCTGCGCCGCGACGTCCGGCACGACCTTGCGCGCCCATGCGAGTAGCCGTTCATCCATCTGGTCGATCATGGTGTCGACCAGTTAGTGCAGGACCGCGTGCTTTCGTTTCAGTGCGCCGGCAGAAACTTCTGGACCGCGGCCCACGCCGCACGCTGGATCTGCAACGCCTGCTCGGGACTGATCGTCTGCTGCACGAGCGCCGCGTCGTACTCCTCGTCCGCGTCAGCGAGCGTCTTCGGGACCGTGTGCCTCACACCCACCGGCGACTTGCCGTACACGGTCGCGTAGACGCTGCAGGCGATCAGATAGCTGCCGTAGAGATTCGGATGGAGGCCGTCCCAGTCGAGACGCTTGAACGCGCCGCTGGCGATCAGCGCGCGCCAGGCCACACCGATCGGCACGACGCGCACGTTGGTCTTCTTCGCGGCTGTGAGGAACACTTTCTCCGGCGCCGTCCACGACATGAACAGGAGCGGCGTGGCGCCGCTGCGGCGCGCTTCGTCGGCGAAGATCTGCAGGTACTTTTCGAACCGCGGGACGTTGCGGTGCGTGGAGCTTTGCTCCTGTACGACCACGTAGTCCCAATGCTCCTGCCACAGTTTCGCCGGCGCCGGCGACTCGGTCCAGAGCTGCTCCAGCGTGGCACCGCTGATCGTCACGGAGCCGGTGCGCAACGGGCGCGTTTCCTTCGCCCCGAGGAGCGTGGTCATGCGCGGCGTCTCGTTAAAGTACGTGAGGCTGTTGCCGAGGAACAGCACCGAGACGACGTTCGGATCGCGCGGCTTGCGCTGGACGGTGCGTGTGGCCGTGCCGGTTGGTTCGAGCTTCGTGGTGCCGGTAGCCGGGTCCTTCACCGCCTGCGGCGGGAGGCGCTCGCGGTAGACGACGGTCGTGTCGTTCGCCGAGACGATCTCTACTCGCGGATCGGCGGTCAGCAGCAGGAACAGGAGTGCGAGCATGTGGGTATTGTAGGGATCTCGACCGCTGCGGACGCGGTGGCATGCCTTCAACTCCGTCCAATTATCGGACGTTCCTCTCTAGCGCAGGCGTAACCAACCGTCATCCGCGAGTTGCCGGCGATCACTCGCGAAGCAAAAACGATCATCCGCGGACGACAAATTTTCACTCGCGAAGCACAATTGATCACTCGCGGATGACCGGCGCTCACCCGCGAAGCACAAATGTTCACTCGCGGATCACCCGAGTGTTCTAAATCAGAACACGAGCGTTCTGAATCAGGACGCTGCTGTTCTAAATCAGAACACCACCATCACTCACGGATGACCTTCGGTAACGACGGGATGAAAAATGTTGGTCCCGGAACCACCGCCGGTAACGCCCGAACAAATTTCCGACGTCCCCGAAGCACCCGCGGTAATCCCTTTAGCAGCGCTGCACCCTCGCCGATGACGGCGCGTAACTCCCGAGTGACGCGCGGTGCCCCCCGAGTGACGCCGCGTACCTCGCGGATGACGATCGGTAACTCGCGAGTGACGCGGAGTGATCTCGGAGTGCGTTGCGGACGGAGGGTGTCTCAAAACGGAGCGCACACACTCTGATGGCCTGATTAGAAACCGGCGCCTGCGGGCGCAGACAGACAAGAGTGTCTGTCCCACATTGAATGCCAGCGTGCCCGCGGGTGCCCGATATTCGGCGGAATCT